>CACIBQ010000009.1 GCA_902584915.1 uncultured Pelagibacteraceae bacterium
TGTTTTTAACATTTTAGTAACATCATCTTCTTTAGCTCCGTCAAATACTGGTGTTGCAATTGGTATTCCATTTTTCATATTCTCAATATAATCTGAAAATTCTGAAGTTGATAACTTATCAATCGTTTTATTGTAAACTTCATCACCGTAAACTGAACTCAAAACTTTTTTAATATCATTATTTTTTTCAATTTTTTTATCCATTTTATTTATTAAGACTTTTAATTGATTTCCTAGTTCAGAACATGCCCAACCTAAATGTGTTTCTAAAATTTGACCCACATTCATTCTACTAGGAACTCCAAGTGGATTTAAAACTATGTCGACAGGTTGTCCACTCTCCATATATGGCATATCTTCAATTGGAACTATTTTACTTACAACGCCTTTATTTCCATGGCGACCAGACATTTTATCTCCTGGTCTAAGTCTTCTTTTCATTGCAACAAAAACTTTAACCATTTTCATCACGCTAGGAAGTAAGTCATCTCCTTGTTGAATTTTTAAAACCTTATCTTCAAATCTATTTTGTATATCTAGATTTGCACTATTATATTGGTCTTTAAGTTTGTTCATTGCATCGGAAGCTTTATTTTCTTTTACATCAATTTTAAATAGTTCATTTATAGATAAATCATTTATTTTGTTTTCATCGATTGTATCACCCACGTTTAGATTTTTAATTTTTTTAGCATTTTTTAATCCTGATATTATTGAACTTGCTCTTTGTTTTATACTTCTATGTAGAATTTCTTCTTCTACTAGTTTATCTTGTTGAACACTTTCAATTTCAGATCTTTCAATAATTATTGATCTTTCGTCTTTTTCAATTCCATGTCTGTTAAAAACTCTTACATCAACTACGGTTCCACCACTACCACTTGGCATTCTCAGTGACGTATCAGTAACATCTATTGCTTTTTCACCAAATATTGATCTTAATAATTTTTCTTCAGGGCCCGAGGCCGAATCTCCTTTCGGCGTAACTTTTCCTACTAAAATATCTCCTGGTTTTACTTCTGCACCAATGTAGACTATTCCTGACTCATCTAAATTTTTAAGAGCTTCCTCGTTTACGTTTGGAATATCCCTTGTAATATCTTCTTCGCCTAGCTTTGTATCTCTCGCCATTACCTCATACTCTTCAATATGTATTGAAGTAAATACATCATCAGTTACACATCTTTCTGATATTAAAATTGAGTCTTCAAAATTATATCCTTGCCAAGGCATGAAAGCCACAGTTACATTTTTTCCCAAAGCAAGTTCACCTACTTTTGTTGATGGTCCATCAGCAATAATATCTCCTGATTTTACCTTGTCTCCTACTCTTACTAGAGGTTTTTGATTAATACATGTATTTTGATTTGATCTTTTAAATTTTTGTAAATTATAAATGTCTACACCAGATTTGGAAAAGTCTTTCTCCTCAGAAGCTTTTATAACAATTCTTTTTCCATCAATTTTATCAACAATTCCATCTCTTTTCGCGACAATTGTAACGCCTGAATCTAATGCCACATCACTTTCAATTCCGGTTCCAACTAGTGGAGCCTCAGGTTTCATTAATGGAACCGCCTGTCTCATCATGTTTGAACCCATTAAAGCTCTATTTGCATCATCATTTTCTAAAAAAGGAATTAGTGATGCAGCAACAGACACTAATTGTTTTGGCGAAACGTCAATATAATCAACGTTTTCAGGCTTTGACAAAATAAAATTTAAATTTTGTCTGCATGAAACAAGATCCTCAATAAACTTTCCATTTTTATCTAATTTAGAATTAGCTTGAGCTATTGTATATTTAGTTTCTTCCATTGCGGACAAATATTCTATATTTTCTTCAACTTTACCATTTTCTACTTTTTTATACGGGCTTTCTATAAATCCATATTTATTAATTTTTGAATAAGTTGATAAACTATTTATCAATCCAATATTTGGTCCTTCGGGTGTCTCTATTGGGCAAATTCTTCCGTAATGTGTTGGATGAACGTCTCTAACTTCAAAGCCAGCTCTTTCTCTTGTTAGTCCTCCAGGACCTAAAGCTGAGACTCTTCTTTTGTGAGTAATTTCTGACAAAGGGTTTGTTTGATCCATAAATTGTGAAAGTTGAGAAGTGGCAAAAAAATCTTTTAAAGATACAGTTAATGGTTTGGCATTTATTAAATCTTGTGGCATAGCTGATTCTACGTCTATTGTTGTCATTTTTTCTTTAATAGCACGTTCCATTCTATAAACGCCCATTCTTGCTTGATTTTCTACTAGTTCACCAACTGATCTTATTCTCCTATTACCTAAATGATCAATATCATCTACGTCATCTTTTCCATCTCTTAATTCTAACATTTTTTTTATAATCGAAATTATATCTTCATTTCTTAAAATTGTAATTTTATCAGAACAATTAAGCATAAGTCTGGAATTCATTTTAACTCTACCAACATCAGAGAGATCATATCTTTCAGAGCTAAAAAATAAATTGTTAAAAATTTGAGAAGCAATTTCAATAGTTGGTGGTTCACCTGGTCTTAATACTTTGTAAATATCATTTATTGCATCATTCTTAGTTTCATTTTTATCGTTTAAGAGTGTTATAAGTAAATAAGGTCCTTTATTAATTGGATTTGTTTTTGATATTTCAATATTTAATATATTATTTTCAATTAATTTATTTAATATTGTATCATTAAGTTCTGTTCCAATATCAAACTTTTCATTTTCACTATCTAAGTTGATTTTTTTATGAAGAAATTTTCCGATAAGTGAGTCTTTAGGAACATAAATGTCTTTTAAACCATTATTTTGTAATTTTTTAGCACTTAAAAAATTTACCTTCTCACCTGCTTTTATTACAACTTTATTGTTTCTAGCATCAATAACTTCTTCAGAAAAATTTTTCGATTTATAGTTTTCAGGGTCAAATTTTGTTTTCCATTTTTCGTTTTTTTCGTCAAATAAATAAGTTTCTTTTTCATAGAACTCGTTAACAATATCATTCTTAGTATAACCAAGAGCTAATAGTAGTGTGCTAACTAGAATTTTTTTCTTTCTATCTATTCTAAAATACAAAAGATCTTTTACATCAAATTCAAAATCTAACCATGATCCTCTATTAGGAATAACTCTACAATTAAATAGTAATTTTCCACTAGCATGAGATTTGCCTTTATCATGATCAAAGAATACACCTGGGCTTCTATGCATTTGATTTACAACAACTCTTTGGACTCCATTAATTATGAATGTTCCACTATCAGTCATCATGGGAATTTCTCCCATATAAACTTCTTGTTCTTTTGCTGATAATATTTCTTTAGTATTATTTTCAACGTCTATTTCATACACAACAAGTCTTAATGTGCATTTTAAAGCAGCTGAGTATGTTAGGCCTCTTGTAATACATTCTTCAACATCAAATTTAGGTTTATCAAACCTATAAGAAACGTACTCTAAGGTAGCTTTGTCATTTATATCTTCTATTGGAAATATGCTTTTGAATACTCTATCAAAACCTTTTACTAGGTGTTGCTCAATTTCAGTATTTAATTTTGTTAATTGTTTGTAAGAATTTTTTTGTACTTCAATAAGATTTGGAATTGACAAACTTTCTTTAAGTTTACCAAAATTTTTTCTTATATTTTTTTTACCCGTAAAAGATAAATCCATTAAAAATTTTCAGCTTAATAACTTAATAAAATTATTTAAGTTAATTACTTGAGTTCTACTTTTGCACCGGCAGCTTCTAATTTTTTCTTAATTTCTTCTGCCTCTTTTTTATTAACACCTGCTTTTACTTCCTTAGGAGCGCCTTCAACTAAATCTTTAGCTTCTTTTAGTCCTAATGATGTAACTGCTCTAATTTCTTTTATAACGTTAATTTTTTTATCTCCAGCTGAAGCTAAGACTACTGAAAATTCATCTTTCTCCTCTGCTGGTGCCGCACCACCTGATGCAGCAGCGGGAGCTGCAACTGCTGCTGCTGCTGTAACACCCCATTTTTCTTCTAGCTGTTTTGATAGTTCAGCTGCTTCCACAACTGTTAAACTTGATAATTCCTCTATTATTTTATTTAAATCCGCCATAATATTTTATGTCCCTGGTTATTTTTTTGATTTTTCGCTCGCCAAAATAGCGATTTTTGTCGCCGGCGCAAGTAAAATCGTTGCTAATTTTTGAGCTGGAGACCTTAAAATACCCACAATTTTTGCTCTTGCCTCATCTAATGTTGGTAATGTCGCAACATTTTGAACCGCGGCAACATCAAGAATCTCATTACCCATAATTCCACCTAAAATTTTAAGGTTTGAATGATTCTTTGAGAAATTAGTTAATATTTTAGCTGATGTAATTGCATCATCTGATAACGCTACGGCTGTTGGTCCAGTAAATAATTTACTAAGCTCTTTTGCTTTAGTATTTTCTAAAGCAATTTTTGTAATTCTATTTTTAGTTATTTTAAATAAAATTCCATGTTCTCTCATTTGTTTCCTAAGTTCGTCAAGCTGAGGCATATTCAAACCTTGGTAATGAGTAACAATTACAGCTTCTGACTTATCTATGTCTGATGTCATTCTTTCAATATAGTCTTTTTTTTGTTCTTTATTCATTTAAAAATTTTTATCCAATTTTAATTTATATGAAATTCCCATTGTTGAAGTTAAATAAATATTTTTGATCATCTCACCTTTAAAAGAATTATTAGTTTTTTCTTTTTCTAAAGTTTCAATTATAGCTTTAAAGTTTGACAATATTTTATCATCAGTAAATGATTTTTTCCCAATAGTTAATCCAATATTTCCATCTTTATCATTTTTAATTTCAACTTGACCTGATTTTGCATTTTTTACAGCTTCTTCAATATTCTCAGTAACTGTACCAAGTTTAGGATTGGGCATTAAACCTTTAGGCCCAAGAATTTTACCTAGTTTAGATAAGGCAATCATCATTTTAGGAGTACAGATCAATTTTTCAAAATTAATTTCTTCGGCTTTAATTTTTTCAATTAAATCATCTCCACCCACAATATCAGCTCCTGCTTTTTTTGCTGAAGCTTTTAGGCCTTCATCACATAGTACCGCAACAATAATTTTTTTTCCTGTTCCTGATGGCATATTTACGACAGTTCTAATGTTTACTTCACCTTTCTTTTGTTTATTGTTAATTTGTAAATTTAAATCAATTGACTCATCAAATTTTGTAGTACAATTCGTTTTTACCTTTGGTAAAAGATCTTTTATTGATTTAGATGATAAATCTTTTTCTTCTTTTAATAAATTTTTATATCTTTTTGATTTCATTTATTCTTTAACCTCTATACCCATTGATCTTGCTGAACCGGCAATAATTTTTGCCGCTTGATTTATGTCGTGAGCATTAAGATCAGACATTTTTTCTTTTGCTATTTCTTCTAATTGTTTTTTTGTTATTGATTTAACTATATTTCTTCCTGGTTCAGATGATCCACTTTTTAATTTAAGTTTTTCTTTAATATAATATGTGGCTGGTGGTGTTTTTATTATAAAATCAAATTTTTTATCTTTATAAACAGTAATAATTACAGGAACAGGTTTACCCATTAAACCTTTTGTTTTTTCATTAAAGGCTTTGCAAAAATCCATTATATTTATTCCTCTTTGTCCTAAGGCTGGACCAACAGGTGGAGCTGGATTTGCTTGACCTCCTTTAATTTGTAATTTAACAAAACCTGCAATTTCTTTTTTTGCCATTAACTTTCCTTTTCAACTTGGTTAAATTCTAGTTCAACAGGAGTTGGTCTTCCAAAAATTGAAACTGAAACTTTCAGTTTAGATTTATCTTCATCTATCTCCTCAACTAAGCCACTAAAAGATGCAAATGGTCCGTCGATTACCTGAACTTTTTCACCAATCGCATAATCTATACCAGATTTTGGTTGAACTACACCATCTTTTATTTCACCTAAAATCTTCTCAATTTCTTTATCTGATACTGGTACTGGTGTACCTTTAGATCCTAAAAATCCACTCACTTTTTTTAAATTTTTTATCATATGATAAATATCATCTGACATTTCACACTTTATTAAAACATATCCTGGAAAGAATTTTTTCTTTCGTTGTACTCGCTTTCCTCTTCTAACTTCAGTTACATCGTGGGTTGGAACAATAATTTCATCTATTTTGTCTGAAAAATTAAATTTTGTAGCCTCATCCTTTATTTGTTTAGCTACTTTATTCTCAAAACTTGAGTGTGATTGTACTATAAACCAATTACTCATTAAAAACTCACTTGCAGAACTATCTCTAAAAAGAATTTCAAAATTTGATCTAAAAGTAGAAAAAACAATGATGCGATAATTGCCATAGCAGCTACCATTAAAGAACCTTGAATGGTTTCTTTAGATGTGGGCCAAGAAACTTTGAAAGCTTCGTTTTTAACTTCTTGAAAAAATTTTAATGGGTTTTTCATAAATTATCTTTAACTTAAATGGCAGGAGCGGAGGGAATCGAACCCCCAACCTCCGGTTTTGGAGACCGGCGCTCTACCAATTGAGCTACACTCCTATGGAGTTTTACTCTATAATTTTAGTTACTACTCCAGCTCCTACTGTTCTTCCACCTTCTCTTATTGCAAAATTTAATTTTTCACTCATTGCAATTGGCGTGATAAGTTTAACAGTAAATTTAGCATCATCACCTGGCATAACCATTTCAGTACCAGATGGTAATTCTACTTCACCAGTTACGTCTGTAGTTCTAAAATAAAATTGTGGCCTATACTTTGTAAAGAATGGAGTATGTCTTCCACCCTCTTCTTTTTTAAGTACATAAGCTTGAGCTTCAAATTTAGTATGTGGTGTAACTGAACCAGGTTTACATAAAACCTGTCCTCTTTCTACATCTTCTCTTTCTACACCTCTTAAAAGTGCTCCAATGTTATCACCGGCCTCTCCTGTATCTAAAATTTTTCTAAACATTTCAACGCCAGTACAAACAGACTTTTTTGTTTCTCTAATACCAACAATTTCAATTTCTTCACCTGTTTTAACAACACCTTGTTCTACTCTTCCTGTTACTACAGTTCCTCTTCCAGAAATTGAAAAAACATCTTCTACTGGCATTAAAAAAGGTTTATCCTTTGGTCTATCTGGTTGTGGAATAAATTCATCAACAGCTTTCATTAATTCCATAATTGCATTTTTACCAATGGCTTCATCTTTGCCTTCAACTGCTGCTAATGCTGACCCTTTTATAATTGGAGTTTTATCTCCTGGAAATTTATAAGAAGTTAAAAGTTCTTTTATTTCCTCTTCTACTAAGTCTATCATTTCTTTGTCATCAACCTGGTCAACTTTATTTAAAAATACTACAATTGCAGGCACACCAACTTGTCTTGCTAAAAGTATATGTTCTTTAGTTTGAGGCATTGGTCCATCAGCTGCGTTAACAACTAGTATAGCGCCATCCATTTGTGCTGCTCCAGTAATCATATTTTTTACGTAGTCAGCATGACCTGGGCAGTCAACGTGAGCATAATGTCTCTTCTCTGTTTCATATTCAACGTGAGCAGTAGAAATAGTAATTCCTCTTTCTTTTTCCTCGGGCGCTTTATCAATTTGATCATATGCAGTAAATTGTGCTCCTCCAGTTTCTGACAATACTTTAGTTATTGCAGCTGTTAGAGTTGTTTTACCATGGTCAACGTGTCCAATTGTTCCAATGTTACAATGTGGTTTCGTTCTATTAAACTTTTCTTTAGACATTATTTTTTTTACCTCACTAATAATTTTTTTTTCATTTTTGGAGCGGGTGATGGGAATCGAACCCACGCAACCAGCTTGGAAGGCTAGTGTTCTACCACTGAACTACACCCGCAAACCCAAGTACTCGCTCCTGTTTAAACAATATTAAATGGTGGAGGGGGAAGGATTCGAACCTTCGAAGACCGAAGTCAACGGGTTTACAGCCCGCCCCATTTGACCGCTTTGGTACCCCTCCTATATTTATTCGGAAGAGTGTCCACATGTTTAATAAAGCCTAAACAACAGCCGGTTTATATATTTTTATCTTATAATTGCAATATTAGAATTTGTGGTAAAATCTATCAAAAAACGTGTAAAATAAAGAGAAAATGAATAAATCATCATATTTTATTGTCGGAAAACACCCTGTAATAGAGGCTCTTAAAAATAATAAAAGAAAAGTTTTAAAAATATTTTTAACCGAAGAAAGCAAAAAAACTATTCATAAAAAAAATCCGAATGACAATCTTCTTAAAGATATAAAAATTTTTTACAAAACAAAAAAGGAATTAGATAATTATTGTAAAAATGAAAACATTTTACACCAAGGATTTGTTGCTGAAGTTGAAAAATTAGAAAAAATTGTACTTAAAGAATTTATAAAAAATAAAGAAAAATTAAATTTAGCATGTCTTGCTGGTGCAACAGACCCAAGAAATATCGGATCGATAATAAGAAGCGCAAGTGCTTTCAATATTGATGGATTAATAGTGAGAGAAAGAGATTATCCTGAAACAAGCAAACTTATGCATAAAGCTGCGAGTGGATGCATTGAACATTTAAATATATTTATAGTTTCAAATATAAATTCAACATTAAAATTTTTAAGAGATAATAATTTTTGGATTTATGGTTTTGATGCATCTGGTAGCAAATATCTTACAGATATAAAGTGGGAAGGTAAAAATGTATTAGTTTTTGGATCTGAGGGATTTGGAATGAAAAAACATACAGAAAAATATTTAGACTTTACAGTTAAAATTGAAATTAATAACAGAATAGAAAGTTTAAATCTTTCAAACAGCGCTTCTGTTGTATTTCACCATATAAATATTAGTAAAAAAATTACTTGATCTTATTCAAATACAGATTAAAAAAACAATCATGCCCCTATAGCTCAGCTGGTAGAGCAACTGATTTGTAATCAGTAGGTCCGCGGTTCGAGTCCGTGTGGGGGCACCACTAAAATAATTTATTGTAAACTAAATTTTGATTGATTAGATTTAAATCTTAAAATTGCATATATTGTTCCTGCATCTCTAAAAGCATTTTGTAACTTAAACATTATAATATTTAATAAAAACTTAAAAAATTTTGATTTTAATTTTTTTAAGATTAACTTTATTTCTTCATGGGATGGATTAATTTTGTAGTAATAGTATAATTTATCGTAAGTATAGTTATTTTCCCTTATGAATAATTTTTGAAATTTATTTTTTATTTTTAGATTACCATGTGAGTGTATACATTGAGCATCAAATAGTTGAACAATAGATTTATTTATTTTTTTTATCCTTCTACATAAATCATAATCAGAAAAATAAATAAAAAAATTTTCATCAAATAGACCAATATTAATGAAATCATCAGTTCTTAAAAGCATGCAAAATCCTAAGCAAGACTCTACACATACATTTCCTGTTAAATTTAGTATTTCTTTTTTATTTTCATTTTCTATTAGATTTCCTCCTGAGTATGTCATTATTTTCCTTTGACTATCGTAAGAAGTTGGACAGACTATAAAACAATCTTTATCATTGATTATATAATCAAACATAATAGAAATATTTTTTTCAGATATTATACAATCAGGATTCATTAGTAATAAATATTTTGATTTACAAAGTTTTGCTAATTGGTTGTATCCAGCTGAAAAACCATTATTTTTTTTATTTAATATATAATTTTCTATCTTAAAATTTTTTTGGACTTCATTTTTAAGGAGCAAATCATTTCCGTTATCAATTATTATTATTTTGAAATTTTTTATTTTTTCTAAGGTTTTGTAAAGCAAACTATAATCTTCTTTGTATACAACTATTCCTATTGTCAAATTATTGATGTATTCAGAGCTCATCTATTTTTACTAATTATTATTTGTCTCTTTTCTTATTTGTTCTATTTTTATTTTTTTTTCTATAGATTTATTTTTGTTATATAAAAGATTAAATATTATTTTTTTATTCTCACTTATCTTAATTTCAACAGCATTACGAGCCTCTACATTATCAGCTACTGCACTGATTGGTCTTTTTTTTGGGTTAAGATTTTTTATTTTAATTTTAGATTTATTACTTACTATTTTGCCTTTCCATCTTCTTGGTCTAAAAGGACTAACGGGCGAAATTGCAAGTTTATTAGAATTTAAATTTAAAATTGGTCCATGAACTGAAAGGTTATAGGCAGTACTTCCAGCAGGAGTGCAAACTAATAAACCATCACCTCTAAATTTTTTTATAATTATTTTTGAACCATTTTTTATAGAGATAGATGCCGCCTGTCGACTTTGTCGCAAGATAGATACTTCATTAATTGCAATCGATTTTTTTATTAAACCTATTCTATTTTTTACAATCATTTGTAATGGAGATATTTTTACTAAATCAGTATTATAAATATTTTTAATAATATTTTTATCATGAAACTTATTCATTAAAAATCCATAGTCTCCAGAATTAATTCCATAAAAAGGTTTTTTAAATTTATAAAATTTCTTTAAAGTTTGCAGCATGAAACCATCACCACCTATAACGATAATAATTTGACATTTTTTTAATGAAGTATTTTTTATTTTTTTTAAAAGTTTAAATCTAATTTTTTGAGATTTTGTATTATGATCAGATACTACAAATACTCTTTTCATTTTAGTGGTGCCCTCGGCCAGACTCGAACTGGCACTCCCAAAAGGGCAAGGATTTTAAGTCCTTTGTGTCTACCAATTTCACCACGAGGGCATGAGTTATTTTCATGAGTATTTATGCTAATATTTATAATTGAACAAGATTATTTATCAAATTTTTTTTATTTTATCTCCCTGTGTACCAGTCCTGTACCAGTTGTCCCATAATATCCTATAAGAATTTCCACTATCTATAACTCATTAATATTTTATTAGGATCCCCTGCTAAAGATGGGTTTTGTTGTCTGCCTAGCTCTGAGGCTTTTTGTGATACGTTTTCATTCATGTAAGCAAGTAATTCTCCATTAGTAATTTTTTTATCATTATTGCTATCCGCTTTTCCTTCTAAACCTTTCATAAGGAAGTAACTAAAAATACCATGATTAACTTCTTTTAACCCAGATGATATTTGATCTAATTTTGAAGCACTGAAAATTGTAAAGTTATCTGGAATACCTTCCTGTTCATCTGCAACTATTCTTATGGGTCTTGCTGAGGCTAGTAACATCTGTTCATCTCTTGATACACCGCTATAACAAGTGTCTAAAAACATCGTCACACTCTTTGGATTTAAATTAATAATTTCTTTAAATAAGTCTGTTCTTGAAAGAGCAGTTCTTTCTAATCTATCTGGATTACCATCTTGAGGAAGTAAATATAACTCTTTACCATCACTAGATGCTAAACCATGACCAGCAAAAAATATAATTAGATCAGATTTATTTTTTTTAATTTTAGATTTAAGCCATAAAGATAAGGCTTTATCTGTTTTAACAACTGTAGCTTCTTCATTAACGAGTAGATTTATATTCTGTTTTTTTACACCAAAAGCTCTTCTTGCATAATCAAAGAAATATTTAGCATCTAAATTGGCATAATTTGCTTTTGGAGCTTCTGCATAATTTTCAATACCAATAATTAGTGCAACCCTACTACTTTTAGAAACTTTAGCTCTAATTTTAGATGGATTTAAAGGTTCTAATTTTTCTACAATATCCGTATCTTTAATATCTATTATAAGTTTAACTATTTTAGGTTTTGATCTATTTCCATAACCATCAATAGCTTGAATACTGATTTCCTTATCAACTGGGCTATAACCTTTAACCGTAAATTTACCCTTTTTAACATCCACAAGTCTGCCATCAACTTCAATGAATATTTGTTTTGATTTATCAGTTACTTTTCCCTCAAATTCATAATCAGAGTCATTAACCGTTATAGCTTCTGCAATCTCGATTACAGGTGCATCGTTATCAATATCTTTATCCTCTGGTTTAAATTCTTCTTGAGTAGTTTCTGCTACTTTCTTCTCAGGTTTGATAGTTGGTTCTACTTTGGCGATTTGGGTTTGTTTATCATCAATAAATGGAAGATATTTTCTTAATGTGCCAAAGCTATCTTCATATGTATAATATTTTGTTAAGGTAAGATTAATGTCTGGATTATTTCTTATAAATTTATAAATATAAGCTATATCTAAATTAAATGTTTGAAATTTTTCAATTAGACTTCTTAAAATTACTTCAGGACTAAGTTTTCTATTAATGTCATTAGAAGGAAGTATCAAATAATTGTATATATACTCTTCCATAGTAATTTCTTTACAACCAATACGTCCTATTAAAGATCTGTTTTTATCTATCATTAAAAATGGCTTATTTGGTAATATACAAAATTCTACCTCCTGCGTTTGGCTTGGTTCTGCTTTGGCGATTTGGGTGTCTTGTTTACATTTATATCTTCTTGTCTCTTCTATAATTTTTTGAAGAACAGATTGATTTGCTTTTGGATATTGTTTTTCTACGCCAGTAATCATCAAGCAACCCTGATCTTTCTCTCCTATCTCAACTAATGAAACTCCAAGTTTTAATAAATTTATAGGAGCCTTTTCACTTTTTGGATATTTTTGATAACCTTCAAGATATGCAGAAGCAGCATCTGTCCACAATTGTCTTACTCTAAAAGTCTCAGCATACCAATACTGGGCATTCCCAGCTAATTTATGATTTGGATTTGTAATTACAAATTCACGAAATGCTTTTTCAGCATTATTGTAATCCCCAATTTTCAAAAATTCTGTCGCAAACTCATACTGATTTTCAGGATAGGTATCAGGTAAAATTTTCTCATTAGCATTAGCACTAAACACCAATCCCAAACCAAGAACTATAAACAGGTATGCTAGTAAGCGTTTCATAAGGTTTATATTATCTCTTCATGTACCAGTTGTGTACCAGTTTGAACAAATTAATTGAGCCTTATTTTCTAATGTAAATTCAAAGCTAATTTAAAATTATGTGATTTTATAGGATGTTTGAGACTACCAGAGACTGCATGAGACTCACTTGAACGTTAATCCCTCGCCTTTTAAGTCCTTTGTGTCTACCAATTTCACCACGAGGGCATGAGTTATTTTCATGAGTATTTATGCTAACATCTATTTTTTACAACAAAAAAATTATAATCCAATAAGAAATTAAACCAGAAAGTATTGTAGCAATTATTTTTTTTGAAAAATAGCCTACAAACATAGCAATTAAAATAGCTATGATTTTTGGATCATTGTAACTTACAAAAAGCCCTGAATTTTCTAAAAGAACAGCAGGAAAAATTAATGCTGGAAATACTGCCGATGGAACGTAACCTAATAATGTTTTTGTTCTTTCACTAAGCATATCTTTTTTGATTAATGATATCATTGAATATCTTAAAAAATATGTAATTAGTCCCGATATAAATACTAATATCCAATTCATTTCTTTTTTAATTTTATATTCGTAATTATAAATGCAACAATTAACGCTCCCACACTTGCAGCAATTATGTATGCTTTGAAAGGAATTTCATAAAATAAGATAGCCAAAAATCCAGAAACAAAAATCACTAACAAGTGATCAGGTTTTCTAAATTCATGAATTATTAAAGATAAAAATGTTAGTGGAATTGCAAATGCTAAACCTAGTTCTTCAGGAACAATCGCGCCTAAAAAAATTCCAACTAATGATGATATTTGCCAAGTAAGCCATAAGGTAAAACCTGAACCTAATAAATAGTAATGTTTATTTTCAAGTGATCTATTTTCTTTAAAAAATCTATTTGACAGCGCAAATGATTGGTCAACTAAAAAATATGATAAGAATATTTTCCATGCAGTACTTAAGCTTTCTAAATGTTCTGAAAGAACAGCTCCATATAATAAATGTCTTGAATTTGTAACTCCTACTGAAGTTAATGTCACTATCGGAGATGCTCCTCCAGATATAAGTTGAAAAAAAACTATTTGTGCAGAACCTGAAAATACAATCAAAGATGTTGCATAAACCATTAACGGACTAAAACCTAGTTCTATACCAATAACTCCAATAATTAAGCCAAAAGGTACAACGGGAATTAAAAGTGGTAAAACATCTAAAACCCCTTTGGTAAAAATTTTAGAACTTTTCATTATTTATTTGATCTAAGGGCTTTTATTAAAAATTTATCATCTAATTTACAATCTCTATAACCTTGTTTAATAACATTAAGGTATTTTTCGGTAGGATATCTAAATTGGGTTTTTTTATTCATTATATAAGTCATTACTTTTTTATTGTAATATTTAAAATATATTTTTTTATAAAGAATTGGAAAATCCTCATACAAATCTAATTTTTTTTCATCGCTTTTTGAAATTTCGAAAAGACCACCAGTAACTATAGAATTTTTCTTTTTTTCTATATCTGCAGCTCTATATTTACTTCTAAAATTAAGTCTATATCCCTTAAGTTCAAATTTTTTTAAAAAGACTGAATCTTTACACCTTCTTTTCATTTGAAAATGATTCAAATTACTCCCGTATGCAAAGTAAAGCATTAGACCTCCTCTACTATTTCAATACTTTTAGATTTAACAAATTCAAGCACTTCAGAATTACACTTATTTAATTTGTTTTTATTTGAAGAGCGAAGTACTATCGAAACTCCTAATTTCCCCGCCCTAAAGAAAGGATAACTTCCAATTTCAACATCTTTGTTTTTATTTTGAATTTCGGTTATTGATTTTGCTATTTCACTTTCAACTGTTCTAAGACTTATTGTTATATTTTCTATAGGATCACCTCCAACTAAAATATTATTTAATCCACCAATCATAGACTGAAGAATAGAAGGTACGCCAGGAAGACAAAAAACATTTTCTACATTAAAACCAGGGGCGCCACTTGTTGGATTTAAAATTAACTTTGCACTAGTCGGCATCTTTGACATTTTTTGTCTACCTTCGGTGAACTCACCAGGTTTGTAATATTTTTCCAAAATAGAATATGCCTCTTTATGAAAACCGTATTCTATTTTAAATGCTTTAGAAATAGATTCGGAAGTAATATCATCGTGAGTAGGGCCAATTCCACCTGTGGTAAAAATATAATTAAATTTTTTTCTTAAAATGTTAACAGTTTCAATTATTATTGTTTCGTTGTCAGGTATCACTCGAACTTCTTTTACTTCAATTCCAAGTGAATTTAGCCATTTTGCTAAGGTACTTGTGTTAATATCTTTAGTTCTTCCTGACAATACCTCATTACCAATGATAATAATTCCAGCAGTTATTACTTTTTTATTTTCCATTTATTAATATAAATAAATTAAAATGAAATTTACCAACAGTTTAATTAAAGGCAAATTAATTAAGAGATATAAAAGATTTTTTGTAGATGTTGAAGTAAATAATAAAGTTATCACAGCACACTGTCCTAATACTGGATCTATGCTTGGTTTATTAAATAAAGGAAACGATGTTTGGGTTTCGAAGGTTGATGATCCAAAAAGAAAATTAAAATTTACTCTTGAAATGATTAAATTTAATAAAAAAATCACTGGTGTTAATACCCATAGAGCTAATAGAATAGTTGAGCATGGGTTACGAAATAAATTGTTTAAAGAATTTGTTTCAGTGAAAAATATTAAATCTGAGTTTAAATACTCTGATGATACACGATTTGATTTTTTATGTGATAAATATCTTATTGAAGTAAAAAATGTAACTCTCAATAGAGAGAACGATATCGCTGAATTTCCTGATGCTATAACTGCAAGAGGCTCTAAACACCTTAAAAAATTAACAGAATCTATTAAGTCGGGATATAAACCATATGTATTATTTTTAGTTCAAATTCAAAATATTTCTAAATTTAGAATAGCAAAAGATATAGATTCAGATTATTATAATAATTTTATTGAAGCCAAAGAAAAAGGTTTAAATTTTGTTGCATATAGATGCAAGTTAGATTCAAAAGAAATAGTAATTGAAAAAAAAATACTGATTGATCATGATTAAATATAAAGAAAAATTTGAAAAAATGAGAGTTGCTGGAACACTAGCATCTAAAACTTTAGATATGCTAACAGATTATATTAAGACTGGCATCACAACAGAAAAAATAGACCAGCTAGGCTATGAATATATAAAAGATAACGGAGGCTATTCAGCACCACAATTTTATAGAGGTTTCAAAAGATCACTTTGTACATCGCTTAATCATGTAGTTTGTCATGGGATACCCACTGATAGAGTTTTGGAAGATGGAGATATAATTAATGTAGATATAACCGCAATCGTTAATGAATATTATGGCGATACAAGTAGAATGTTTGTGATTGGAAATCCCTCTGTTAAAGCGAAAAATTTAATTGAAACAACTTATGACTCACTAATGAAAGCAATTAAAATTTTAAAACCAGGAATTAAATTAGGAGACATTGGAAATGAAATTCAATCGTATGTTGAAGAAAAAGGATATTCTGTAGTTAGAGACTTTTGTGGACATGGAATTAGCAATACATTTCATGAAGCTCCAAACATTCTACACTACGGTAAAAAAAATACAGGTTTAGAACTTTACCCTGGTATGACGTTCACGATAGAACCAATGATTAATGCTGGAAAGTATGATGTTAAAATTTTAAATGATGGATGGACAGCTGTAACTAAAGATAAGTCTTTATCGGCACAATTTGAACATACTGTAGGAATAACTGAAAATGGATATGAAATTTTCACAGAATCTGTTAAAGGATATAGTAAACCCCCTTATTAATAATGATTGATAGATACTCAAGAAAAGAATTAAAATCCATTTGGTCTGAAGAAAATAAATACAAAATCTGGTTGGATATTGAAATTGCTGCAGCGGAAGCAATGGAAAAGTATAAAATTATACCCAAAGGTGTTTCTTTTTTAGTTAAAAAAAAAGTAAAAATAAAAGTAAAAAGAATTCATGATATTGAAGCTAAAGTTAAGCATGATGTAATTGCTTTTCTTACTTCTGTTACTCAACAAGCAGGAATAAAAGCAAGATATCTTCATCAAGGAATGACATCATCTGATATTTTAGATACGGCTTTTAATATTCAACTAAAACAATCTGGAGAAATATTACTAAAAGATATAGACAAAATTTTGTCTATTTTAAAAAGACAGGCTAGAAAATACAAGCTAACTCCATGCATTGGTAGAAGTCATGGAATACATGCTGAACCAATAACATTTGGTTTAAAACTAGCTTCATTTTATGCGGAATTTAAAAGAAATCGAAAAAGACTTGCCAGTGCAATTTTTGATATTTCCACTTGCGCTATATCTGGTGCTGTTGGAACTTTTGCAAATATTGATCCAAAAGTTGAGAGTTATGTAGCTAAAAAATTAAATCTGTATCCTGAACCAATTTCTACACAAGTAATACCAAGAGATAGACACGCACACTACTTCTCTGTTTTAGGAATTATTGCTGGAAGTATTGAAAGAGTGGCCACTGAAATTAGACACTTACAAAGGTCGGAAGTTTACGAATTACAAGAATTTTTTTCAAAAAACCAAAAAGGATCTTCGGCTATGCCTCATAAAAAAAATCCTATATTAAGTGAAAATTTAACTGGGCTTGCTAGAATGGTTAGAAGTCATACTATTCCAGCTCTTGAAAATATAGCGCTGTGGCATGAAAGAGATATATCTCACTCTAGCGTTGAGAGAAACATAGGGCCAGATGCAAACATAACATTGGATTTCGCGTTAGTGAGATTGGCTCATGTTTTAGAAAAAATGTTAATTTATCCAAATAAAATGTTGCAAAACTTAAATTTAACCAAAGGTTTAATTTTTTCTCAAGAAATTATGCTAGAACTTACTAAAGGTGGAATAACTAGAGAAAAATCATATAAAATTGTTCAAACATATGCAAAAAGATGTTTTTCTGAAAACAAAAGTTTGTTTGAATTAATTTCTAAAGATAAAAAAATTATGAGTATAATAAATGAAAAAAAATTAAGATCTATTTTCGATTACTCTAACCATTTTAAGAGAGTGAACATAATATTCAAAAGAGTATTTAAATAATGAAAAAAGGTAAAAAACTTTATGAAGGAAAAGCAAAAATTATATTTGCTTCTCCTGATAAATATTTAGTTATTCAACACTTTAAGGATGATGCAACCGCGTATAACAATCAAAAAAGAGCTAGTATTGAAGGAAAGGGAATTTTAAATAATAGAATTTCAGAGCACATTTTCTCTTCTTTAAAAGATGTGGGAATTGAAAATCATTTAATTAAAAGACTTAATATGAGAGAACAGCTAATTAATTTGGTTGACATAATTCCGATTGAATTTGTAGTAAGAAATATTGTTACTGGTTCTTTAACAAAAAGACTGGGTATTGAGGATGGAACTATATTAAATAAGCCATTAATAGAATTTTGTTACAAAAACGATAATCTTGGTGATCCACTAGTTGCAAGGGAGCATATATATGCTTTTGGATGGGCTTCATTGCTTGAACTAGATTTTATAACTAAACAGTGTTTACGAATTAACGATTTTTTACAAGGTTTGTTTAAAGGTATTGGAATTAAATTAGTAGATTTTAAACTAGAATTTGGAAAAAGAAAATCAGATGGGAAAATTATTTTAGCTGATGAAATCAGTCCTGATACATGCAGATTGTGGGATGCAAATACAGACAAAAAACTTGATAAAGATAGATTTAGAAAAGATTTAGGAAATATAATGGAAGCTTATCAAGAAGTAGCTAAAAGACTTGGGATATTACACGAACAATCAAACAATATTAGACCAATCAAATTTCCCAAACCTACTGAAGTTAAAATAAAAAAGAAATAATGAAAATTAAAGTAAAAGTTACACTTAAAAATGGTGTTTTAGACCCACAGGGAAAGGCTATACAACAAACATTAAATGGCATGAATTTTTCAAATGTTGAAGAAGTCAGGCAAGGAAAATTCTTTGAAATTAATATAAATGAAAATGATGAAACTAAAGCTAAATCTCAAGTTGAAGATATGTGTAAAAAACTTTTAGCTAATCTTGTGATAGAGGATTATCAAATTATTTAATTATTGATGAAATCTTCAGTAATTATTTTTCCAGGTTCCAATTGTGATAGAGATATGGATGTGGCTCTTAAAAAATTTGGATTTAAAAACCAAATGATTTGGCACAATGATAAAACAATCCCAAAAAGCGACTTAATAGTACTGCCCGGAGGTTTTTCTTATGGAGACTATTTAAGATGTGGAAGCATTGCTTCAAAATCAAAAATAATTAAATCTGTGATTGATTTTGCAAATTCAGGAGGTCTAGTTCTTGGTATTTGTAATGGTTTCCAAATATTAACTGAAACCGGCTTACTTCCAGGTATTCTTCAACAGAATATGTATCTTAATTTTATTTGTAAAAATGTTTTTATTAAAATTAAGGATAAAAAAAATAAATATTTTAAGAATATAAAAAAAGATATTTTAGAACTTCATATTGCTCATAACGAAGGAAATTACTTTTGTTCAGAGCAAGAATTAAAATCTCTAGAAGATAATAGTCAAATAGCAATAACTTATTGTGATTCTAAAGGTTTAGAAAACGATGACAATAATCCAAACGGTGCAATTAAAAATATTGCAGGAATATTTAATAAAAGTAAAAATATTTTAGGAATGATGCCTCATCCTGAAAGAATGATTGATAAATACCTATCTGGTGAAGATGGATCTCTATTCTTTGAAAACCTTTTGGAAAACTTAAGATAATGAAAGTTACAGAAGAAGTGGCAATAGATCATGGTTTGAAGAAAGAGGAATTTTCTAAAATTTGTGATTTATTAAAACGTATACCAAATATTACTGAACTCGCAATATTTTCCGCAATGTGGAATGAACACTGTTCATATAAATCATCTAGAAAACACTTAAAAAAACTTCACACTAAAGGTAAACAAGTAATTCAAGGACCAGGAGAAAATGCTGGCATAATAGATATTGGAGATGATGATGCAATTGTTTTTAAGATAGAAAGTCATAACCATCCTTCATTTATCGAACCTTATCAAGGTGCTGCTACAGGAGTTGGAGGTATAATGAGAGACATCTTTACAATGGGTGCAAGGCCTATAGCAAATTTAAACTCTATTCATTTTGGTTCACCTCAACATAAAAAGACTAAAAATTTATTAAGAGGTGTAGTGAAAGGTATTGGTGGATATGGAAATTGTATAGGCGTCCCTACAATCGCTGGTCAAACTTCTTTTGACGAATCTTATAATGGTAATATTTTAGTAAACGCCATGACATTAGGTTTGGTAAATAAAAATAAAATATTTTATTCTAAGGCAGCTGGATTGAATAAGCCTGTTATTTATGTTGGTTCAAAAACTGGTAGAGATGGAATTCATGGTGCCAGCATGGCTTCAACAACTTTTGATGAAAAAATTGAAGAAAAAAAACCAACTGTACAGGTTGGAGATCCATTTACTGAAAAACTGTTATTAGAAGCATGTTTGGAATTAATGGCTGATAATTCAATTATTGCAATTCAAGACATGGGTGCAGCAGGCTTAACTTCTTCAAGCGTTGAAATGGCATCAAAAGGTAATTTAGGTATTGAATTAAATTTAAGTGAAGTTCCTTGTAGAGAAATGAATATGTCTCCTTATGAAATAATGCTATCTGAAAGTCAGGAAAGAATGTTGATAGTTTTAGAAAATGGCAAAGAAAATTTTGCAAAAAAAATATTTGATAAATGGAATTTAGATTTTGCAGTAATTGGAAAAACGACTAATTCAAAAAAAATTGAATTATTTCATGATAATAATAAAGTAGCAGAAATTCCAATTGATTTACTAGCAGAAAATGCTCCTGTATATAATAGAAAATGGAAAAAAACTAAACTACCGCAAAAGTTAAAATTTAATAAAAACAATTTTAAATCATTAAGTTTATCTGATTGTTTAAAAAAGATTTTAAGTAATCCAAATATTGCAGAAAAAAAATGGATATGGGATCAATATGATCATACCGTAATGGCTGACACAATTCAAAAACCTGGAGGAGATGCAGGAGTTGTCAGAGTCCACGGTACTTCAAAAGCAGTTGCGGCATCTGTGGACTCATCTGCTTCATATTGCAATTCTCATCCACTCACTGGTGGAAAACAAGTGGTATGTGAAAGTTGGAGAAATTTAATTTCTGTTGGGGCAAAACCTATTGCAATTACTAATTGTTTAAACTTTGGTAATCCTGAAAAAGAAAAAAATATGGGAGAATTCGTTGAGTGTATCGATGGAATAAGTGAAGCATCAGAATATTTAGATTTTCCTGTAGTTTCAGGAAACGTATCTTTTTACAATGAAACTAAAGATAAAGGAATTAAACCTACTCCTACTATTGGAGGTGTTGGCTTAATTAAAGATTACAAAAAAATTATTTCTATGAATTTTAAAAAAATTGACAATTTAATTGTTGTTATAGGTAAAACAGAAGGGCATATTGACCAGAGTATTTTCGCTAGAGATATACTAAATGAGAAGAAAGGCCCTCCTCCAGAAATAAACCTTTTTAACGAGAAAAATAATGGTGAAACTATATTAAAGTTGATTCGTAATGATCTAGTTAAATCAGTTCACGATATATCATTGGGAGGTATAATTACTGCTATTTCGAAAATGGCAATTATTGGAAATAAAGGTTTTAAATTAAATAAACCTCAAGATTTAATAAATAAATTTGAGTATTATTTTGGCGAAGATCAAGGAAGATATATAGTAGAAATTGAACCAAATAATATGCCAAAAGTAAAAAATATACTAAAAGATAGTTCAATCCATTATGATGAAATAGGTATAGTTATTCCAAAAGAAATTATCATTGATAAAGAGGCAATTCTTCATATTGACGATTTAGTAAGATCTAATAAAAATTGGTTAAAAAGTTATATGGAAGAATAAAAATGGGAATGGATTTGAAAGAAATTGAAAATTTAATAAAAGAAGCTATGCCAGATGCAATAGTTGAAATTCAGGATTTAGCTGGAGATGGTAATCATTATTCCGCAACAGTAAGTTCTTCACAATTTGCTGGGAAAAGTAAAATAGAGCAGCACAAAATGGTCTATAACTCATTAAAAGGAAAAATGGGAAATGAGTTACATGCATTAGCAATTAAAACAAAGGAGTAATTATGGATCAACAAATCAATGAATTAATCAATAACGAAATTGAAAATAATGAAGTTTGTCTTTTTATGAAAGGAACGCCTGATGCCCCACAGTGCGGTTTTTCTATGGCTGTATCTAATATGTTAAAAATTTTAGATGTTAAATTTAAAGGAATTAATGTTTTGGAAAATGAAAAACTTAGACAAGGAATCAAACAATTTAGTGATTGGCCAACCATACCTCAGCTATATATAAAAAAAGAATTTGTTGGCGGTTGTGACATTGTTAAAGAGATGTATGAAAACGGGGAGTTAAAAAAACATTTAGATAATAAGGGAATAAGCTATAAAAAGTAATTATCTAGAGTAGTATTCAACAACTAAGTTTGGTTCCATAACTACTGGGTAAGGCACTTCTTCAAATTTAGGAATTCGAACGAATTTAATTTTTTTATTTTTTTCGTCGACCTGTATATATTCAGGGGTTTCTCTTTCTTTGCTTGCTAATGAGACGTCGATAATTGCAAGTTGTTTAGATTTGTCTCTAATTTCTACAGTATCCTCTTCCTTGATTTGATAACTTGAAATATTAACTTTTTTTCCATTAACTCTAACATGTCCATGATTAATTAATTGTCTGGATGAAAAAATTGTACTAGCAAATTTAGATCTATAGATTACAGCATCTAATCTTCTCTCTAACAAACCAATCAAATTTTCTGCGGTATTGCCTTTGCTCATAATTGCTTTTTTATATAAATTTCTAAATTGTCTCTCATTCATGTTTCCATAATAAGATTTTAATTTTTGTTTAGCCTGGAGTTGAACGCCAAAGTCTGATTGTTTCGCAGATTTTGTTTGCCCATGTTGCCCTGGTGGATATGATCTACTGTTAAATGGACTCTTTGGTCTTCCCCATAGGTTTACTCTTAATCTTCTATCAACTTTATGTTTAGATTTTACTCTTTTTGTCATTTGCTTCGAGGGTTTATAAACTTAACGATAGTTTTGTCAATCTTCCTTTTTTTTTATTAATCCAGCAAAAACACTTGATAATATTCTAGTTTCTTTCTCTGAAAGATTTAATTTATAAAAAATACTTCTTAAATTTTCTAACATTATTGGCTTCTTTTCAATGGGAAAAAAAAAATTTTTATCTTCCAAATTTTTTATACATAGTGAGAGCATTCTGTTAATATCTTCCTTAGACGCTGATTTTATTTTTTTTGATTTATCAAATTTAAAACTTTTATTAGATAATAGCGAACTTACCATCTGTGCAATTATAATTAAACTATGCGATAAATTCAATGATCTAAAATTTTTGTTACTTGGTATTTGTAACGTATAATCAGCATAACTTATTTCATTATTAGACAGGCCTGATGCCTCTGAGCCAAAAAGGAATCCAACTTTTTTTGTGTAATCAATTTTTTTAAGATCAGAAATTGAAATATGTTTAATATTTTTATTCCTGAATCTTGCTGATGTTGCAACCAAAATGTCTATTTTACTTAGTGATTTTTCTAAAGCATCAAAAACTTTTGCTTTTTTTATAATATCTTTAGCTCCAACAGATGTAGCTAATATTTTATCATTTGGAAAAATTGGCTTTGGATCAACTAATAAAAGTTTATCAAAATTAAAGTTTTTTATAGCGCGTGCACACGCACCTATATTTTCTGATAGTTGAGTTTTATGTAAAATGAATGAAATATTTTTAAAATACATCAAGTACTTGCTGGAGCATTATCTTTAAACAACTTGTAATCTAAACTGTCAACTAATGCTTTAAATGATGCATCAATAATGTTCGGCGAAACACCAATTGTAAACCAATTTTCACCTTTTGAGTCAGTGCTTTCAATAGAAACTCTTGTAGTTGCTTCGGTCCCGGTATTTAGGATTCTAACTTTGTAATCGACAAGTTTTAAATCTTTTAGATATTCAGAATATTTTGCTAATTTGTCAATATTTTTTCTAATTGCATTATCTAAAGCATGGACTGGTCCATTTCCCTCGCCCTCGCATAAAATAGAATTTTTATCAACAACTAAAGTTGCTTTAGCAAATGAAATGATTTCACCTTTGGAATTTTTTTTAACACTAACTTCATAATCATTGATTGAAATATATCTCGGTATAGTTCCAATAATTCTTCTTGCTAATAATTCAAAGGAGGCATCAGCTCCATCATAACTATAACCTATAAATTCTCTATCTTTAACCTCATTAAGTAATTTTTTAATTTTAGGATCGTTTTCTTCAAATTCTATTCCAATAAATTTTAATCTTGAAACTATATTTGATTTTCCTGACTGATCAGAAACAACAATATTTCTTACATTTCCAACTTTTTCAGGATTTATATGCTCATATGTTTTAGGATCTTTTTGTACAGCTGATACATGTAGTCCTCCTTTGTGAGAAAAAGCGGCAGCACCTACATAAGGTAAATGTTTATTAGGTTTTCTATTTAAAATTTCGTCAAGCAACCTTGAGCATTGTGTTAATTTACTAATATTTTCTTCTTTAATATTTATTTCATAATTTTTTGAATAAATTTCTTTTAAGTATAATGTTGGAATTATTGACATCAAATTTGCATTTCCACACCTTTCTCCTAATCCATTAATTGTTCCCTGTATTTGTCTAACACCAGCTAAAACTGCTGCTAAGGAGTTTGCAACTGCATTTCCAGTATCATTATGAGCATGAATGCCAAGATTTTTTCCTGGTACGAATTTAACTACTTCTTTTATAATTTCAGATATTTCATTTGGCAAGGTTCCACCATTTGTATCGCAAAGCACAATCCATCTAGCTCCATTATCATAAGCAGATTTAATACATGAAAGAGCATATTCTTTATTATTTTTAAAACCATCAAAAAAATGCTCAGCATCAAACATAAATTCTTTTTTTTCTTTAACAAAAAGTTTTGTACTTTCTGAAATATTTTCTAAGTTTTCTTTATTTGATATTCCTAATGCTACATCAACATGGAAATCCCATGATTTACCTACTAAACATACAGCTGGTGTATTGCTATTTAGTATAGATGAAAGACCAGGATCATTATCAGCACTTCTGCCTGCTTTTTTTGTCATACCAAAAGCAGTTAATATCGAATTATTCAATTTAATTTTTTTTTGAAAAAATTCTGTGTCAGTAGGATTGGCGCCAGGCCACCCTCCTTCTATATAATCAACACCTAAGTCATCTAAAGCTTTAGATATTTTTAATTTATCATCTATTGAAAAATCAACACCTTGGGTTTGTGCGCCATCTCTCAAGGTAGTATCAAAAATATATATTTTTTCTTTGGTCATTTAAATTTCCAAAGGGTTTTATCATCTTTGTCTTCAATTAAAACTCCTTTGTCTAATAATTCATTCCTGATCACATCTGCTGCTTTATAATCCTTATTTTTTCTAGCATTATTTCGTTCTGTTATTTTTTTTTCAATCTCTTCTTCAGAAATCTTAGATTTATTTTTCTTAAACTCATCCCAAGAATTTTTACTTTCATTCAGAAGA
>CACIBQ010000010.1 GCA_902584915.1 uncultured Pelagibacteraceae bacterium
AATAAGCTCACAACATTTCCAAAAATAAATTTAAAATTTTTTAGTATTCTTGAAAAAAAAATTGAGGGTTTTTTTCAATCCATAGAAAAAAGAATTATTTCTTATAAAATTTTAAGACAAGAAGAAAAACAAAAAGCGATTATACAAACTCTAGAAAAAGAGGAAAAAGAAAAACAAGAAAGAGTTAAACAAGAACAAGACGAAGAATTTAGATTATTAAAGTTAAAAGAAAAACAATTAAAAGATGAGCAAAGACTTGAAAAAGAAAGAGCTAAAGATTTAAAATTATTTTTAAGAAAAGAGCAGGCTTTAATTAGAAAAGAACAATCAGAAAGACAAAAAAGATTTCTTGAAGAAATTAAATTAGAAAAGCAAATTGAAAAGTTTAGAATAAGAGAAGTAAAAGAACTTGAGAAACTGGAAAAAGTTTCATTACAAGAACAAAGAGAAGATTACTCAAGTTTACAAGACAGAATAGATAAGCTCAAAAAGAAGTATCAACAAATAAGAGATCAGAAAATAAAAGAAAGAGTTGCCGCATTGGGCGTAGAAATACAAGATAGTGATAGTCGTGAAATATTATTAGAAAAAGAAAAGCAATACAATTTAGACAGGCAAAAAATAGAATTATCTCTTGAAAGTTTTTATAGAAGCGCAAACAGTTTAGTTTTCCAATTAAATAAAAGATATATTTCAAGACATATGTCAATTTTCAGATGCATAGATAGAAGGTTTGAAAGTGGAGAAATTTTTATTAAATGGGATGAGGGAAGTGATGATGATTGGTTAATTTTAATTTATATAAAAGATAACTCTCCCGATGGAATTATAGTGATTGAAGATAAATCCAATCCAGATAAAAAACTGTCTTATGAGTATAAATCTAATGAAATTTTTAAAGCATCTGACTTAATGGTTGACTCCCTAACGCAATTATTATCAAAAGAGAGATCCAGAAGAAATAATTAAAAAAATTATTTAATTTTTTTTTCGTAGAGCCTTATTGTTAATTTCGTAAAATTTTTAGTTTCTACAATTATAAATTCGTCATGTTTAAAGTTACATCCATTAAGACCAAACAAACATATGCTCCAAAAACCCCTTAAGTTTAATAAATCGCTATTGTTATCTAAAATATTGATTTTTATATCATTGGAACTATTTAAATAATTTGAATAATTTTTATATGGATAAAATATAAAATTTTTGGAATCTTTGTTAAATTCACTTAAATCAAAATAAACATTTTTGTATTTTGAATCATTTATAAACTTAAATGTTTGTAAAAAATTAGGTTTATAACGATCTTTTTTTTCAAAAAACTGTTTAAATGTACTTTCTGTGAAATGATTAGCAAATGTAATTACTACAAAAAATATTATAAAAAATGATTTTAATTTTTTATTTTTAATTTCGAAAATTAAAGAAGATAATAAAATAATCAAAGGTATTAAAACAAAGATAATATATCTTTCATGAATTGCCGGTTGAACTATATATCCATATAATATTGGTAAAAAATAAATTAAAAAAATTACAATAATTAAAAAAATATAATAATTATTTTTAAAAAATATTTTTTTATAAAAATACATTATAAAACTTATCAGTAAAATTAAATGAGTTAGACCCATTATTCGAGATCCAAAAAATTTTGTAAAATAAAAATTTGTATAAAATTTTAAATCTGGTTGCATCAACCAGTCTACAGAAAGTGGAACAGTATTTATGTAATAGGGTAGATAGACACATAAAAATATAAATGAAATAAACAAAGATATATTAATTTTAAAATTATTCTTTTTAAAAAAAATATATTCATAAACTGTGAAAGATAGAATTGATAAAAAAATAATTATTGCATAAGGAAAACTAAGAATAGCTAAAATTTGAAATATATTAAATAATATAAAATTTAAGCTAAAATTCTTTTTAAATTGTTCTTTATGAAGTTTTAGAAAATATATCAGGTTTAAAGAAACTAAAAAAAAAGAAAAAATATAAACTCTTGATTCTTGCGAGTATGAAATCAAAAAAATATTTAAACTAATTAAAAATATTGTAAATAAGTAACTTTTATTATTCGATATTTTCTTACTCAGATAACCAATTGAAAAAATACTTAAAATTCCAAAAAATGCAGAAAAATATCTCCCAACGTCAGGAGAGTAACCAAATAACATATGAAGATTTTTTATTAAAAAAAAATAAAAAGCTGGAATTGACTCGGATGAATTTAATCTTGAAAAAGTTTCTTTTAGTGTAATTTTTGGATCCGCAACCCAAAAAGTGAATATTTCGTCATTCCATAGATTTTCAAAGTTTAAATTATATAACCTTAATATAATTCCAAAAAGTATTGATAATAAACATAATTGAATTAAAAATTTTTTTTTTATTTGATTAATTATTTTAAACATACAAACTAATTTTTCTTAAGTTTTTGAACTTGATCCCAAGCATTATTGATTGCTCTCATTTTATTTTTACTTTCTTTTATTACTTCTTGAGGGACACCCTTGCTTATCAACAAATCAGGATGATGTTGTTTGCTTAATTTAAGATATTTTTTTCTAATTGTTAAAATATCATCATTGGGTTTACTTTCTAAAACAACATATGGATTTAATTTATCAGATGTTTTTCTACTTTCCTGTATTGCTTCAAATTGTATTTGATTAATATTAAAAATTTGGGCTATATGTTCAATCATTTCTAATTCTTTCTGGCTTACTGCACCATCTGCTTCAGCGATATAAAATAATATATTTATCACTTCTTCTAAGACATTTAAATTTCCTTTATAAATTTCTGAAATTTGTCTAGCATAAGGTTCATAACCAGAACTTTCTTCTTTTGCTTTATTGAAAATTTTACCAACCTGATCAATTTCGCTGTCTGGAATTTTGAGCTTATTTTTTACAGCAATTAACTCTTCTTTACTTACATTGCCATCTGCTTTGCTGAGTTTAGCAGATAACACAATTAAAGAGAGAGCAAAAACTTGCTGATGATTTATAAAACTTTTATATCCTTGGGTTCTAGATCTTGATACTTTAGATCCAATAATAGATCCTAACAGCATTCCAAATGGCCCACCAAGTGACAGGCCAATCATTCCACCAATTAAACTTCCCCAGATAGACATTTTTACAAAATTTATTATAATTTAATGATCATGACCACAACAATAATAGTTTTAATATTTTTGTATGCAATTTATAGATGGGCTGTAGCTTGGATTGAATATTATAGCACCCTTGACGAAAGGTTGGCGATGTCTATATGGAGGTATAGTTATGATTACCACGTAATCGGGAAAAGAGATATAACAATTTCAGATGATAAAAATTTAGTACTTTTAAGAAGAAAAAGAAATAGAGCAGTAACATTTATGTATTTTATTTTCTTTTTATTTTTTGTTGTTTTTATGTCTTTTATGAATGAACTACTTTTAAGAATACTAAATTTTTAAAGGTTGAATATTATTTAATACTTTTTAATCTATATTCCCAATTTCCAAATTTTTGATATGAAATTTTGACTATTATTTTTTTTTCTTTACTGTACCAAATATCAAAATCTAATTTTCTATCCTCAGAAATATTTTCATCACTTAGTAATCTATAATGTTCCGTATTGTATTCTTTTTCATAAACTTTAATTAATTCTTTTCCAATAAATATAACTTTTTGTTTTTTTATACTTCCTGATAGTGGACTAATTTGGCTTTTAGCTTCTAAAATATCATGATTCCACCAATTTCCTATTATAGTATTTTTTTGAGCTCTTCCTTTATATGAAGATCCATCAATTAAGAATTCATTATTATTTTCTTCATATTTAAGATTTACGTATTTCTTTTTATTATTTTGAATGGTATTTGATTTGAAATATATTAGATTACCATTTTTATATTGTTCTTCAGAGTTGCTGAATACTGAAAAAACTTTAACTCCTAATACTTTAACTTTAAATTCAGTTATGTTTTTTACAAAGAGCTCATTAGAATTTGATGAAAATTCATAATTACTAAAACCAATAATTTTTCCATCCTTGTATATATCCATTTCTATTTTTTTAAAATTTTTGTAGTGATCCGTATGTGAATATGATGTTGAAATTGCTACAATCAAAGTAGTTAATCCCAATATAAGACTATACAATTTTAATTTCATAAATTTAATTTTATATAAAAAATTATTACTTTAAGATATATAAGATCTCATTTTATCATGTTTTTATCTATAAAAAAAATTCCCAAGACTTATTGGAGCTCTAAAGAACCATTTAATTTTAAACCAAGATTTTCGACATTATTTTTTTGCTGTTTTGGTTTAATATTGTTTGGTTTGGGTGAAGGATTATTAATTGTTTCTTTTACTGGAGCCTCTCCTTGGAGTGTCTTAGCACAAGGTCTTTCTTTAAATGTAAACCTAAGTATTGGAATGCTTACATTTTTAATAAGTGTCACTGTTTTAATTTTATGGATACCACTTGGTCAAAAACCGGGTATCGCGACTATTTTAAACGCGTTAATAATTGCGCTAATGATTGATTTTTGTATTAAGTTTGTTCCAACTCCTTCTAATTATTATAATCAACTAATCTTAGCAATAGTTTCAGTAACAACAGTTGGAATCGGTGGAGGTATCTATTTAGTTGCAAATCTAGGTGCAGGCCCAAGAGATGGTTTAATGGTAGGTTTACAAAAAAAAACGAATTTACCTATAGCTTTGGTTAGAGCAACTATTGAAATTACAGTTGTTAGTGTTGGATGGTACCTAGGAGGAACTGTTGGAGTTGGCACCTTGTTATTTGCTTTCGGTATAGGACCTTGTGTTGCTTTAGGACTTTATTTAGTTGATAAAATTTTTAATTAAATAAAAAAAAACCCCCGACTAAGCGGGGGTTTTTTGAATTAATTTTTTGAGCAAAATTACATCATTCCACCCATTCCACCCATACCACCCATTCCTCCAGGAGGCATTCCACCAGTTGTGCCCGAGTCTTTTGGTTCAGGTTTATCAGCCACCATTGCTTCTGTAGTTACTAACAATCCAGATATTGAGGCTGCATCTTGAAGAGCAGTCCTAACAACTTTTACAGGATCTATTATACCTTCTTTAAACATATCCACATATTGTTCAGTTTGTGCATCATAACCCTGTGAAGGTTTGTTAGTTTCAATTAACTTTCCAACTACTACTGATCCATCAACACCTGCATTTTTTGCAATTTGTCTAACTGGTGCTTGTAGAGCACTTTTAACAATCTCTACTCCTGCTTTTTGGTCATCACCTTTAACTTTAATTTTATCAAGTTCTTGTGAAGCATAAAGTAGTGCACATCCTCCCCCAACAACTATTCCTTCTTCAACAGCCGCTCTAGTAGCGTTGAGTGCGTCTTCTACTCTATCTTTTTTTTCCTTGACTTCAACCTCGGTTGCTCCTCCAACTTTAATTACAGCAACACCTCCAGCTAGTTTTGCAAGTCTTTCTTGTAATTTTTCTCTATCGTAGTCTGAAGTTGTTTCATCAACCTGTTGTTTGATTTGAGAACATCTTGCTTCTATGTCAGATTTCTTTCCAGATCCACTTACAATAGTAGTGTTTTCTTTATCAACTTTTACTCTCTTAGCTGAACCAAGGTCTGTAAGTTTTACATTTTCTAATTTGATACCAAGATCTTCTGAGATTACTTGCCCACCAGTTAAGATAGCAATATCTTCTAACATTGCTTTTCTTCTGTCACCAAAACCTGGTGCTTTAACTGCAACAACTTTTAATCCACCTCTTAATTTGTTAACAACTAAAGTTGCTAATGCTTCTCCTTCAACATCTTCAGATATAATCATCAGAGGTCTTCCAGCTTGAACTACTGATTCTAAAAGAGGAACCATTGGTTGTAAATTTGTCAATTTTTTTTCATGCAAAAGAATAAGAGGGTTCTCTAATTCAGTTGTCATTTTTTCTGCATTAGTAATGAAGTATGGTGATAAATAACCTCTATCAAATTGCATTCCTTCAACTACATCAAGCTCAGTTTCAATACTTTTTGCTTCCTCTACAGTTATAACACCTTCATTACCAACTTTTTGCATTGCTTTAGCAATCATGTTACCAACTTCTTTATCACCGTTAGATGATATTGTTCCAACTTGAGCAATTTCATCACTATCTTTCACTTTTTTTGCTGATGAGATTAATTTTTCTTTAACTGATTCTACAGCTGTATCAATACCTCTTTTAATATCCATAGGATTCATGCCAGCAGTTACATACTTGCATCCTTCCTTGACTATAGCTTGAGCTAAAATAGTTGCAGTAGTTGTTCCATCTCCAGCTTCATCATTTGTTTTACTTGCAACTTCTTTAACCATTTGAGCTCCCATATTTTCAAACTTGTCTTCTAACTCAATTTCTTTTGCTACTGAAACACCATCTTTTGTAGTTCTTGGAGCACCAAAAGATTTGTCAATAACAACATTTCTTCCTTTTGGACCAAGAGTTACCTTTACAGTGTTAGCAAGTATATCAACACCTTTTAACATCGCTGTTCTCGCTTCGGTGTCAAACTTAACTATTTTTGCCATTATATTATCTCCTTATTATTTTAAATTATTTTCCAGTAGAAATACCCATAATGTCCGACTCTTTCATTATACTGTATTCCTTTCCATCAATTTTTATTTCTGTTCCTGACCACTTGCCAAAAAGAACTTTATCTCCAACTTTAACATCCATCGGAATTAGTTTGCCATCTTCAGTTTTGGCTCCACCACCTACAGCAACAACCCTACCTTCCTGAGGCTTCTCCTGGGCTGAGTCTGGAATGATTATGCCGCCAGATGTTTTTTCTAAACTATCTAGCACTTCAATTAAAACTCTATCGTGTAAAGGTTTAAACTTCATAAATTCTCCTATAAATATGTGAGGACATATAAATATAGCATTCAATATTTTCAAGAAGGTTATTGCTTTAAAAAATCAAAGAATATATAGCTTTTTTAAGTGGTTTTTAAAAATGACAGTTAATTTAACTGAAACAGGTCTTAATAAAATAGCAAACAACTTCGATCTCTTTTATATCGATATATGGGGTGTTATTCATAATGGTATTAAATTAAACCAAGATGCAGTTAATGTCCTTTCAAGACTGGATGATCTTGGAAAAGAATATGTATTATTAACCAACGCTCCAAGACCAAATCTAGATGTAATGAAATTTTTAAAGAAACTGGGATTAGATGATAAAAAAAGTTCAAAAGTTTATACTTCGGGACAAGGTTCGTTAAACTATCTAAATGATGAAAAAAAAGGTATTAAATTTTTTCATCTAGGCCCAAAAAGAGACTTTAACTTATTTAAAAATTTTCAATCACTAAAACAAAATAAAGCTGAAGATGCAGATTATATAATTTGCACAGGTTTATTTGATGAACATGAAAATCTTGAATTTTATAAAAAATTTTTATCTCAATTTACAAACAAAGATATGGTTTGCACTAATCCAGATTTAATTGTCGATAGAGGAGATATTACAGAATATTGCGCAGGCTCAGTTGCAAAAGTTTTCGAAGAACTTGGAGGAAGTGTAAAATACTTTGGAAAGCCATATCCATTAGTATATGAAAAATCAATTAATAATAAAAGTAAGTCGGTTCTATGTATTGGTGACAATCTAAATACTGATATTAAAGGAGCCAACCTTCAGAATTTTAATTCTTTATTTATTCTTAATGGAATTCATAAAAAAGAAAATCAAAATGAACTAAATAAACTTTTTGAAAAATATCAAGTTAATGTAAATTATATTCAAGAAAAATTAAAATGGTAAAAATGAAAATATTTAACGGATTTAACATTTTTCGAAGTTATTGTAATTCGATCATTCTAATCGGAAATTTTGATGGTGTTCATATGGGACATCAAATATTATTCAAAAGAGCAAGAGAATTTAAAAAGATATATAAATGTAAAATCGGTGTCGTGACATTTGATCCGATGCCAAAAATGTTTTTTAATAAAAAACTAAAAAATTTTAAATTAATGAATTTTTCTCAAAAAGTAGATCAATTTAAAAAACAAAAAGTCGATTTTTTAATTAATCAAAAATTTACAAAAAGCTTCTCTAAAATAAAAGCTGAAGTGTTTATAACAAAATATTTAAATAAAAAAATTAAAACTAAAGTTTTATTCGTAAGTAATAATTTTAGGTTTGGCAATAGAAGAAAGGGAGATATAAATTTATTAAAATCTTATGAAAAGAAATGTAATTATAAATTGATTATTCCAGCGCCATTAAAAAAAGATAATAAAATAATATCTTCAACTGAAATCAGAAAACTTTTATCAAATGGTAATTTATCTAAAGCCAATAAATACTTAACAAGAAAATGGGAAATTGAAGGCAAGGTAGAAAAAGGGAGAAGAGTTGGAGGTAAGATAGGATTTGCCACATGTAATATTGATATTGGAAATTACGTTATAGCTAAACCAGGAGTTTATTCTGTTAAAGTAAAATTAGATAATATAAAAAAAAAAATAAGTGGAATAGCAAATTTAGGCTTTAGACCTACTTTCAATCAAAATAAAATATTATTAGAAGTGAATTTATTTAATTTTAATAAAAATATATATAATAAAAAATTAGCAGTTGAATTTATTAAGTTTATTAGAAGAGAAAAAAAGTTTAAAAGTATTAAACAGCTGACAAATCAAATTAAAAAAGATATCAGAGTTGCAAAAATTAGTTTAAAATAATCATGAGTAAAGAAAACTTAAATCTTCCAAAAACAGCATTTTCAATGAAGGCAAATTTACCACAGAAAGAGCCTAGTCTGATTGATTTTTGGGATAAAATCAATTTATATCAAAATTTAAGAGACGAAAGTAAAGGTAAAGATAAATTTATTCTACACGATGGTCCTCCCTATGCAAATGGCAATATACACATGGGGACTGCTTTAAATAAAATATTAAAAGACATAATAACAAAATTTCATCAAATGGATGATAAAGATTCAGTCTATGTTCCAGGTTGGGACTGCCATGGTTTACCAATCGAATGGAAAATAGAGGAACAATATAAAAAAAATAAAAAAAATAAAAATGAAGTACCAATTGTTGAATTTAGAAAAGAATGCAGAGATTTTGCGAATAAATGGATAAAGGTTCACAAAGACCAGTTTAAAAGACTAGGAGTAGTTGGAGATTGGGAAAACTATTATTCCACAATGAGCTTTGATGCGGAGGCGCAGATAGTTAGAGAGTTAGGAAAATTTTTGAAAGAAGGAAGTCTTTATAAAGGCTACAAACCTGTTTTATGGTCAACTGTAGAGAAAACTGCACTGTCGGATGCAGAGGTTGAGTATATGGACCATACTTCGGATACAATTTATGTATCCTTTTTAATTAAAAAAACAGGTGTAAAAGATTTAGAAGGTTGCCAAATTGTAATTTGGACAACTACTCCATGGACAATTCCAGCAAATAAAGCTCTAGCCTATAATGAAAGTTTAAAATATTTAATAATAGAAATAGAAGATGACAATGAATTTAAAAAAAATAAAGTTGTAGTAGCAAAAGAACTTTTAGAACCTTTCATCAAAGAATGCAATATTGAAAAATATAAAATACTAAAGGAATTACCCGGCAAATTTTTTAAAGGAGTGATTTGTCAGCATCCTTTTTTAGATATTGGCTATGATTATGATGTGCCAATGTTAGAGGCAAGATTTGTTACTACAGAGCAAGGAACCGGATTTGTTCATTGCGCACCAAGCCATGGTCCTGATGATTTTAATTTATGTATAAACAATGGCATTAAAGCATTGGAGACGGTTGACGATAATGGCAGATATACAAAACATATTTTAGAATTTGAGGGAACTCACATTTTTAAAGCAAATCCAATAATAATTGAAAGATTAAAAGAAACAAAAAGATTACTTGCAAATGGAAAATTAAAACACTCCTACCCACATTCATGGAGGTCAAAAGCTCCTTTAGTTCACAGGGCAACCCAACAATGGTTTATCTCTATGGAAAGTCATGGTTTGAGAAAATTAGCACTCAAAGCACTTGATGAAACAAAATTTTATCCAAGCAAAGGCAAAGAAAGAATTAAATCTATGATTGAAACAAGACCTGATTGGTGTGTTTCTAGACAAAGAGTTTGGGGCGTTCCACTTCCAATTTTTGTTTCAAAAAAAGATAATAAAGTTTTAATAGATGATGAAGTATTTGAGAATATCGCTAAAATTTATGAAAAAGAAGGATCAGACTGCTGGTTTTCGGATGATTTTCAAAGATTTTTAGGAAAGAAATATAAAGCAGAAGATTATATTCAATCCAAAGATATAGTAGAGGTTTGGTTTGATAGTGGTTCGACTCACTCCTTTGTATTAGAGAAAAGGGATGATCTAAAATGGCCTGCATCAATGTATTTAGAAGGATCGGATCAACATAGAGGATGGTTTCATTCCTCTTTATTAGAGTCATGTGGTACTAGGGGAAAAGCACCGTTTGAGTCCATTTTATCACACGGATTTGTTGTTGATGGTAAAGGTCTTAAGATGTCAAAATCTTTAGGAAATGTAATTGCACCAGAGGAAATTTTAAAAAAATATGGGGCAGATATTTTAAGAGTTTGGGTTGCAGCTTCAAATTATGCAGAGGATCTTAGAATCGATCATTCAATACTGGAACAACATGCGGAAGCTTATAGAAAAATAAGAAATACATTTAGGTATATATTAGGAAATCTTAACGATAAATTTTCTGAGCAAAACTTTACAAAAATTGAAGTTAATAAACTTCCAGAATTAGAACAGTATATGCTTCACAAAGTATCTAATTTAAATGAAAATTTTCATAAAAATTTTGATAATTATACTTTTCACAATTTATACAAAGAATTATTAAATTTTTGCACAGTAGATCTTTCAGCATTCTATTTTGATATTAGAAAAGATACTCTTTATTGTGATAATTTAAATTCAGAAAAAAGAAAAGGTTGCATTACAATATTAAATATACTTTTAGATTGTCTGCTTAAATGGTTTGCTCCGATACTTTCATTTACTACTGAGGAAATTTATTCATTAGTAAGTAAAAATAGCAATGATAGTATTCATTTAAAACAATTTATTAAAACACCTAAAAATTGGCAAAATAAAAATTTAAATGAAAAATGGGATAAATTAAAAAAAATTAGAGATGTTGCAAATATAAGTATTGAAGAAAAAAGAGCTAACAAATTAATAGGATCAAGTCTCGAATCAAATATTAAAATTAAACTTAAAAAAAATTTATATGATATCGCTAAAAATTTTGATTTTGCTGAACTTTGTATTACGTCTGCAGCAGAAGTTTTGCTTGATAATAATTTAGATGAAGAAATAAATGTAGAGACTTCCAAGGCAGAGGGAAATAAATGTAATGTTTGTTGGAAAATAAGAAAAAGCAAATGCGAGAGACATGGATGTTTTTTAAATTAAACTTATGGTAAAAAAACAATTTATTTTAAATTTTATAATAATTTTTTTTATTTTTTTTTTAGATAGAATTACCAAAAACTACATTCTGAATCTTGCTGAGGATCAAGGAATTATAGACATTACAATAAATCCTTTTTTGAATATAATATTAGTTTGGAACTCAGGTATTGGATTTGGACTTTTACAATTTGATGAAAATATTATTTACAATCTAATAACAGTATTAATTGTAATAATTAACATTATTATAATTTATTTAATTTTTAATTCTGAAAAATTACATAAAATTTTATTTTCTATGATTCTAGGGGGATCATTAGGAAATTTGTACGATAGAATTTATTATAATAGTGTTCCAGATTTTATTGATCTAAACTATAATGGATATCACTGGTTTGTGTTTAATGTTGCTGATATATTTATATCTTTAGGAATTATAGCTTTGATATTTTTAGAATTATTTATAAAAACAAAAAATGAAAAATAAATTTATATTATTTATAATTATTTCCTTTTTGATAACCTCATGTTCTGGGAGCCTCAAAAGATCAGAAAAGTCTGATGAATTTTTAATTGAAAAAAAAAATCCTTTAGTCATGCCACCAGATATGGATGACTTACCAAAACCATCTAAGAGTATTGAAGAAGAAACCGAAGAAAGTTTTAAAGAAATTATAACTTCTAAAGAAACAGAAACTCAAAATTCAAATTCTCAAACAAATAGCTCCCTGAGTGAATCTGTGCTTAAAAAAATTGAAGAATAATGGGAAAAAATTTTATTTTTAATAATTTTAATTCAAGAATAAATTTAAAAGAAAAAAATAAATTATCTCATTATTTAAAAAAAATAAAAAAAGGAAATGGTCCTAAGTTTTTTGAAAGTTTCAAAAAAAATTATAAATATTCTTATAATAATAAATTTATACAAAAGTATAAAAAATTCAAAAATATTAATATTATTGGAATGGGCGGATCTTCTTTAGGTGCAAAAGCTATATATAGTTTTTTAAATAAGAAAATTAAAAAAAAAGTAAGCTTTTTAGAAAATCTTAATATAAAAAAAGAAAAGAAAACAAAGAAATTAAATATAATTATTTCTAAATCAGGAAACACTTTAGAAACAATTGTAAATTTTAATACTTCTTTTGATAAAAATGATAAAAATATTTTTATTACAGAAAATAAAAATAATTATCTAAAACAATTAGCAAATAAACTGAAATCAGATGTAATTGAACATAAAAATTTTATAGGAGGAAGATTTGCTGTTTTATCAGAAGTAGGGATGCTACCATCACAACTTATGGGATTAAATGAAAGTAAATTTAAAAAATTTAATAGTTTAATAATTAAAAAAGGCTTTTTAGATAAATTGATAAAAAATGTATTATGTATTTATGAGTATAATAAGCAGAAAAAGTTTAATTCAGTTATTTTAAATTATGATACTGATTCAGAGAATTTATTTAAGTGGTATCAGCAACTTGTTTCTGAAAGTCTAGGTAAAAATTCTAAAGGAATATTTCCAATAATTTCTTCTATGCCAAAAGACAATCATAGCGTACTTCAATTATATTTAAGTGGATTTAAACCAAATTTTTATACTTTTTTTATAGTAGATGAAAAAAGTAGCAAAATTTTAAATCCTAAATTTATAATTGATAAATTTAATTTTTTAAAAGATAAAAAAGTTTTTGATATTATAAATTCACAAAGAATTGCTACTGAAAATATCTTTAAATATAAAAAAATACCTTATAGATCTTTTTATATTAAAAAGAGAAATGAAGAAACTCTTGGAGAGTTGTTTTGCTTTTTTACTTTAGAAGTAATTTTATTATCCCATTTATTAAAACTAAATCCTTTAGATCAACCAGAAGTAGAGCTAGTAAAAAAAGAAACATTTAAAATTCTTAAAGATTAAAGTATCCAAAAATTATCTTTGAAGATCCATATATTTCTTCTCGTACAATTTTAAAACGTTTATCAAAATTGTCTTTTGTAGTTTTATTTCTATGAATAATTATTATATTTTTTGAAGAAAGAATTTGAGACGATGCAATATTAATTAATAGTAAATTTAAATTTTTATCTTTAAATGGTGGGTCAATAAAAATTATATTAAATTTATACTTTAGTTTTTTAAAACTATTATCTACGTAAATATTTTTTTTTACAATTTCAGCTTTTTCATTAAAATTAAGAGAATTTAAATTTTTTATTAGTAAGCTGATAGCCGGTTGATAATTCTCATAAAATATAACTTTTTTAGCTTGTCTTGAAATTGCCTCTAGGCCAAATGAACCAACTCCTGAAAAAAGATCTAAAACAAGACATTCTTTTAGTTCAACTGATAATAAATTTGAATGACTCAAAATGTTAAAAATGGATTCTCTAACGATATCTTTTAAAGGTCTTGTTTTTTTGTTAATAGGATTTAAAATTTTTTTTCCTTTTGCAATTCCTGAAATTATTCTCATTATTTATCTATAATTTTATGACCAATATCTCTTCTATAGTGACCATTTTCCCAATTTAACACTTTGATTAATTCGATACTTTCATTTCTTGCTTGCTTTAAACTTTCAGCCATGGTTACAAAATTCAATACTCTACCGCCAGTAGAGTAAAATTTTTTATCAACTAATTTTGTTCCAGCATGAAAAATATACTGATTCTCTTTATTTGTTATATTTTCTAAATTATTTATTAATACATTTTTTTTAAATTCCTGTGGATATCCTTTTGATGTTAAAACAACACAAATACTTTTTTTATTCTTCCAATGTAATTTTATATTTTCCAAATTTCCATTTACACAGTTTTCCAATACTTCTACAAAATCATTATTTAATAATGGCAAGATTGTTTGGCATTCTGGATCTCCCATCCTGACATTATATTCAACAAGATAAGGTTCATTATTTTTTATCATAAGTCCAGCGTATAAAAAACCAATGTATTTTCCGTTATTTTCTTTTAAAAAATTTAAAGTAGGTAAAATTATTTTATTAATTATTTTTTTTTCTAATTCATCATTAAGTAGATTTGAAGGTGAGTAAGCGCCCATGCCCCCTGTATTTTTTCCTTTATCTCCATCAAATACTCTTTTATGGTCTTGGGCTGTATTAAAAATTTTATAAGATTTATTATCAGATAAAATAAAGAAGCTCATTTCTTCACCATCTAAAAAATCTTCAATTAATATTTCTTTTGCTTTTCCAAATTTTCCATCAAATATTTCCTCAACAGCTTTTTTTGCATCTAAGAAGTTTTCGCAAATATAGACACCTTTTCCTGCGGCTAATCCATCTGCTTTTACAACTAATGGATATATTTTTTCTTTTAAGTAACTTAATGATGAATCAACATTTTTAAATATTTTAAAGTTTGCTGTTGGAATATTTTTTAATTCACAAATTTTTTTGGTAAAAATTTTTGATCCTTCTAATTTAGAACAGAATTTATCTGGGCCAAATACCTTTAATTCATTCAAATTTAGATAATCTACAATACCATTTACCAAAGGTTCTTCTGGCCCTATAATTGTTAATTCAACTTTTTCTTTTTTTAAAAAGTTTTTGATTTCTTCAAAATTTTTCAAATTTATTTCTACGTTTTTGCAAATTTTGTTAGTACCCCCATTACCCGGAATGCAAAATATTTTACTAACTTTTTTTGAGTGATAAATTTTTTGGCAAATTGCATGTTCTCTTCCACCACTACCAATTATTGCAATTTTCATGTATACTTATTTATATAATGGATGATAAAATAGCTAGATTAAAATATTTAGATAATTCTTTTGAAATAATTGAAAATGGTACTCATGTTATATGCGCAGTATCAGGAAAAAAAATTGATTTAAAAAATTTAAATTATTGGAATGTCGAGCTTCAAGAACCTTATTTTTCTTATTTAGAGGCAGATAAAAAAAGAGAAAAATTGTAAAAAATTATTCATTTCCATCTATTATGTGTCAATATCCATTGAGAAGGGTTCTTCAAAATCATTCTTTCAAGTATCTTATTTAGTTCTAGCGTGATTTCTTCTATACTCAAATTTTGATCGAATTTGATTGGTTTTTCTATAGTTAAATTAAATTTTATATCTTCGTACCTTTCAATATATACAGGAACTATCTCGCAATCGAATTTTTTTAATATCTGGGCTGGTATAGTAGTAGTAGAAGCTTGTTTCCCAAATAAATTAACTCTAATTCCCTCACTTACTCTTTGATCTATCATCAAGGCCACAGAATAATTTTTATTTAAATAGTTTAATAACTCTCTAGTCCCACTTTTACCTTTTTTAATTTGGTTTTTACAAATATGTTTTATTCTAATATTTTCCATAATTTTATTAAGAAAAATATTGTTCAATGGCCTATATATTGCAGATAGGTTTATACCTGAGGCGTCAATAAACATAGCCATTAATTCAAAGTTATTAAAGTGTCCGGATACAAAAACAACTTTTTTATTTTTGTCTTTAATTTCTTCAAGATAATTTTGGCCTATAACATTAACATATTTATTTAATGAACCTTTTCTAAAATTATTTAAATAAACATAATCTGATAAAATTCTTCCATAATTTGAAAACACATCTTTAACTACTAATTGTTCATTATATATTTTAAAATTAGAATTTTCTTTAATGTAGGAAAGATTTTTTAGAATTATTTTATCGGATCTAATTATTTTGCCAAAAACACTACCAATTTTTGAACCCAAATTTGACGCATTTCTATAACCAATTATTTTGAATAAGCAAAACAATATTATAATAGTGATAAATTGGAAAAAATATTTTATCAATTTCATAAGTTATTAATTATAAATTTCTTAAAACTTTTGTAATTATTTATATATAAATCAATATTAGTAAATTTGACATTAAAGTTGTTAAACTTATTAATTTTTGTGAAATCTTTTTCCGTAGTTAATATCTTTAACTTATTTTCTTTTGCTATTTTTTTAATTTTATCTATATCTGAAAATTTATAATTATAATGATCAGGATAAATTATTTTTTTTTCAATTTTAATTTTATTTTCTTTTAGCAACTTAAAAAAGCTTTCAGGTGTTCCTATGCCACAAAATACTAAATATTTTGATTTTAAATCAAAATTATTTTTATTTTTTAAAAAATATTTACCTGAAAAAATTTTAATATTTTTGTTATATTTTTTTATCTTATTTTCTAGATATTTATATTTTTTACCATTTATAAATACTGCGCTGTAATCAGATAATTTTGATAGACTTTCTCTTAAAGGTCCTGCCGGTAATAGTTTGCCATTTCCTATGCCTGTAATACTGCTGAAGCATACAATAGAAAGATCATAGCTTAATGATTTATCTTGGAGTCCATCATCAAAAATAGCTAAATTTTTTTTAGAATTTTTAATTTTATTTAAACTAAATATTCTATTTTTTGGTAAAATTAAATTAGCTTTTTTTGATAGTAATTTTTGTTCATCGATTTGATTTTTATAATATTTTTTAATTATAAATATTTTATATTTTTTTTTTAAAATTTCATTTAATTTAATTACTAATTGTGTTTTACCTGTACCACCTAAGTAAATATTACCTACGCAAATAGATTTTATATTTGTTTTATGTGAAGTTTTATAATTTTTAATTAATATGATTAATCTCGTAATTAAGGTTAGAGGCCAAAGTATAAAAACAATTATATTATTTTTGTCCCAAAATTTAGGTTTGAAAAGTTTCACTTTAATATTAATTTTATTATTTCAGAATAATTAGAATTTAATACCTTTTCACCATATTTAATAAGTAAAATATTATTAAAAGTATTATTTTTTTTATTAAACTTTTTTTCAATAATTTTAATCCCACTATTGTAGGAGTTAAATTTTGAAGAAATGTTCATACTTTTTAGTTTTTTATATATTTCTTTAAAATTTGATATGTGGGGACCGTGAATTATCTTGCAACCAAATCTTGCAGCTTCCAGTGGGTTTTGTCCACCATGTGGAATAATTGAACCTCCCATGAAAATCGTACTTGATATTCTATAAAATTTATTAACCTCTCCATATGAGTCAACTAGATAAATATTTGCATCATTTGATATTTTGTTTTTTGAACTATGTAAATGTGTTTTAAATCCAAATTTAGCAGCAATTTCATTAATTTCATTTACTCTATTTATATGTCTCGGGATAATTATTGAAACTAAATTTTTTATTTTTTTTTGTTTAGAAAAATACAAATGACTTTTTAAAACAAAATTTTCTTCATCATCATGAGTGCTTGCTGCAGTAAGTAAAATTTTTTTCTTTTTAAAAAAGTTAGTTTTTTTTATATCTAATTTCTCTGTATTAAATTTTTTTCTAAATGTAAACTTTAAGTTTCCTAAACTTTTAATATTTTTACTACCTAGATTTTTCAAATATTTTTTTGTTTCCTTATTTTGTGTTAGACAAATATTAAATTTTTTAAAAATTTTTTGAGAAAAAGTATTTACATATTTCCATTTTTTAAAAGATTTATTTGTAAGTCTTGCATTTAATAGTATTAATTTCGTATTTTTTTCACTAACTCTATAAATTAAATTTGGCCAAATTTCTGACTCACATAAAAACAAGATATGTGGATCCCAAAAGTTTAAAAATCTTTTTATTATATAATCATTGTCGATAGGAAAGTATTGGTGGATAGTTTTTTTAAAAGAAAAACTTCTTATTATTTTTTCAGCACTTGTAGTAATGGTTGTAACTAAAATTTGATTAATTTTTTTTTCTTTTTCAAGTTTTTCTATTAATGGAATTATACTTAATAATTCTCCGACGCTGCAACAATGAAACCATATTAATTTACCTTTGCGTCTTTTAAGAGAGCTATATCCATATCTTTCTTTAAATCTAATTGGATCTTCTTTTCCTTTAACTATTCTAAAAATAATTATCAGCGGAGATAAGAGCAAGAAAATATTACTTATAAATCTATAAATAAACATTATTTCTTAATTTGTTTATTGTAGAAATTTTTATATTCTTCCGATGATTTTAGTAACTCATCATGATTTCCCTCTGCAACAACTTTACCTTTTTCAAGAACATATATTTTTTTTGAATTCATAATTGTTGATAATCTATGAGCGATTACAACTGTAGTTCTACCTTTGGTTAACAAATTTATAGCTTCTTGTATTTTGCTTTCAGTTTCAGCATCTAGAGAAGAAGTTGCTTCATCTAATAAAATAATTTTACTTTTTTTTAACATAGCCCTTGCTATAGATAATCTTTGTTTTTCTCCGCCAGACAGTCTATATCCATTTTCTCCAATAACTGTATCAAAACCATTTGGCATTTTATTTATAAACTCAGTACAAAAAGATAGTTCTGCTGCCTCTCTAATTTCTTCATCATTGGCATCTAGTTTTGCATAAGCAATATTATTTTTGATTGTGTCATCAAATAAAGTTGTATCTTGGCTGACCATTGAAATATTTGATCGTAAAGAATTAATTTTTATTTTTGAAATTGGTTGACCATCGATTGAAACTTCTCCTGAATTTATTTCATAAAATCTAGGGATTAGGTTAAGTATAGATGTTTTTCCAGCTCCGCTATGTCCAACTAATGAAGTCATAAAGCCACCTTCAATTTTAAGATTTATGGAATTTAAAACAATTTGTTCCTTATCTTCATATTTAAAGTTTACATCTGTGAATTTAATTTCACCTTTATTTAGTGTTAGGAAATTTGAAACTGAACTATCTTTAATATTATTTTCCAAATCAATAATTGGCAAAATTCTTCTTGCTGCAGTTATTCCTTGATTTATTCCCATGTTCAAAGTTGCTAAGGCTCTAATTGGTTGATAGGCCAACATCATAGCTGCAAGAAATGAAAAGAAGTTGTTTACTTCAAGTTGGTCATTAAGAATTAAACGCCCAGAATAATATATTAAAACAGCGATCATAATACCTGTTAAAAATTCCATGATGGGTGAAGCTCTTACAAGCACAGTTTCAATTTTAATTACTTTATTTTTTAATTCATCTATAAATTTGTTACTTCTAGTAAATTCAAAATTTTCTTTTTGAAAAATTTTAATTATTTTATGGTTTTTAAAAATTTCTATTAAATATGTAGTTAAAGCACCAGTTCTATCAGCAGCTAAATAAGTGGCTTTACCAATTCTTTTTCCTAAAGATTTTGCCGCTATAGTTGCAAGCGGAATCATGATTATTGACATTAAAGACAACCGCCAATTTTGATAAAACATAACTCCCAAAAGAGCAATTAAAGTTAAAAAATCTTTTGTAATATTTAAAATAACTGTACTAACTAAATTTTTAATCATTCCTGTGTCATAAGTTAAATGAGAAATAAACTTTCCAGAGTGCTTCTTATCAATATATTGCGTATCGGCTTTTATTAGTGCTTCCATTATTTGTGATTGCATAATTTTGATTATTTCTTGTCCAACTTTTATAAGCAATGTTTTGGCAAAATATAAAGATATTCCTTTTGTTGCGAATGTAATAGCTATTGCTAATGGAATTATTAGAATTAATGATTGATCTTTTTCAATAAATATTTTTTTTATTGCTGGATCAAGTAACCAAGCGATTGAAGCAGTACTCCCTGCTACCAATAAAGAAAAAAATACTGATAAAATTATTTTACCTATAAATTTTTTTGTATAATCGTTGTATAATCTTTTTATTACTTCAGTATTTGTCATTAAATAATTAATAATTTTCCGATTAAAACATTTATCAGAACTAAAAAACCAAAAAAATTATTTGATTTAAATATTTTTAAACATTTTATAGAATTCTTACTATCGAATTTTGAAATTTGAAAATAAAATAAATGAAAAAGTATAATTGCCATCAAAATATAAAATAATACATTAAGCTCTAATAAAATACCTGTAGTTATAAAAGAAATAGAAAAAATAAGGTAGCATAATGTAAGAAATATTTTTGGATTTTCCTTAAATTTAATCGATGTAGATTTTACTCCTATTATTTCATCATCTTCAATATCTTGAAATCCATAAATTGTGTCGTAACCCAATGTCCAAAATATGGCACCCAAATAAAATATAATTGGAATATAGCTAATATCTCCCACAATAGATGTCCATCCAAGTATTAGTCCATAATTAAATGTTACTCCTAAAAATAATTGTGGCCAATAAGTATATCTTTTCATTAAAGGATAAGTAAATGCGAATGGCATCGAAATTATTGCTAATAAAATAGTTAAATTGTTAAAATTTATAAGTACGAAAAATGCAAGCAAACATAATATGCCCGAGTATAATAATGATAGTCTTACTGAGATTTTACCAGAAGCTATTGGTCTATTTTTTGTTCTTGCTACTTTTTTATCAAAATCTTTATCTATAATATCATTAACAATGCATCCTGCTGAACGCATTAAAACTGATCCAAAAAAAAATAAAACTAAGTAAAATAAATATTTATCAAGGCTATTTTGGAAATCATAAGCGATACTCAAACCCCACGCACAGGGCCAAAATAATAACATATAACCAGTTGGCCTTTTTAACCTTGTTAATTCGAAGAAGATGTTTATATGAGACATATTGTTTATTAAATAACAAAGATTTTTTTTTTATCAAATTTTATCGACATGAATATAGATTACACAGTAACCGCCCTGATGTTCCCAGCTATACCACTTATTATGAGTGTTTATTCAAATAGATTTCATACATTAAGCGCATTAATTCGTAAAATTCATGATGAGTTTGTTTTTGAAAAACATACCCCACCAGAGTGGAAAGCGCAGCTAATGAACTTAGATAGTAGAATTGTAGTTATTAAATATTGCATTATGTTTGCAGCATTTGGTTTTTTATTCAACATGTTAACAGTATTTGCGCTCTATTTAGAAAGTTTATTTATTGCGAGATTTATATTTGGTTCCTGTTGTTTATCAATGATGATATCAATAATTTTTTTTATTAGAGAAATTCAGATTTCAACCAAAGCATTAAAACTTCATTTATCTGATATGGATATTCAGTTTAAGGAATAATTACTGCTGGACCAACAATTTTTCTAGACTCCATATCAATATGTGCTTGCTTAATATCATCCAATTTATATTTTTTAAAAATTTCTACTTTAACTTTTTTAGAACTTATTTTTTCAAACAATGTTTTAGAAGCTTCATCTAACTCTTCTCTAGTGTGCAAATATTGGCCCATTGAAGGTCTAACAAAAAATAAACCTTTTGGTTGTAACGATTTTGGAACATCTATTGGATCAAGAGCTCCAGAAGCGTTGCCAAAAGAAATCATCGTTCCTCTTTCTTTCAAACATTTAACAGATTTTTCAAATGTCGATTTTCCAACACCATCATAAACTACTGGAACTCCTTTTCCTTCCGTTAATTCCATAACTTTTTTTGAAAAATCTTCTTTGGAATAGTTTATTACTTCATCACATCCATTATTTTTAGCTAAACTAATTTTTTCCTCACTTCCAACTGTGCCAATAACTCTACATCCCAAACTTTTTGCCCATTGGCAAAATATTTGACCAACACCACCAGCTGCTGCATGAAATAGAATAGTTTCACCAGAATTAACTGGATAAGTTTTATATAATAAATAGAAAGTAGTTAGTCCTTTTGTCATAAGTGTTGCGGCTAATGTTAAATCAATTTCATTTGGAACTTTAACTAAGCTTTTTGTTTTAAATAACCTGTGAGATGAATATGCTCCTAAAGGAACTGAAGCATAAGCAACTTTATCACCCACAGAAAAATTAGACACATTTGGACCAACTTCTTTTATAATTCCTGAAGCTTCCATTCCAAGTCCACAAGGAAGCATAAGAGGGTAGAGGCCCGATCTGTGATAAGTATCAATGTAATTTAATCCAATAGCGACATGTTCTATTAAAACTTCATCATTTATAGGTTTCCTGAGAGTTATGTCTTCTACTTCTAAAACTTCAGGACCACCATTTTTTTTTATTTTTACAGCTTTCATTTTACAAAAGTACCATTATGATAATCTTGAACGGCTTGCAAGATTTCTGCTTTAGTATTCATTACAAAAGGCCCCCCTCTAGCAATTTGTTCACCTATTGGTTTTCCAGATATTAGTAAAAATTTAGCCTCACTTAATGCTGACACTTGAAGATTTTCACCTTTAGTTAATAAAATTAAAGTAGAATTTTTTACTTCATTATGAGTTAGTTCTCCAATTTTAATTTCACCATTAATTAAATAAATAAAAGAGTTGTGAGTTGAAGGTAATTCAAATGTAAAATCTTTATTTTTTTTTAGCTCTATATCGAAGTAGACTGGTTCAATATTATGTTCTTTTATAGGTCCCTCTGCATTTTCAAATTTTCCACTTATAACTTTCACTTTTTTTTCTTCATCTTTGTGAATTTGTATTTTGTCTGAGTCAATATAAATATAATCAGGCTTGTTCATTTTTAATTTTGCTGGCATATTTATCCATAACTGAAATCCATGAAGTTTTCCCTCTGACATTGCTGGCATTTCAGAATGAATTATACCGCTACCAGTTTTCATCCATTGAACATCTCCAGGTTTCATTCTTCCTTTTGCACCTGTGCTATCTTCGTGCTCAAATTCACCTTGAAGCATATAAGTAACAGTTTCTATTCCTCTATGAGGATGTG
>CACIBQ010000011.1 GCA_902584915.1 uncultured Pelagibacteraceae bacterium
TAAATTTAGAATAGCGGCATGATCAGTTGTAAAATATTTACTATAAAAAATTTGATATGATGAGGCTTCCACTATAAATATAGTTTTTTCATTTATTTTTTTCTCTAAAAGTGGAGGATTTCCAATATTTCCAACCAATCTAACATCAAATTTATTTGTTTTAAATATATTAAACAACATTTTACATGTTGTGGATTTTCCGTTAGTTCCTGTTATTGTTATTTTGATATTTTTAGGAAAATTTAAGTAAAAAATATCTAGTTCGGTAATTATTTTTTCACGATTTTTTAATAAAAAATTTTTAAGCTTACATTTTTTAATATCAATTCCTGGACTCAAAACAATGTAGTCAAATTTATTTTTAATAATTTCATTTTTATTTAAAAAAAAAAATATATTTTTATTTTTTTTTAGAGATGGATTATCGTCATAAACTGCAACTTGATTATTTTTGAATAAATATTTAAAACAAGATTTTCCAGAAATTCCTAAACCATAAATTAATATTTTTTTACCTATAAAAATTTTTTTTTGGGGTAACATTATCTTAATTTTAATGTTGCAAGTCCTATCAGGGCTAAAATAAGTGATATTATCCAAAATCGAATTACTACAGTTGATTCAGCCCATCCTTTTTTTTCAAAATGATGATGAATTGGAGCCATCATAAAAATTCTTTTTCCTGTAAGTTTGAAGGAAACTACTTGCACAATCACAGAAACAGCTTCTAAAACAAAAAGTCCTCCTGTTATTGCTAATACTATCTCGTGTTTAGTAACTATACCTATTGCTCCCAATGAACCACCTAAAGCTAAAGAGCCAGTATCACCCATAAAAATTTTTGCGGGGGGTGCATTAAACCAAAGAAAACCTATAGATGCTCCAATAATAGCACCACAAAAAACTGTAACTTCGCCAACTCCCTCGATGTAAGGAATTAACAAATATTCAGAAAAAATAATATTTCCTGAAACATAACTGATAAAAGCAAAACATGCTGCAACTAAAATTACAGGCACAGTAGCTAAACCATCAAGACCGTCTGTTAAATTTACGGCATTTGATGAGCCAACAATTACAAATAAATAAAAAGGAATAAAAAACCATCCTAAGTTAATTACCAAATTTTTAAAAAATGGAAAATATAGATTTGTTGTCTGCTCAGAGTCTATAAAATTATACAATATTAATAATGAAATTAAACATAAACCTATTTGTACAATTAACTTAATTTTAGATGATATACCTTTTGAATTTTTATTTTTAATTTTTTTATAATCATCAAATGCACCTAAAATACCAAATGAAAAAGTGATAAATATTAATAACCAATTGTATGGATTATTAAGATCGGCCCACAAAAATACACCTGAAAACAGTCCAATTAATATTAATACTCCTCCCATTGTAGGTGTTCCAATTTTTTTTATTAGATGATTCTCTGGTCCATCAGATCTAATTGGATTTGTTATTTTTTTATTTGAAAAATAATTTATAAATTTATCACCTATAAGAAATACTACTATCATTGATGTAAGTGTGGCCAGCCCTGTTCTAACTGTTAAAAAGTTAAAAAAATTTAAAAAGGAGTAAGTGTCTGAGTAGCTTGTAAGTAAATTATAAAGCATAATATTATTTATAAATTTTGAATTATTTTATTTAAACCTGTTGAATTAGATCCTTTTACCATTAAATAACTATTATTTGGTAAATCTTTATTAATTAATTTTGAAACTTCCATTATATTATTTAATACTTTACCTCTTATTTGTGGTTTTAATTTGTTAAATGTATGTTTAGTTAGCTTACCGTATGTATAAACTTTGTTTACTTTTGATCTATTTATATATTTTGCAATCTTAATATGAAGTTTCTTTGAATATTTGCCCAATTCTAACATATCACCAATTAAAATGAATTTTTTATTTTTCTCCTTATAACTGTCATCAAATTTTTCTAGTGCGAATTTAAATGAAAGTGGATTTGAATTGTAACTTTCATCAATAATTCTTAATTTTTTTGATCCCTTTCTATAATTTATTTTTGAGCCTCTGCTTTTAGGAATATTAAAATTTAAAAATAAATTTTTATTTAATTTTTCAATATTAAAATAATTAATAATTATACTTATTGTGGCTAGAATGTTTTGTTTATAATTTGCTAATTCTTTAGGAATTAAAAAAGATTTAATTTTATCATTTAGCTTTAGTGTTATTAAATAATTTTCATAAATTTTCTTTTCATTTAAAAAAACAACATTTGCTTTTTTATTTTTTTTACTAAAAGAAATAATTTTTAGTTTTTTCTTTTTTGCTTTATTAAAAAAATAATTAAAATATTTATCATCTTTGTTGATAACCATAGTACCACCTGGAATAATGTTATTTATAATTTCACTTTTGGCTTGTGCAATTTGATTTAAATTTTTAAAATTTTCTATATGGGCATAAGATATATTTGTTATTAAACCTAAATTTGGATTTATCAATTTTGTTAAATAATCAATTTCTCCTTTTTTATTCATACCTACTTCAAGAACTACAAAGTTCACTTTTTCTGGAGTATTAAATATACTTATTGGAACACCAAATTTATTATTATATGAATTTTTTGAGATGTAGGTTTTCGATAATTTTTTTAAACAGAAGCCCGTTAACTCTTTGAGAGATGTTTTGCCAGCTGAACCAGTAATAGCTATATTATTTGCATTCAAAGATTTTCTGTATAATGAGCTAATTTGATTAAAAAATGTCAAAGGATCTTTATTAAATAATATTTTAGAATTTTTATATTTTTTATTTGAAAAGGATAGATCGGCTCCGTTTTTAAAAGCTTCATCTGCATACAAATTACCATCAAATTTTTTTCCTTTTACACCAATAAAAATTGAATGTTTGTTTATTTTTTTTGAATTTATTGATGCAAAATTTACTAATGTATTTTTTTTTATGTATTTACTCTTTAAATTTTCTCTAAGAATGTTTGTTTTGATTGATTTTGATAAATTTAAATTTTTTTTTCTTACTGATTTTAATATTTCAATTTTATCAGAAAAAAATTTTCTTTTAGAATATTCTTGGTAATCTTCATGGCCTTTTCCAGCTACAATTAAAATATCTCCTGAATTTAATTCATCTATAGCTTTAGATATGGCCTTCGATCTAGAAGGTATCTCAATAAATTTTATTTTTTTAATTCCTTTTATAATATGATTTCTAATTAATTTGGGATTTTCAAGTCGTGGATTATCATCAGTAATATAAAGTTTATTACAATACTTGCTTGCAATAGTTCCCATGGTTGATCTTTTTTCCTTATCTCTATTTCCGCCGCATCCAAAAACTAAAGATATATTGCTCAGGGGATACTCTTCTTTAATATTTAATAATGCTGTTTTTAATGCCTCAGGAGTATGTGCATAGTCAAGAATAACTTTAGAATTATTTTTGATCTTTCCAATTTTTTCCAATCTACCAGAAATTGGCTTAATTTTATGAATTGAATTTAAAATATTTTTTATTTTTATTTTTGATAAATAAGCGGCAATAATAGCAAATAGTAAATTTTTAACTTGAACTTTACCAATCAAATCTGTTTCAAAAGAATATTTTTTTTTATTGAGAGAAAAATATACTACTTTTTTATTTTTAATTTTTTGTATATTTAAAATTGATACAAAAGCCTTTTTAGAACCAAAAGTATAATTTTTTAATTTTCTTTTTACAGAAATTTTGTTCAATAGCTTAGCTTGAAGAATTCTATCATCAAAGATGATATTTCCACTATTTTTCAAAAGTTTATTAAAAAGAATTAATTTTGAGTTCAAATAGTTTTTATATGTTTTATGATAATCAAGATGATCCCGGGATAAATTGGTAAATAAAGCAGTATTAAAAATTATTCCATTTAACCTATGTTGTTTTAATCCATGACTTGATGCTTCCATTATTACATTGTTTACTTTTTGTTCTTTAAGTTTTTTAAATATTTTAAAAATATTTAGGGAATCAAGTGTTGTATTATTAGTTTTTAAATTTATTTTTTTTGACAAGATTCCAAGAGTTCCTATTGCTGCTGCTCTTTTTTTATTTAAAGTTAATATTTGATAATAAAAGTTTGCTATAGAAGTTTTTCCGTTAGTACCAGTAACGGCAATTATATTTTTTGGTTTTTTTAAATAATAATTATTTGCCGCCTCTGATAATTTATTTCTTGGATCTTTACTGTGTATAAATAAAATTTTTTTTTTATTAAAGCCTTTGAATTTTAAGTTAGAAACAATTATTTTTGCACCTTTATTTATTGCATCTTTAATAAAATTATTTCCATTATTGTTATTTCCTCTTATTGCAAAAAAAATATCATTAGATTTACATTTTTTACTGTTAAACTTAATGCTATTAAATTTAATATTTTTATGTTTCGGATTAATATCTTTAAATACTTTGCCTAGTAACATTTATTTAAATTCCTAGTATTTTGTGGCTAAAATAGGACCTATTTTTTCAATTATCTTTCCTGCTACTTCAACAGATGTCCAGCCTGCGGTATTGAATTGTGTCCCTTTTATTTTCCAGCCTGTTTCATCTTTATATTCATAAATATAATCTTTACTTGGTTTTGGCTCATCTAACATAACTACCAATACATATTTTGGGTTTGATGCTGGGAAAATAGAAGCAAAAGTATTAATCTTATTTCTTGAATAACCTCCAGCGATAGATTTTTGTGCTGTTCCTGTTTTACCTGCTATTTCATAACCTTTAATATTTGCAAAACTAGCTGTACCCTCTTTATTAGTTACAACTTTTCTTAAAGCTAAATTTACCTTCTTTGATACACCCTCTGAAATGATCTGTTCATAAGTAATATCTCTTTTTTTTTCATCTAAAATTAAAGTTGGTTTAACATCATAGCCACCATTTGAAATTATTGAATAACCTTTTGCTAATTGCAATGGTGTGGTTGTGATCCCATGTCCATATGCAGACGTTGCAAGTTTGCATTTCCCCCACTTAATTTTTAATGGAGTTCCAATTTCCTCTATATCAAAATCTAAAGTATTAAGTAATCCTAAATCATTCAGAAATTTTGGAAATTTTTCTAATCCAACTTTTTGAGCTATTCTAACTGATCCAATATTACCAGATCTAATTAAAATTTGTTCTGCAGTTAAATCTGATGGAATTTTATTATCGTATTCACCTATTGGGAATTTACCGCAGTCAATTTTTTTCTCAAGATTTTTAAATTCCGTTTCAGGATCTATTAATCCCTCATTTAAACCAGCAGCGTACGTAAATGTTTTAAACACCGATCCTAGTTCATATACTCCTTTTGTAGCTCTATTAATAAGATTCTTATCGTCCAGTAATTGTCTTTTGTTAAGATCGTAATCAGGTAATGACAGTAAAGATAAAATTTCTCCATTATTTACATTCATTAGAATTGCGGCAGATCCAATGCTGCTAAAAATATTTTGAAATTTAATAAGCTCTTCTCTAATTAAATATTGTAAATTTATATCAATAGTCAGTTTTAGATCCTGATTAGATAACTTAAGTTTTTTATCGTAGCTTTTTTCTAATCCTGAAACTCCATTATTTTCATTATCTATTTGTCCTATAATATGACTTAATAAATTTTTTTGTGGGTAAATTCTTGTTATTCTATTTTCTGGGATTAAAGATTTATCTCCAAGCATCATAAGTTTTTCATAATTTTCAGGATTTAATTCTTCTGCAAAATAAAAAAACTTATTTCCATTAAGTTTATCTTGAATAATTTTGTAGTTTTTATTTGGAAATAATATTTTTAAATTTAAAATTAATTTTTTTTTATCTATTACAAGATTTGGATTGATTCCTATGTTTCTTGTAATTATTGTTTTTGCTAGTAATACGTTATTTCTATCTAAAATATTACTCCTGATTTCTTTATTTGTATTGATTGTTTTATTTTTAGAAAGTTTTTTTCCACTTAAATAAAAGGCTTTTAAGGAAAATATTAATAAAACCAGAATAAAAGTAAAAAAAATAAATGCTACTCTATTAAAAGATATATTTAATTTATTTTTATTATATTTGCTTTCAAGCTTTTCAAAATCATTTTCTAAACTAGCAAAATCCTTTTCATTGCTCATTTTGTTCTATATCTTTAAAGTTTATTTGATTTAGATTATTTGTCACTTTAATGTTTTTTTTTGGAGCAAAACTTAATTCATCATAAAAGTATAAGCTGTTAAATTCTAATAATTTTTCAGGAGAACTAAGATAATCATACTCTAATTGAACCAGTTTTTTAACACTATTTAGATAATTAATATTTTCTCTTATTGAAAATATTTCTTCGTCTAATTTTTTTGTATAGTTTTTTATAAATGTGGTTGAAATAATTAATGCTAATATTGTTATAATAAAGACTTTTTTTAACATAATTTTTTTCCAATATTTTCAATATCTAATAGATTTTTATATTTTAATAATAATTCTTCAAAATTTCCTCCTTCTTTTATTTTTTTAACACATCTGAGCTTAGCAGACCTTGAAGAAGGGTTTTTTTTAATTTCTTCCGCTGAAGGTTTGATGGGCTTTTTATTTAATATTTCAAAAACTTTATTTAAATTTTTCGCTTGCGGTAAATATCTAGAAACTTTTTTATCTTCTGAATAATTTTTGAAAAAGAATTTTACTATTCGGTCTTCAATCGAATGAAATGTCACAATAATAATATATCCATTTACTGGTAATAAATTATAGGCATTTATAAGTCCAAAGATTAACTCACTAATTTCTTGATTTACAAATATTCTCAAAGATTGAAAAATTTTTGTAGATTTATTTATTTTAAAATTATAATTTTTTTTCGTTTTATTTATTATTTCAACCAAATCTTCAGTTTGAAGTGTTTTTTGAATTCTTTTTTTTAGTATTTCTTTAGTAATTTTTTTTGCATCCTTTTCTTCGCCAAAAAACTTAAAAATATTTGTAAGGTCGATTTTATCTAACTTATTAATTACTTCATGTGCTGAAAATCTATTTAAACCCATTTTCATATTTAGTTTTCCCTTTGAATTGAATGACAATTTTTTTTTCTCATCAAATATTTGATCTGTTGAGTATCCTAAATCAAATATAATGGCTTTGATATTTTTATTGTTTATATTTTTTATCTCGCTAAATCTTTTATGATTAAATTGAAATCTATTCTTAAAATGTGTTTTAAATTTCTCAGATAATTTTAGTGCACTAGAGTCCCTATCAAATGCAATTACTTTATTTTTTGAATTTTCTAAAATTTTTTCTGTATATCCACCTTGACCAAAGGTACTATCTAAAAAAGTGCCACCATATTGAGGGGAAATAATCTTGATAATTTCATCAAGCAATACGGGAAAGTGTCTTTTTTCCAGATTGATAGTGGCACTCATCTATTTTTTTGAAGAACATTAATTTTTTTGTCTTCTCAAAAATGCGGGAATTTCAAGTTCATCTTCTTCTATTTCTTTCTCATCTTGTTCTAACGAACTTTGCTTTTCATCAGTGTTGTCAAAAAGTTCAAAGCTACCTTCTTCTTGTAAACCAAAGTTTTCTAGACCATTAGATGGCTCCTCTACTTGACTTTCTTGAGCTTCAACATGGTGATTTTCAGTTATTGTTGTTTCTTGAAGATTTTCTGTTATTGAATGACCGTTAGATAGATCTGATTCATTTATATTTTCTGAGTATTGAGTTTCATTTAAATTATTATCATTATTTAAATTTACTTCCTCTTCCAATTTTAAAGCCGTCGCCCCTTCTGAAATTGGCGCACTAGAGGTAGCTTGAATATTATTAAAAGATTCTGACATGTTTAGATTTGAAAAATCAGAATAACCAGGATTTCTATTCTGTATTCTATGCACCATATTGATTACAGATTTTGACTCAGGTTGTTGACCATCTAATGATGTTGCAACAATTGATACCCTCATTTTTCCATCCAGTTGGGGATCAGTAATTGCACCAATGATTAATTCTGCTTCTGGATCTACTTCAGCTCTTACTTTGTTTACTGCTTCATCAACTTCAAACAGTTTAAGATCTTTTCCTCCAGTAATATTAACCAATAAACCTTTTGCACCTTTTAAAGTATAGTCATCGATTAAAGGATTAGTAATTGCCATTTCTGCAGCTTTAGACGCTCTTCCTTCGCCTTCTGCTTCACCTGTTCCCATCATAGCTTTGCCCATAGAACTCATAACTGACTCTACATCAGCGAAATCTAAATTTATTAGACCAGGTCTCACCATTAAATCTGTAATGCTTTGTACACCGTGTAATAAAACATCATTTGAAAGCTGAAATGATGATTCAAAAGTTGTGTCCTCATTTGCAATTTTAAATAAATTCTGATTTGGGACAACAATAATAGTATCTACATGTCGTCTTAGTTCTTCTAAGCCTTGATGTGCCCTCCTCATTCTAGAAGGACCTTCGTATAAAAATGGTAGTGTAACAACACCCACTGTTAAAATATTTAATTCTTTTGCAGCTCTTGCAATTACGTGTGCAGCACCAGTGCCTGTTCCTCCACCCATTCCTGCTGTAATAAAACACATATTTGCACCTTGCAGAATATTAACTATTTCATTTAAAGACTCGTCAGCAGATGCTTGTCCAACATCATGTTTTGCTCCTGCCCCTAAACCTTTTGTAAGATTTACTCCTAATTGAATTTTTGATTTTGCTTTATTTAATTTTAAATCTTGAGCGTCAGTATTAACTGCAATAAATTCAACACCTTGTAATCCAGCATCAATCATACCATCGATGGCATTTCCTCCTGCCCCTCCAATTCCAAGAACAAGTATTCTTGGCTTTAATTCTCTTATATCTGGCGCTTTAAAATTAATTGTCATTTATCCCTCACTATTGTTTATTAAATTGTAGCTCCCATTTAAGACTAGCTCTATGAATATTTGATTTTTTCCTAGCAGTTAGCCTAAATTTTTCAAATGCTGTTGGCTCCCAAATTTGGAATGTTTTGCCTTGGCCAACAAATAACATGCTATTTTTAATTTTAGCATGTTTTAATAATTTTGATGTAAGTAAGATTCTTCCTTCGCTATCAAATTGTAAATTTATACTTTCTGATAAAACAGAAGTCGCAAAATAATCTTTTTTCTCTTCAAATGGATTTAGTGAGTCAATTGAATTTGAGATTTTTTCAATTCTATCTTGGGGCCAAGCCTCTATGCACTGATGGTTAAAAGATGGATAACAAATTACTCCGTTATAACCCATATTAGATATATGCGATCTAAATGAAGCTGGCACTGACACCCTTCCCTTTTTGTCTAATTTGTTTTCGTAAGTAGATAAAAACATAATACATAATTACAACCCATATTTGGGTTTATATGGGATATTATGGGTTTTATTTAAATACGTCAATACCTAATAATTTGACATTTTGCATGTAGAACAAAGCTGAAACAAATTTTGAAATTAAGAATGAAGATATTAATTTTAGGATGCCAGATAAACTATAAGCCGGGTTCTGTCGTTTAAACCTATCATTTATCTAGGCCTTAAATCGCTTTAAGGCTCAAGCAACTAACCCTGATGACTAGCCAAAGACAGCTTTTGGTTATTTCTAACATTGTCATCTCTACTCAGTCTTGCTCTCAGTGGGGTTTTCCATGCGCTATTTGTTACCAAACAGCCGGTGTGCTCTTACCACACCTTTTCACCCTTGCCTTGTTGAGGCGGTTTATTTTCTGTGGCACTATCCCTGGGGTCACCCCCGCCAGTCATTAACTGGCACTGTGTCTTTGTAGAGCCCGGACTTTCCTCATCAAATCTCTTTGATGCGATAAGTCATTTATCTGGCGATGTTAAAATAATTATATTTATACAACTTTCAATAGTTAATAATTCAATATTTGCTTAATTTTTTTGCAATTATAGAGCATTCAGCATCAATTCTAGAATTTACTAATTCTGGCCTATATCTTCTTTGAAATGCAGTTACCAATCTCCTTTTTTCTAAAGAATTTAAATTAAATGTAAAATATCCAATTTTACTTAAATATTTAAAGAACATGGTTTCTTTTTTATTATCAATTTTTAATTTTCTAAATTTTTTTAACATTGTTGTGTTTAGGTTATGCCATATACCAATTTTATTTTTAGCTAGCAATTTCCAGGGAAACTTTTCTCCCGGGTCTTGTTTTCTAATAAAAGCAATATCTGAATGTCCTAAAATATTTTGTTTTTTAACTTCATATTTCTTTAATATTTTTTTACATAATTTAACTAAACTATTAATTTGAGCTTTTTTAAAATTTCTATACCCATGTTGATGACCTCTATTTTGTAATTCGATTCCAATCGAAAAATTATTTAAAGATGAATAATCTTTCCATTTGGATTTGCCAGCGTGCCAAGCTATGTAATTTTCAGGGACCATCAATAATGTCTCACCATTTTCTCTTATGAAGTAATGGCAACTAACTTTGGACTTATTGTTGGTTAGTCTTTCTATCGCTTTGTTTTCATTTTTCATGCCTGTGTAGTGAATAACTATGAATTTTATTTTCTTATTAATTCGCTTTTTACTAGAAAAATTAGGTGAGTAATTTAATACATATTTCTGCTTCATTTTCGATAAAATATCACAATAATTATACATTTACATTGTGAAAAGATATAAATATACATTATATAGTTTTTTATGAAAAAATACTTAAGCTATGTGCTATTTGTTTTTTGCATCTTTTCCTCTGCATATGCGGGAACTGATGGTTCGAATGAATTGAAAAAAAAAAATAGCGGTGAAGTTAAAGATTGCTTTGAAGGAATAAACAGGGGAATTTTTGCATTTAACCAAGTTTTAGATAATATAATAGTAGAGCCGCTAGCAAAAGGTTACAGATATTTGCCTTCTCCTATAAGAACTGGAACAAGCAATGCAGTTAGCAACTTATCATTAGTAGTTACAATACCAAACAATGTTCTCCAAGGTGATTTTGGTTTAGCAGGAAAAAATACAGGCAGATTCGTAGTTAATAGTACAATTGGAATATTAGGATTATTTGATCCGGCTTCAAAAATCGGTTTAAACAATTATGAAAAAGAAGATTGGGGACAAACTTTAGCTACATGGGGGGTTAGCGAAGGTTGTTACATGGTTTTACCGATATTAGGGCCTTCTACTGTAAGAGATGCAGCTGGGTCTTTAGCAAGTTATATGGGAGGCGATGCCTGGTATAACATAACAGTAAGAAATGATACTCGATATGTATCAGATTTTGATTATTACAGCTCTGTTGCAGCTAATGGAATAGATTTTAGAGCAAAAAATTTAGAATCTTTTCAGAATTTAGAGAAAAATTCTCTTGATTTTTATGCATCTGTAAAAAGTTTATACTTACAAGATAGAAGAAAAAGAATCGCGAATTCTGACGATATAACCGAAACAATGGATGATAGTGATTGGGAAGAAATAGAAACCCAATAATTCATTATTAAATCATGCTAGCAAAAAAAATAAATAAATTATTTATTTTAATAATCTCAATATTATTTTTTAATACTGAGTTACTAGCAAGTTCTAAAGAATTTATTTCTAAATTAACTACTGATGCATCGAAAGTTTTAGCTAGAAGCGAGAGTAAAGATCAAAAAATGTTAAAACTAAAAAATTTAGCAGAAGAAAATGTTGATATTAATGGTATAGGAATGTACACACTTGGAAAATACAGAAAAAGTCTAAGTGAAAATCAAATTAATGAATACAAGTCCTTATTTAGAGAGTATTTCTTAAAAAGCTTTTCTAGTAGACTATCTGAATATACAGATCCAAAAATTAATGTTTTATCAGAAGAAGTTATTAATAAAAAATATACAATTGTTTTCTCAATTTTAGAGGCGGATGAAAAAAGACCAGAAATAAAAATTGATTGGAGAGTTTATACAATTAATCCCGAAAAACTTCTTGTAAGAGATTTAATTATTGAAGGTTTAAGTTTGGCAAGAACCCAGAGAGAAGAGTTTAATTCTGTTATTCAAAACGGTGACGGAAATATTGAAGTTCTATTTCAGAATTTAAGGGAATTTATTTCAAAATAATGGTGGGCCCGCCAGGACTCGAACCTGGGACCAATACATTATGAGTGTACTGCTCTAACCAACTGAGCTACAGGCCCATTAAATTGAGATAATTATACTATTTTTAATAACTTAGCAATTTTAAAGAATAAATGGTGGGCCGTGTTGGTTACGCTCCAACTACCCCTGCAATGTCAATGCAGTACTCTACTATTGAGCTAACGGCCCAAACGTTAACTATCTAAAAAGCTTTTTAATTGTTTAGATCTGCTTGGATGTTTTAGTTTCCTAAGTGCTTTTGCTTCTATCTGTCTTATTCTTTCTCTAGTAACAGAAAACTGAAGACCAACTTCTTCTAAAGTATGATCTGTGTTCATACCAACTCCAAACCTCATTCTTAATACTCTTTCTTCTCTTGGAGTAAGAGTAGATAATATTTTTGTTGTAGCTTCACTTAAATTTGATTTAATTGCTTGATCCATTGGGTCTAATGCTTTTGTATCTTCAATGAAATCTCCTAAACTACTATCTTCTTCGTCTCCCACAGGTTTTTCTAATGATACAGGCTCTTTTGATATTTTTAATACTTTTCTAACTTTTTCTAATGGCATCCTTAGTTTTTTTGCCAATTCTTCAGGTGTTGCTTCTCTTCCAAATTCACTTAAAATTAGCCTTTGCGTTCTAACAATCTTATTAATTGTTTCTATCATATGAACTGGGATCCTAATTGTTCTTGCTTGATCTGCTATAGACCTTGTTATTGCTTGTCTTATCCACCACGTAGCATAAGTAGAAAATTTATAACCTCTCCTATATTCAAATTTATCTACCGCTTTCATTAAGCCTATATTTCCTTCTTGAATAAGGTCTAAAAATTGTAAACCTCTATTGGTATATTTTTTTGCTATAGAAATTACTAATCTAAGATTAGCCTCAACCATTTCTTTTTTAGCTATTCTTGACTCTTTTTCACCTTTTTGAACTCTACTAACTATTTTTTTAAAATCTGTTACTGAAATATTTAATTTATTACTTATTTCTACAAGCCTTTCTCTAATATTTTTGAATTCTTCCTTATTTTTTTGAAAAAATTTACTCCACATTGGATTTGTGTCTAAAAATTTTTTTAAATTAGGATTTATTTCATTGCCAATATAAAATTTAACAAATTCATCTCTTGTGATTTTATTTCCAATAGCTAATCTTAACAAATTACCTTCTAGAGAGATTATTTTTCTATTTTGTTCATAATGCTTTTGAACCAACTCTTCTAGTACTCCAGGTGATAATTGTAATGAATTAATATTTTCTAGAATTTGCTCACAAATCTTATTGTGATTTTTTTCCTTAGATTTTGTAAACTCCTTGGAATTCAATATACAATCTAATTTTTCCAGCTGATATTTTCCAAGTTTATTATATTCTTTTGATAAAGTATTTATAGTTTTAAGAATTTTAGGTTTAATTTCTTCCTCCATAGCTGCGAGGGTTGGATTAAATTCGTCATCCTCAATATTTTGATTTCCTGCATCATCTTCTTTTGAATTATCATTTTTTTTCGTTTCTAAATCATTTTCATCATCCCCCATATAATTTGTATCGATATCAATTATTTCCCTAACTAATATTTCATCTTTGTTTAATTTTTCATTCCATTCTTTAATTTGAGCTGCAGTAATAGGACTTTGGGATAGGGCCTCTAACATAACGTTTTTTCCAGCTTCAATTCGTTTAGCTATTGCAATTTCACCTTCTCTAGATAGGAGTTCTACTCCGCCCATTTCTCTTAAATACATTCTTATAGGATCATCGCTTTTCTCAGAAACTTTGCCATCCTCTTTTACTGGTCGATCTTTTTTCTTTAAAGCTTTAAAATCTGATTTTTTTTCAACCAAAAATATTTTGTCATTCAAAATATGAATAAATGCTTCTGATAAATTTTCTGGTGAAAGATTTCTTTTACCTAAAGATTTAAATAATTCTTCATGAGTTATAAATCCTCTATGAATACCTCTACCCATTAATCTTGCAAATGATTTTGTTATGATTTTTTCCACAATTAAACCTTTAGATATATATTCATAATTTCCAAAAAATCCATGGCTAATTTATTATTTATTAATTCAAATTTTGCAATTTTTTAAGCTCTTTTAGCTGATTGAAAGTATCCTCGCTTAAGTCTTTTGAAAATTTTTCTTCTAAATCCTGAATTCTAATTTCTAGTTCATAATTTTTAAGATCTCTTAAAACTTCAATTAAAATACTTTCAATTTTTTCTTCATTATTTGAACTTTTTTCCCAGATATTTTTAATTGAAGCATATTTTAAAACTCTATCAATAAGATTTTTATCAATATTGAATTTACTAATATCAAATTCTTGGAAATTATTACTTTGATTTACTAATTCATCAAAAAGCATTTTATTTTCACTTGTAAATAGTCTCACATTCTTAATTAAATGAAAATTATCTCTTATAAAATCTGGTTTATTAATAATTATATACAAAAATGAAAATTCTTTTATCTCAATAGAAGATAAAGATTTTGTTTCATTATAATATTTTTGAGTACTTTTTAATGATCTTGTTTTTGTATACTTAATATAGTTATTTTTTTTAACTAGATTTGGTGAAAGTTTAGATATTTCTTCTAAATAATAATCAAGAACATATTTTTTTATATAATTATCTTTAATAGAAGACGCGACTGACTTTAATTTTTTTTCAAACATTGCTTTTGAAGATGGATTATCACCAACATCTTTATAATAATGATTAAATATAAATTTGTGTATTTCAATTGAATTTTTATTTGAAAATTCTAAAAATTCTTTTTTTCCAAATTCATTCACATAGCTATCTGGATCATGTTTGTCAGGTAAAAATAAAAATAATATTTTTTTTTCAGGTTTAAGTTCAATAATTGAATTTTCTGCAGCTCTCAAAGCTGCTTTGTATCCACTTTCATCGCCATCAAAACAAATTATTATATTATTGAAAAATTGATCTAGTATTGAAATTTGGCGTGGAGTTAATGCTGTGCCTAAATTTGCAACTACATTTTTAATATCATTTTTATATAAACCAATAACATCCATATACCCCTCAACCAAATAAACATAATCTAATTTATTTGATAGCCTTCTCGATTTATCTAGATTATATAAATTTGATCCTTTTTTAAAAAATTGTGTTTCTGGTGAGTTTATATATTTTGCTAAGTAATTATTTTCTTTAATAGATCTGCCACCTATAGCGATTACATCACCTGATATATTATTTATTGGAAAAATTATTCTTTCTCTAAATCTATTTATATGTTTTTTATTTTTTTCATCAAAATAAAATATGCCTGAGTTTTTAATATCTTTTTCATTAAATTTTTTTAAAAGATAATCATAGAAATTAATTTCATTAGTAACGAATCCTAATTTAAAATTTTGTACATCTTCAAGTTTTAACCCACGATTTTTAATATAAGACTTTGCGTTTGATGAGTTATTATTTTTTAATAATTCATTGTGAAAGAAATCAACGTAATTTTTATAAATTTCTTTATATGTATTCCATTCTTTTTCTCGCTCTTCATCTTTTTTTGAAAAGGTATATGGCTTCATTCCAGCTATACTTGCCAAAAATTTAACTGCCTCTCCAAATCTTAAATTTTGAGTTTTCATTACAAAATCAAAAATATTTCCGTGTTCACCTGTGCTGAAACAATGATAAAATTCTTTTTCATCATTAACTGTAAAAGATGGAGTTTTTTCATTTTTAAAAGGGGAAAGTCCAACAAATTCTTTTCCTTTTTTTTTTAGATTTACAGTTCTTGAAACTACATTTGAAACTTTTAGTCTTGCTTTTATTTCATCGAGATAGTCTTTTGGATATTTCATTATTTATTAAGCAATTCTTTTAAAATAATTCCAGCCTTTGAAAAATCGATTGAATCAGCATGTTTTTTTTTTAATTCTCCCATAACTTTACCCATGTCTTTTATGGACGAAGCTCCTGTTGAATTAATTATTTCAACACATATTTTTTTTGTATCTTCTTCACTTAATTGTTTGGGAAGATATCCACTAATAACTACCAACTCTCCTTCTTCAATTTCTAATAAATCATTCCTATTATTTTTTTTATAAACTTCTATCGATTCGGATCTTTGTTTAACCATCTTTTTCAGTAATTTTTTAATATCTTCGTCGTTAGTTTCTTTTTTTTCAGGTCCAGATCTATTATTAATATCTACGTCTTTTATGCCTGCTAAAATTAACCTGTAAGTTGATATTTTATTTTTGTCTTTGGATTTTAAAGCATTTTTGTAATCAGCTTCGATTTTATCTCTTAAGCTCATATTTTTTAACTTACTTTATAGTCAAATTTCTTCAAAAGAAAAATTTGTTTTTTAAAAAATTTGTTATAGAGGTGTTGTGCAAATAAAGGTTTTATTGTATTAACCTTTAACTCATGAGTTGTAATTGAAGAAAAAACATAAAAATAAAATTTCAATTAAATCAAATTTTTCATCAGCTATTTTAGTTTTGGATAATAGTAAAATATTCAAAGGTATCGGGCTTGGTTATAAAGGGGAAGCAACTGGTGAAATTTGTTTTAATACCTCTTTAACTGGCTATCAAGAAATTATTTCTGACCCATCTTATGCAGGACAAATAATTAACTTCACATTTCCTCACATTGGCAATGTTGGAACAAACAACGAAGATATAGAGTCAGATAAAATTTGGACCAGAGGTGTGATTTTTAATTCTGAAGTAACTAACCCATCTAATTATAGATCTTTAAAACACTTAGATGAATGGCTTAAAAAGAATAAAATAGTAGGTATAACTGGACTCGACACAAGAAGTTTAACGAATTTTATTCGGGACAAAGGCGCTCCCAAGGGGACAATTTCAAATAATAAATCAGGAAAATTTAATATTAAAAAACTAATCAAAAAAACAATTTCATGGCCTGGTTTGAATGGAATGGATCTTGCTGAAGAAGTATCTACAAAAAAAAATTATACCTGGTTAGGTCTAAAGACTTGGAATAAAGAAAAAGGTTATAAAAAAAACAATAAAAAAAAATACAGAGTTATCGCAATAGATTATGGTATAAAGAAAAATATTTTAAGATATTTTTCTAATTTTGACTGTGAAGTAAAAGTTGTTCCTTGCAATGAAAATTCTGACAATTTATTAAAACTTAAACCCCATGGAATATTTTTATCCAATGGTCCTGGAGATCCAGCTGCTACAGGTAAATATGCTATTCCAATAGTGCAAAAATTAATAAAATCAAATTTACCTGTATTTGGAATTTGTTTAGGTCATCAAATTCTTGCGCTTGCACTAAATGCAAAAACAAAAAAAATGAAATTAGGACATAGAGGCGCAAATCATCCTGTTAAAAATTTAATTTCAAAAAAAGTTGAAATTACGAGTCAAAATCATGGTTTTGAAGTTATAAAAGAAAGCTTGCCAAAAAATGTCGAGATTACACATAAGTCTCTTTTTGATAATTCTATTGAAGGAATTAAATTAAAAAATAAACCAGTTTTTTCTGTCCAATATCACCCAGAATCAAATCCTGGTCCTCAAGATAGTCATTACCTATTTAACAATTTTATTAGTGAAATAAAAAAATATGCCAAAAAGAAAAGATATTAGAAAAATTTTAGTTATTGGAGCAGGTCCAATAATAATTGGGCAAGCATGCGAATTTGATTATTCTGGTACACAAGCGTGCAAAGCTCTCAAAGATGAAGGTTATAAAGTAATATTAATTAATTCTAATCCTGCAACAATCATGACAGATCCTGATGTTGCTGACAAAACTTATATTGAACCAATATCAATAGAAGTTCTTGAGGAAATAATTAAAAAAGAAAGGCCTGAGGCAATTCTTCCAACTATGGGTGGACAAACTGCTTTAAATTTAGCAATCAAATCGGAAAAACTTGGATTATTAAAAAAATATAAAATTGAGTTAATCGGTGCAAATTCTAAAGCTATAGCAAATGCTGAGGACAGAAAAAAATTTAGAAAAAATATGTCTGATATTGGTATTGATTTACCAAAATCAGAAATTCTGAACAATTTTAGTAAAGCTAAACAAACTTTAAGAAAAATTGGATTGCCCGCAATCATAAGACCATCATTTACTTTGGGTGGACTTGGCGGTGGTATAGCCAGAACTAAAAAAGACTTCTTTAAAATTGTTAGAGAAGGAATGCATGAATCTCCACAAAACCAAGTTTTGGTGGAAGAGTGTCTCGATGGATGGAAAGAATTTGAAATGGAAGTAGTCAGAGATAGAAATGACAACTGTATTATAATTTGTTCTATAGAAAATATTGATCCAATGGGAACGCACACTGGAGACTCGGTTACAATTGCTCCCGCTTTAACTCTTACAGATAAAGAATACCAAGTCATGAGAAATGCATCCATTGCATGTTTAAGAAAAATTGGTGTTGAAACTGGTGGTTCAAATGTCCAGTTCGCTATAAATCCAAAAAATGGAAGAATGGTTATAATTGAAATGAACCCGAGAGTGTCTAGATCTTCTGCCCTAGCATCAAAAGCTACTGGTTTTCCAATTGCAAAAGTCGCAGCTAAACTAGCCGTTGGATACACTTTGGATGAACTTAAAAATGAGATTACAAAAGTAACTCCAGCTTCATTTGAACCAACGATTGATTATGTTGTAACAAAAATTCCAAGATTTACTTTTGAAAAATTCTCAGACACAAAAGCTATTTTAGGTACTTCGATGAGATCAGTTGGTGAAGCAATGGCAATTGGAAGAAATTTCAAAGAATCTTTACAAAAGGCGCTGGTATCTCTAGAAACTGGGCTCTCAGGATTAGACAATATTTTCAACTATTCGAAAAAAGAAATTTTAAAACAATTAAAAGTTAATGTTCCAAATAAATTACTTTTAATTGCAGATGCATTTAGAAAAAAAATAAGTTTAGATAAAATATATAAACTATCTAAGGTTGATCCTTGGTTCTTAAATCAAATAAAAGAGATTATAGATGAAGAGAATACTATAAGCAAAAAAGGTCTTCCTAAAACTTTTGAAGAATTTAATAGGATTAAATCTATTGGATTTTCTGATCAAAAAATATCTAAAATTACTGGATTAAAAGAAAAAGTTGTTAGATCAAAAAGAATTGCTCTTAAAGTTTTTCCAGTATTCAAAAAAGTTGATACTTGTGCAGCAGAATTCAAGTCGTTTACGCCATATATGTATTCAACATATCAAAGAAATTTAACTTTAAAAACAGAGTGTGAGGCAAACCCAAGTAGTAATAAAAAAATTATTATTCTTGGTGGTGGACCTAATAGAATTGGTCAAGGTATTGAATTTGACTACTGTTGTTGTCAAGCTAGTTTTTCTTTAAAAGAAGCGGGCTTTGAAACAATAATGGTTAATTGTAATCCTGAAACAGTTTCTACAGATTACGATACAAGTGATAGATTGTATTTTGAACCTTTAATCGAAGAATATGTTCATAACATAATTTTAAAAGAAAAATCAAAAGGCAATCTTTTGGGAATTATTGCTCAATTTGGAGGACAAACTCCAATTAAACTTGCAAAATTTTTACACGAAAACAAATTACCAATTTTAGGAACTCAATATAAGTCGGTTGATTTAGCTGAAGATAGAGATCAATTTAGAGATTTGTTAATAAAACTAAATTTAAAACAAGCAGAGAGTGGTATTGCGTATAAATTTGAGCAAGCAATTAAAATTGCAGAAAATATTGGTTTACCTGTTTTGGTTAGGCCATCTTATGTATTAGGTGGGAGAGCAATGGAAATTGTACATGACAAAAGTCAGTTGAAACAATTTATAGCAGAAGCCTTTAAAGCCTCTGAAGATAATCCAATACTTATTGATAAATTTATAAACAATGCGATGGAAGTAGATGTCGATGCTATTTCTGATGGTAAAGATGTTTATGTAGCAGGAATTATGCAACATATAGAAGAAGCGGGGATCCACTCTGGTGACTCGGCCTGCTGTCTTCCTCCTGTTTCTATTAAAAAAGGAATTTTGAAAGAATTAAAAATACAAACCAGAAAGTTAGCAATAGCTTTAAAAATTAAAGGTTTTTTAAATATACAATTTGCCATTAAACAAGACAAAGTTTTCGTTATAGAAGTCAATCCTAGAGCAAGCAGAACAGTTCCGTTTGTGTCAAAAGCAAATGGTATTCCATTAGCTAAAATTGCATCAAGAATAATGGCAGGAGAAAAATTGTCAAAATATAAACTAAAATATAAAACTAATAAACGATTTGCAGTTAAAGAAGCTGTGTTTCCATTTAATAAATTTCCAGATAGTGATGTTCTACTTGGACCTGAAATGAAATCAACTGGTGAAGTAATGGGATTTGATGAAGATTTTGGCCTGGCTATTGCAAAAAGTCAGATAGCTGCATCTAACTCTTTGCCAAAAGGTGGTTTAGCTTTTTTATCAGTTAAAGATACTCATAAACAAGAAATAGTAGGAATAGCTCAAAGATTATCTAGGCTAGGTTTTTCTTTATCGGGAACAAAAGGAACTTCAAATATAATTAGAGAAAATGGAATAAAATGTAAAACTATCAATAAACTAAGCTCTGGCAGTCCTCACATTGTAGATGTGCTAAATTCAAATAAAATATCTTTAGTGATTAATACTGGGGGTGGAGTCAAAAAACATATAGTGAGTGACGCTAGAGCTATAAGAAGAGCAACTTTAATTAATAAGGTCCCTTATTGTACTAACATGTCAACTGCATATGCGTTTTTAGAAGCTATTAATTCTCTTAAAACAAAAAAATTTACTGTAAAATCACTTCAGGATAAATAAATAATGTCTACTGTATTTGAAATTGGTATTACTGAAAAAAACAATCAAGAAATAGAAAGAAAAGAAACTATTGAAGTAATTGCCTCTAAAGGAATTATTGGAGATAGATATTTTCATGATTTCAACGGCGACAGAGAACAAATTACTTTAATCGAAAGTGAAAATATTGATTACTACAATAAAAATTTTAATACTAATTTTAACTATTTAGATTTTAGAAGAAATATAGTTACAAAAGATATTGAATTAAACGCCTTGATAGGCAAAACTATTAAGGTTGGTAAAATTAAATTAAGAGTTAATGATTTATGTAGGCCTTGTAAAAATCTACAAAATAGACTTGGGCAAAGTAATATTATTAAAGAGTTTTTAAAACGAGGAGGGTTAAGATGTGAAATTCTTAATTCTGGTTTCATAAATGTTGGTGATAAAATAATTAACTTATGAATAAAAAAATACTTTTATTTGTTGCAATTATATTACTTATTGAATTATCCGGACATGGTATTGTAGCGTCATTGTATAGACTTTTGGTATCAGTAAATTAATCTACTTTCCAATCTGTTTTGAAAGTAACATAATTTACCTGAAGACATCTTCTTTCTTTTTTAATATTTTTCTTTTCCATACCATGCCATGTATTTGGCCCACTTGAGAAAAAGTAACCATAGTTGTCCTTATAGGGAAGAGTTTTAACTTTATTTAGATTGTTATCATAAAAATCTGTGCCTAAATCTTCGTTTTCATTATGCTTATTTACGAATAACAAACATGACATAAGTTTTTCTTTAATATCGCAATGAGGCTTAAGCCAAAAACCTTGTCGATCACATATAACTTCTACTCTTACATATGAATTGGATAGATCTTTTCCTGTTAGCTCAGAAACTTTTTTGGTTGTTTCTTTGTTTTGAAGTTCATTAATAAATTTTGTTAAGTGAGGGAAATTATTTGAATTTTCTTTTGTTACAAAACATCTAAATTTTAGCGCTTTACCACCGTCAACAATTCCTTGCCTAAAATTTCCTTCTCCACCGTCAATGGCTCGGGTACCATCATAATTAAGATTATGCTCTGTTGGATTGTCTATATCTGCTGTAATGATTTCATTTATTTGCTCATCAGTTAAGGGCTGATTTAATTCCCAGTGAGTGAATGGGTTCTCAAATTTTTTTGAATTATTATTTATAGAATTTAAGAATGACATTAAGATAATTTTGCTTTTATTTGTTTAGCTATTCTATTTGTCTCATCTAGTTTTTCATAGTTCCAAGTATCCAATTCATCCTCAAATTTTCTTATTATATTCATGTTTTCTAATAAATTTCTAAATTTTTTAAATCTTTTATCACTTCTAATTGTTGGAATCATTGCGACATAAATAGGTTTGCCAGTAAGAGCAGCCTCTGAAATCATAGAGCTAGAATCGCAGGTAACAATTATATACTTAGCTAACGCTAAACTTGAAAGATAAGCTTGTTTGTCGACCGTATCTACTATTAACTGGTTTTTTCCAAAATATTCTTTTGCAAACTGAATAATTTTTTTAGGTGTTCGATTTGATGGAATAACAATTAATTGTAAACTTTTTTCAAGAATTTGTTTATTAATTTTTGAAAAGATCTGGATAATATTTTCATTACTATATTTATAATATTTCGTTGGTCCCCCTAAAATTAAAGTTAAAACATCTTTTTCTTTTTCAATTTTATTTTCCAAATAATCTTTGGCCTCGTCAATTTCATTTATAGTAAGATAATGAATTGCACCTTTTGATATTATAACGTTAGGTCCATGTATGCTGTCGTGATCAGGTGCTATAACAAAATCAAAATGTTTTAAGGAAACTTTTGGATTTTGTATGTGAATATTTACAATTTTCTTATTTGAATTTTTTTTAAGAAAAATTGATGGAATAATACTTTTTCTTCCACAAGAAATTATTATATCATAGTCTTTTTTATTTATTTCATTTTTGAATACAAATTTTTTCGTAGGAGTAAAGGTTGGAGGAATTAGATTCCAAGGGATGTTTAATTCAATTTTTTCGTGA
>CACIBQ010000012.1 GCA_902584915.1 uncultured Pelagibacteraceae bacterium
TATTTCTATAGCTGGTGGATTTTTAATAATTTCATCATATGAAGCAAAGTTGTGTACTATTGATTATTATTTAAAATACAAAAAAAGTTCTAATTAATATTTTGTACCATTTGTTCAGGCATCCACAATGCTATTTCTGGAAATGCAACTACAAGAATTACAGCCAATATCATTAACAGAAAAAGTGGAAAAGCACTCTTTGCTATAAAACCCATATCTTTATTTGCCATGCCTTGTAGTACAAATAGATTGAATCCAACTGGGGGAGTAATCTGAGCCATCTCTACAACGATAACTAAAAATATTCCAAACCAAATCATATCAAATCCAGCCTGTCTAATCATTGGCTCAATAATTGCCATTGTAAGAACGACAGCAGATATTCCATCAAGAAACATGCCTAGGATTATATAAAATATCATTAAAACAAAAATTAAAACATATGGAGAAAGATCCATGTTTTGTATCCATATTGCTAAATTTCTTGGCAAACCTGTAAAACCCATGGCAAGCGATAAAAATGTAGATCCAGCTAAAATAAATGCAATCATACAAGAGGTTTTAGTTGCTCCTAATAAAGAGTTTTTAAAATTTTTCGCATTTAAACTTTTTTGAAAATAAGAGAGTATTAAAGCTCCAACCACACCTAACGATGCTGCTTCCGTTGCTGTTGCAACTCCTGAATAAATAGATCCAATTACTCCAAGAATTAAAAGGATCACAGGAAGTAATTGTTTTGATCTCTTTATTTTTTCAAAAAACGAATAAGTTCCATTTGCTTTGGGCATGTTTTTTTTATTTATTAATGACCAAATAATTACATAAGACATAAAAATCAAAGCAATCATTATTCCAGGTATTATTCCTGCTATAAATAGTTTCGCTATAGACTCTTGAACTGTTACTCCATAGATAATTAAAATAATCGATGGCGGTATTAACAAACCTAAAGTTCCAGATCCGGCCAGACTACCAAGTAAAATTTTTTCTGGATATTTTCTTTTTCTCAGTTCAGGAATTGACATTTTGCCAACCGTAGCAACTGTTGCTGCAGAGGAGCCTGAAATAGCTGCAAAAAGTGCACAACCTACTACGTTTACATGTATTAATCCTCCTGGTAACTTTTGCATCCAAGGAGCCAAGCCTTTAAATAAATTTTCTGAAAGTTTAGTTCTAAATAAAATTTCTCCCATCCATACAAAAAGTGGAAGAGCTGTAAGCGTCCAGGATGAAGAAGTTCCCCATATTGTAGTTGCCATTGCATCACCAACTGGTCTTGTTGTAAACAATATCATTCCAATTGCTGAGACACCTATCATGCTAATTGCTACCCAAATACCTGTTCCTAAAAAGAACAAAAGAACGCTTATAAAAAATATCGTTAATAATACTTCAGGCATTGGGTTTATTTAGAGTTGTCAAAATTAATTTATGAAAAATACATACAAAAAATATTGATGAGCCGATAGCTACACTTGTTTGAGGTATCCAAATTAATATTTCATCAGCTCCTTCGCTTCTTTCTTGAAATTTGTAGGATATAATTAACATTTTAATAAAATAAAATGCCAGATACCCTGAAAAAAAAGTTGCTATTACCAAGCACCAATTTTCTAAATATTTTTTTTTGTTGCCTGATATTTTTTCTAGAAAAAGAGTAATTCTTATATGACCACCTTCAACAAAAGTATAAGCTAAAGCAAAAAATGAAGATGCGGCCATGCAATATCCTGAATACTCTGCTAATCCTCTAATATAAAAACCAAATATCCTAGAAGATATTCCTATTAAAATAAAAGCTGCAACTAAAATTAAAAAAAAAGCAGCTATATAGCCAGAAAATTTATAAATTTTATTAAGATAATTATTTAATTTAGACATAATAAAAAGGCCGTTTTTAAACGGCCTTTTTAATTATATTATTTTTATTTGTACGCGGCAAGAACACTAGCTCCTCTAGCTCCTGCTTTTGCTTTCCATTCATCTGCCATAGTAGCTCCGACTTTTTGGAAATGTTTTTCTAAGGCTGAATTGACTTTTCCAACTTTCATCCCAGCATCTGCTAAAGCTTTCTTGTCAGCAACGTTACCTTTTTTTGATAAGTCCCAACCTTTTCTTTCAGCTAAAGCTGCTTCTGACATGACAAGTTTCTGAGTTGCAGAATCTAATTTATTCCATGCATCTTTATTCACAATCACCATATTTTTTGGAAACCATGCCGCAATATCGTAAAAATATCCAACACCATTTTCCCAAATTTTACTGTTTTTACCAGTTGTTGGTGAAGTAATCATACTTTCTACAGCACCAGTTGAAAAAGCTTGGCTAATTTCTGCAGCTTCTATTTTTGTTGGCGCCATTCCAGTTAATTCAGCTATTCTTATAGTTGCAGAGTTATATGCTCTAAACTTAAGGCCTTTAAGATCCGCAACACTGTTTATAGCTTTTTTACTGTACAAGCCTTGTGCTGGCCATGGCACTGCGTATAAAAATACCAAACCTTTTTCATCTAAGCCTTTAACTATTTCAGGTTTTGATGCTTTATAAAGTTTCATAGCATCATCGTACGATGTTGCAAGAAACGGTTGTGAGTCCACTTCAAGTAATGGATCCTCTTTACCTAAGGCTGACATAAACCTTTCACCAATTTGTGCCTGACCTGTTCTTACTGCTCTAAAAATCTCACCACCTTTAAATAAAGAACCTCCAGGATGAGTTACAATAGTAAGCTTTCCTCCACTTTTTTCAGTTACATTTTTTGCAAATTCTGCTGCATTAGCTGAATGGAAATTGCCCGCTCCATATGCAAGAGCCATATCCCATTTTTCTGCTAAAGTGATGTTTGCAAATAATAATACTGAAGTAATTGTAGATATTAATATTTTAAATAATTTCATCTACCCTCCTTTTTAAAAATGACATTTAATAATCTATAAAAGGCTAAATCAATACAAATTTAACACTGCTTTAATTTGAATTATTTAAAAAATATAATATTATTAGGGTACTTTGTTAGAACAAACCTTAGTACTTACCCAGATAATATTTATTGATGTCATAATGGCTGCTGATAATGCAATCATCATTGGAATGATTGCTGCAAGCTTTGCACCAAAACATAGAAATCAAATTATTTTATGGGGTGTCTTAGGTGCATTAGTATTTAGAATTATATTTGCATTTTTTGCATCATATTTGTTTGGTTTTGCATATGTAAAAATAATAGGAGGTTTGTTGTTAATTTGGATAGTTAATGATCTTAGAAGAGACTTATTCAATTTAAAAAAAATAAAATCTCCAACCAAAGTATCCAAAGAACCTTCCTTTGTTCAAAGTGTTTACAAAGTATTATTTGCTGACATTACTTTGAGCTTTGATAACGTAATAGCCGTTGTCGCGGCAGCTAAGGACAATTTTAATCTTATGATTTTTGGACTAGTAATGTCAGTGCTACTAGTGGTAACTTTAGCAAGATTTTTTGCAGAACAAATAAAAAAGCATATGTGGTTTGGATATATAGGTTTATTTGTTATTTTGATTGTTGCACTTCAGTTAATTATTGGGGGACTACATGACCTTGGAGTAGTCTCAATTAATAAAAGCTTTGAAACATTATTTTAGTTTAGAAAATCTTAACTATGACTCATTTTTTGTATCAAAATTTTTAAGCTTTTCATCAATAGATGATATTTTTGGACACAAATTAGTACAAATGGATTCAAAATTTTTTTTTAATTTTATCACTTTTGCAAAATTTGATCTTTCAATTTCGATATCCATTAATAAATAAATAGCCTCTTCATTTTTCGGATCTAATAGTATTGTAGTATTCAGATTTTTTTCTTCTTCCTTAATATTTTCCTCTATTTTAAAAATCTTTGCTAGATACAAATAAGAATCGGCATTTTTTGGATTGAAAGTAATATTTCTCTGAAATAAAAATTTTGAATCTTCATAATTTTCAGTTTCAAATAATTTTTTAGCTTCTTCAAAGAAATTTTCTTGAGAATAAGATATATTTGCAAAAAATAAGATTAACGAAATTGTTAAATAAATTTTTTTTATCATTTTATAATTATTTTTTAAATTATATACCATAAAGTAATCTATCTCAATATTTTACAAATTATAAAACTTTCTTTAGACTCTTTTCGACTCGATGGTGGCTTATAAACATTTATTTCTTTAAAAGTTAACTTTGCCTCAGATATGATTTCATTAAAAGTTGATCCCATGAAAATCTTTGAAACAAAAATGCCTTTTTGCTTCAGTTGGTCTTTAGCAAATCTAAGTGCCTCTAAACATAGTTCACCTGTGACAACTGAATCTAAATTTTTATTTCCAGTAGTATTTACAGCCATATCAGATATCACAAGATCTACTTTGTTTTTAAAATAATTTATTATTTTTTCTTTTGAACTACTTTCCTTAAAATCACCAACAATTTGATATGAATTACCAATTGGCTCCATCTTTTTCAAATCTATAGATAGAAGTTTACAATTTTTGAACTTTCTAATAATATATTGTGACCAACTTCCTGGAGCTGCGCCTAAATCAATTACTGATAAATTGCTCTTAAGAATTTTATGTTTGTCATTTATTTCTTGCAATTTGTAAACTGCTCTTGATCTAAAATCTTCTTGTTTTGATTTTCTAACGTAAATATCTCTACGTTGTCTATTAATCCATTCCTTTGATATTTTATTTTTTTTCAATTAATTTGAATACCTAAGGCTTTTAGAAACTCTATTTCTATTTAAAGTCTCAAGATCTATTTTGATTGATTTATCAGCCCTCATATCTTTGCCATTACTCCAGATTCCAGCTGCCAGATGCATGATGCCTATAGTAATGTTTGGCAGATAAGGTTCTACAAATTTATTGTTATTTTCGTCAAACTTTGGAAGTAAATTACTTGCAATCCAATTACAATTTATAGGTAAAAATTCTGTTTCAACATTATCAATATAAACACTCATATTTATTGCTAAACCTTCTGATCCAAATATTTGACCAGCGCTTAATGTTTGTTTTAAGTTTGTTTGCCAAACTTCCCAACATTTTGAGTTTTTTTCTAAAGAAAAAACTCCAATATTTATATGTGGAGCAAATGCTAATTTTCTAGCTTTCTCGATACCAATTTTAGAGCTAACTGCGTGTTTAAAATTCTGAGATTTAATCACTGCTAATTTTCCAAATAGCCATTTAACTTTGGACATTATTCTATATCCTGGCGCCATAGTTTGGGTAATACCAAGCTTTCCCTTGTCACAAGCTTTGAAATATAGTTCTATTGCAGACCATTCTTGAACCCATGCATCGCAGTCTATCCAAAGATACTTTTTGTAATTAGGAAAGTAGTTTGGAATAAATGCTCTAGAAACTTGGCTTTTTAACCATTCCTTTCCTCTGATTTTAGATCCAGGGACCTCTATATCCCATTCTGCTTTTTTAATTTCATCTACTTTACTTAAAAGAATATTTTTTTGCTCATCTGTTAGTCCAGCATCTAATATGCATACCGCCACATCTTTTGATTTTTCAAATTTAAGAATTGAATCAATTAGTTCATTAAGAAGATCAAAATAATTTGAGTCCGCAAGAGAAACGATTGTATTTTCTTTCATTAAAGCATATCTTCGTGATCATCATTATCATCAAATTGTGTCGAAAATTTTTTCTTTAATGACAGATAATGCATTGAACTTATTGGTATAATTAAAAGATATATTAATCCTGATATAAAGATAGTATTAAAAGTAAAAATTAATAATAACCCAAAAAATAATATAACACCAAAAAGAAGAAATATTGTTATACTTCTTCTAACTATAATTTTTTTTAAAGAATAAGTTGGGATTTTACTTATCAACAAGACTGATATTATTAAAAATAAACATGGTACTATAATATCATTGTTTACATCGATTAATTGAATTTCACTAAAACTATATATTAATGGCATTAGAACTAGAATGCCTCCAGCAGGAGATGGTATCCCTTCAAAAAAATGATCTTTCCAGGATGGATCAGCATTTGAGGTTATATTAAATCTTGCTAATCTTAAAGCAACACAGACAACATAGATTAATGAAATTAACCATCCTACTCTTCCTAAATCTTTCATAACAAAAAAATACATTATGAAAGCGGGAGCTACTCCAAAGCTAATCACATCTGTAAGTGAGTCTAATTCTTTTCCGACTTTAGATGCCCCACCTATTAATCTAGCAATTCGCCCATCCAAACCATCTATTATTCCCGCGACGATAATTGCTATAACAGCCATCTCAAATCTATTATCAAAAGCAAATTTAATTGATGTCAATCCTATACATACACCAACTAAAGTAAAAATGTTTGGCAATAAAACCCTTGGGTTTCTTGGTGGTATAATTTTAAAATTTTTTTTTGTTTCCATTTTATCTCTTTGCTAACAAAGTTTCTCCTGCTAATGATTTTTGTTCTAATTTAACTAATGGTTTATAGTTTTCAAAATATACATCTGCTCTACTTCCAAATCTTATCATTCCAATTCTTGAACCCTGTTTGATAGTTTCATCTTTAGAGCATTCGGTTACTATTCTTCTTGCAATTAACCCTGCGATTTGAACTACAATAATATCCTCTCCAAATGAATTTTTAATTTTATAATAACACCTTTCATTATCTTCACTTGCTTTATCTAAAGACGCATTAATAAATTTACCAGCCTTATAGCTTATTTCTGAAATTGTACCTGAACATGGAGATCTATTTACGTGACAATCAAATACGTTCATAAAAATACTAATCTTGTTAAATTTTTTATTCTCCAGACCAAGTTCTTTGGGTCCGTTTACTTCTTCTACTTTAATTATCTCACCATCAGCTGGACTAACAAGAAAGTCTTCACTATTAATTGATTGTCTTTCTGGATCTCTAAAAAAATAGTAACACCAGATAGTTAGCAATAAACCTATTAATCCCAAAAATGAGCTAATAAAATATAACACTAATGTTGCCAGCCCAAATATTATTAAAAATTTATATCCTTCAGCGTGGATTTTTGGAAAAACTTTGTCTATCATAATTAACCATTAATTTGGTAATTTGACCTTAATATGTATATAAAACTCCAAAATTCAATTAATAAGATATATAATTAAATATGAGTAAAATTAAGGTCAAAAACCCGATTGTAGAGCTAGATGGTGACGAAATGACAAGGGTGATTTGGAGTTTTATCAAAAACAAACTTATACTTCCTTATTTGGATCTGGATATAAAATATTACGATCTTGGTATAAAAAATAGAGACAAAACTTCAGACAAAATAACTATTGATTGTGCGAACGCAATAAAAAAATATGGTGTTGGAATTAAATGTGCAACAATTACCCCGGATGAGCAAAGAGTTAAAGAATTTAATCTTACAAAAATGTGGAGATCACCAAATGGTACAATAAGAAATATTTTAGGGGGAACAGTTTTTAGAGAACCAATACTATGCAAAAATATTCCAAAATTAATTCCGAGTTGGAAAAATCCAATTTGTATAGGTAGACATGCATTTGGAGATCAATATAGAGCAACTGACTTTCAGGTTCCAGGAAAAGGTAAATTAGAAATTAAATGGACTTCCGAAGATGGAAAAGAAAAAAAAGAATATGAAGTATTTAATTTTCCAGGTCCGGGTGTTGCTTTATCAATGTACAATTTAGATCAATCTATAAAAGATTTTGCAAGATCCTGCATGAACTATGGTCTCAACAGAAAATGGCCTGTTTATCTTTCTACAAAAAATACAATTTTAAAAAAATATGATGGTAGATTTAAAGATTTATTTCAGGAAGTTTACGAAAAAGAATTTAAAGAAAAATTCAAAGAAAGAGACATAACTTATGAACATAGACTTATAGATGATATGGTGGCATGTGCATTAAAATGGAATGGAAATTATATTTGGGCATGCAAAAATTACGACGGTGATGTTCAGTCTGACACTGTTGCTCAAGGTTTTGGATCTTTAGGATTAATGACTAGCGTTTTAATGACTCCTGATGGTAAAACTATAGAAGCAGAAGCTGCTCATGGTACAGTTACTAGACATTATAGATTACACCAGCAAGGCAAAGAAACTTCAACTAATCCAATAGCATCTATTTTTGCTTGGGCAAGAGGCTTGTATCATAGAGGTAAAATGGATGGCAATGAGGATCTAAAAAAGTTTATTAAAATTTTGGAAAAAGTCTGTATCGAAACAGTTGAAAATGGTTCAATGACTAAGGATTTAGCTATTCTTGTAAGCCCAAATACTAAGTACCTGAATACTAATCAATTCTTAGATACAATTGATAAAAATTTGAAAAAAAAATTAAATTAAAGATTTTAATTTTCTTATTGCTTCATCAATTTCATCAATTTCTACGCCCCCTGCTTGTGCAAAATCTGGTCTACCACCACCACCTTTTCCTCCTATAATTTCTGATCCTTTTTTAACAAAATCGACTGCATTATATTTTTTAGTTAGGCTATCAGTTACTCCGACAGCTAGACCAATTTTATCATCTTTGACCGTAAATATAATTACAATTCCATCTCCTAAATCTTTTTTACCTTTATCAACTAATTTTCTTAATTCTTTGCTTGGAAGACCTTCTATTTTTTGAAATCTAACTTTTGTAGATTTTATTTTTTCTTCAGAAATAATATTTTTAGTTTTATCTCGAAGAATTACTTCTACAAACAATTGATCTAATTGTTTTGTTAATTCTTTAATTATTTCATTTGGATTTTTATTATATAAATTTGGTTTCGCGCCAAATTTAATGATTTTTTCAGAAAGATTTTTTATAACCTCTTCATTTTTTTGGATTGAAAGATCAGAAAGTTTTTCTTTTTCTTTCAAATATTTTTCTAGCTGTTTTTCTCTTAAGGCTTCAACTCTTCTTACGCCAGCCGCAATTGATGACTGATTTATGATCTTAAACTTACCAATATCACCAGTATTTCTTACGTGGGTTCCACCACATAATTCTGTTGAGAAATATTTTTTTTTTTCATTTCCCATAGATAATACCCTTACTTCTTCACCATATTTTTCACCAAAAAGAGCTAAAGCTCCATTATCAACCGCCTCTTGTGGTGTCATAAGTCTAGTTTTTACCTCAGATTTTGTATCAACCATTAAGTTAACATAGCTCTCTATTTTATTTAATTCCTCTGGTGTAATTGGTTTCATGTGACTAAAATCAAATCTTAATCTATCAGCTTCAACTAATGATCCTTTTTGAGTGACGTGAGTACCTAAAACTCTTCTAAGAGACTCATGAAGTAGATGTGTTGCGGAATGGTAAGCTCTTATATTTTTTCTTCTTTCAATATCAATTTTTAACTCAACACTTTCGCTAATTTTGATTTCACCTGATATTACTTTTCCATAATGAACAAAAAGATCTCCTAGTTTTTTCTGAACATCTGAAACTTTAAATTTAAAATTATTTGAAATTATTTCTCCAGAATCACCAACTTGACCACCCGACTCACCATAAAAAGGAGTTTGATTAACAATAATCATTCCCTCATCACCTGTCTTTAATGATTTTACTTGTTCATTTTTTTTTATTAAAGTTTGTATAACTCCTTCAGCCTGATCTGTTTCATAACCAAGAAATTCTGTCGGTCCCAATTTATCTTTAATTGAAAACCATATATCATCAACGGCACTATCGCCTGATCCTTTCCAATTTTTTTTAGCAAGCTCTTTACTTTGCTTCATTAGTTGATCAAATTTTTGATTATCAATTTGCAGTGACTTATTTTTTAAAATATCTTGGGTCAAATCTAAAGGGAAACCATATGTATCATAAAGTTTGAAAGCAACTTCACCCGGTAAAATTTTATCTATTTTGGAAATTTCTGCCTCTAATATTTTCATTCCTCTATCAAGAAGAACTAAAAATTTTTCTTCTTCCATTTTTAAAGTTTCTTTTATTAATGCTTCAGCTCTTTTAATTTCTGGATAGTTATCTGACATTTCATCCATCAAAGTTTTAAATATATTAAAAAAAATTGGTTCCTTTGATCCTAATAAATGAGAATGTCTCATACCTCTTCTCATAATTCTTCTAAGAACATATCCTCTTCCTTCATTTGATGGTAAAACTCCTTCTGCAATTAAAAATGAGCTAGCTCTTAAATGATCAGCTATTACTCTAAAACTTGAAATATTATTTTGATCTGGTTTCTTTTTAACTGTTTCGGCTATTGCACTAATAATTTTTTTGAAATGATCAGTTTCATAGTTATCATGTGTTCCTTGCAGCAAAGCAGCTATTCTTTCAAGACCCATTCCGGTATCAACGGATGGTTTAGGTAAATTAATTCTTTTATCTTTTGAAATTTGTTCAAATTGCATAAATACAAGATTCCAAATTTCAATATAACGATCTCCATCTTGATCTTTTGTGCCTGGTAAGCCTCCCTTTAGTTTTTCACCATGATCAAAAAATATTTCAGAACAAGGGCCACATGGACCTGTTTCACCCATGGACCAAAAGTTATCTGCCGTTGGTATTTTAATAATCCTATCTTCACTCAAGCCTGCAATTTTTTTCCAGAAATTAAATGCTTCTTCATCCTCGTGAAAAACCGTTACGAATAGTCTTTTTTTATCTATACCAAAATCTTTAGTGACCAAATTCCAAGCAAGCTCTATTGCCCTATCTTTAAAATAGTCTCCAAATGAAAAATTACCAAGCATTTCAAAAAATGTGTGGTGTCTAGGTGTGTAACCTACATTTTCTAAATCGTTATGTTTTCCACCTGCTCTAACACATTTTTGTGAGGTTGTTGCTCTAATATAATCTCTTTTTTCAAGACCAGTAAAAACATTTTTAAATTGAACCATTCCTGAATTGGCAAACATCAATGTTGGATCATTATTTGGTACCAAATTACTAGACTCCACAATAGTGTGGTCGTTCTTCTCAAAATACTTTAGAAAAGTAGTTCTTATTTCATTAAGTGTTTTTGCCATATTTGATAAAAATACAACATTTTTTTTCTATGTCTATGTCTATATGGGAAAAAGGCGTCCTTTCGAACGCCTTTAAATAACTAAATGTTATCTGCTAATTCTTTTTTGAAGGTATTTCTTCAGAGGCTGCTACTTTTTCCTTTTCAATAGGATTTCCTTCGATCTTCTTAGAAATTAATCCAGCTTTTTCTCTTATAGCCATTTCAATTTCTGCTGCTGCTTTAGGATTTTGTTCAAGATAAAGTTTTGCATTTTCCTTTCCTTGTCCAATTTTTTCACCTTTATAAGCATACCACGCTCCTGATTTCTCAACGATTTCAGCTTTAACACCTAAATCGATTAATTCACCTGTTTTGCTAATTCCTTTTCCATACATTAAGTCAAATTCGACAACTTTAAATGGTGGTGCAACTTTATTTTTTACAACTTTTACTCTGGTAGTATTTCCAATTATCTCTTCTTTGTCTTTTATTGCACCAGTTCTTCTAATATCCATTCTAACAGATGAATAAAATTTAAGTGAATTTCCTCCTGAAGTTGTTTCAGGACTGCCAAACATAACTCCAATTTTCATTCTAATTTGATTAATAAATATTACCATTGTGTTCGTTCTAGAAACTGAACCAGTTAATTTTCTTAATGCTTGGCTCATTAATCTTGCTTGAAGACCAACATGATGGTCACCCATATCGCCTTCAATTTCTGCTCTTGGCGTTAATGCTGCTACTGAGTCAATTACAAGAACTGACATTGAGCCAGATTTAATTAATGTATCAGTTATTTCTAAAGCTTGTTCACCTGTATCTGGTTGAGAAATTAAAAGCTCTTCAGTATTTACTCCTAGTTTTTTTGCATAAACTGGATCTAACGCATGCTCCGCATCAACAAATCCACAAATCCCACCTGCTTTTTGTGCTTCTGCTACTACTTGCAATGCTAAAGTTGTTTTTCCAGAAGATTCTGGACCATAAATTTCGATAATTCTTCCTTTTGGCAATCCACCAATTCCAAGTGCCAGGTCTAAACTTAGAGATCCTGTAGAAACAGACTCTATATCCATAGCTTTTTGCTCACCAAGCTTCATTACAGAACCTTTTCCAAAATTATCTGTAATTTGGCTTATTGCAGCGTCTAAAGCTTTATTTTTTTCTTTGCTTTCCAATTCTTTATCTTTTGTGGATTTCACCACTTTTAGGGTATTTTTAGTCATTTTTTGCCTCTTTTTTTATGTTTTTTAACAATCGAATCATAGAATATTATGTACTACTTTTGTTCTCTTTTGCAATATAAATATTTATTTCCTAAAAAAAGGTCTGATTTACTTGAGATTTAGATAGCTACTAGTTAGTAGACCAACTGACTTTAAAAGATTGTATTGAGCAAGTAGGTAGTTTCTCTCTGAATTAGCAAGTGAAATTTGAGCATTTAATAATAGTGCATTGGATTGAATCACATCCAAAGTTGATCTTGAACTTGCTCCACTTTGATATTCAGCGGTAATTCCTTCATTTGCAATTTCTGCAGCTTTAACTTGTGCTTTAACTGAATTTAAAAAACTCTCTGAAGATTGAAGATTTGCCCAAGCACTGGTGACCGTGGTTAAGTTATTTTTTACCGCACTGTCTAACAGAAATCTTTGTCTAATTTTTATACTTTGATTTTTATCTATAGTTGCAAATTTTTTTCCACCCGAAAAGAATGGCCAGCTAACAGTCGCTTTTAAAATATCTTTTTCCCTTTCATCATAAGTTGAGCTTAGATCTTCAGAATAAGACCTCTCAACAGATAAGCTGGCAGATGGTGCAAAATCAGATTTAGCAATTATTATATCTTTTTTAGCCTGTTCAAGTTCTAATTGTGCAATTTTTACATCATGATTATTTTGTTTGGATAATTCAATTGCATTTTCTAAACTTATAGGAATTTTTACAAAAGATTTGATTGATTTTTGCAAACTATTTTCATTGATTAAAGTTCCAATTACATTTTCATAATTTAATCTACTACTAACAACTTCATTTTGTGCCTGAATGTATTGCGCTTCTGCTCCAGCAAGAGATGATTCTGTTTGGGAAAAGTCTGATACTTTTATTTGTCCTCTTTCTAATCTAATTTTATCAGTTTGTAATTGGGATATTTTAAGATCTACATTTTGTTTATTTATTTCTTCTTTTTCAATTGCTAAAACTAATCCAGAATATGCTTCAATTGCTTTAAAAATAATATCTTGCTCTTTTTTTAACAATTTTTGTCTAGCTAAATCAATGCCAATCTTTTTCTTTTTATAATCAGCACTTCTTCCAAAATCTATAAGGGTTTGTTCAATTTTTATTGATGTTGTCAAAGGATTAACATCATTTATAGTTGCATCTCCACCTGATTGATTAGTCAATTTATTTGTATCTTCTTGGCTTTTAGAACTTGTTATAGAAGCGCTTGGAAGATATTCACTTTTAGTAATTTTTAAATCTTGCTCTGATACATTTAAATTTTCTCTTTCCGCATTTAGTTCTGCGTTATTGTGAAACGCTTGCTTTAAAGCTTTTAAAAGATCTCCGGCAAAAGCATTTTCCACATAAACAAAAGTTAATATTAAAACTAAAAATATTTTTTTCATTTTTTCTTATAAATAGCTGAATTAATTTGGTGTTTACTATCTAATTTAAAAATAATCGAGGCATATTTTGGCGCGTCTTTAAACATATTTTGAGTAATTCTTTGATATGTTTGCATAAAATTAATCACATCACCTTTGCTCATAATTTTTAAATTATTTTTCTTTTTTGAATTCAGTCTCAGTTTTTTTTCTTGTTTTATTCTCCATTCTTGAAGTAATTTAAAGCTACTTGATTTAAGATAAACAATTTCATCTAAATGATTAAAAAGTTTTTTATAATTTGTTTTTAATTGAGTATTAACATATTTTCTCCAAATTAAATTGCGATCTTTAACTTTTTCTAAAAAATTTATTGGTTTTTTCAATTTTGTATTATTTTGAGCTTTTGCACCAACACACCAGCCTTCAAGTATAACAACATCAGGCCTAAAATTTAATTTATACCATAATTTTTTTTTACATCTGTCATCTATAGATTTATCAAATTTCGGTAATTTAATATTTTTAAAGTTCTTTTTTTTAACTTTTTTAAAAAAATTTGAAATTATTTTATGATCATGTGTTCCTGGCACACCTCTTGTAATTAATAGCGGATGTTCAGTTAAAGATAATATTCTTCTTTCATTTCTTGTTTTATAAAAATCATCAATTGATACTTTAAAAACATTTAACTTAAAATATGTTCTTAATATTAAAGATAGTATTGAAGTTATAGTTGTTTTGCCTGTTCCTTGACCACCTGCCACACCAATAATTAATGGTTTTTTTCTATTTATTTTTTTTGAAATCCAAAAACACAAAGGTATTAAATAGGATTTTAACATCCTTTCTTTATTTTTAAATTTATTAGCTGATGTTTCTTGAGATTTAATGAACTTAAAGCAGTTTTTTTTTACTTTTGCAAAACAATCTCTAACAGATTTCATAATTTAAATTATTTTTTTTGATCTAACGGATGGTTTTCTCCATCATTTACTGGAACATTTTCTATCTCATATGGCTTCACACCTTCAACACAAGCAATATTTACACCATATATTTTTGGATTACTTCTTGGTCTGTTATGAGTATGAATACCACAAACTTTACAAAAATAATGTTGAGCAGTTTTTGTTTTAAATTGATAAAGTGTTAAAAAATCTTCTCCTTTAACTAGTTTAAAATCATCTGGTCCAATAACTCCTATGATGTATCCTTTTCTTTTGCAGATAGAACAATTGCAACGCATAATCTTTTCAAATCCTTTTTCAGGAACGGTAATTTCTGCTTCTACTCTTCCACAATGGCATGATAGTTTTTTCATTTATATTTTTCCTTATGTTGTAGATTTTATATCAATTTCAAACATTGCCTCATTTCTTCTAAGCATAGGCAAAGTAAAAGGACTATTGTAAGTTGCTTTAATAGGTGGGCCTAAAATTAATATATTATTTTTTTTTAATTCTCCTTCTAAAATATTCTTGTGTTTAATAAAATTGTTGTTGGAAGCCATGCCCGAATATTTAATAACAGCATAATAGCCTCCTTTGATATTTAATACCTTTACATCTGAGCTGGATGGGTCTGGTGTATTTTCTTTGTTAAACTTTGAGGGTAAATAAAATTGCATTGTCATATTACCATTTTTTTTCACCTGAGTTACAGGAGCTGTCATTTTAATTTCTTCATTTTTTTGGTTTTTGCCTGAGATGTAATTAAACAATTTTCTAAATCCACTATTTTGATTTGTACTTAAAGTTTCAATAGCTAAACGATCAGAATATTTCCTAATTTCATAAACTTCATTTTCTTTGATTACCTCATATTCTACTTCTTCAACTGCCATAGCATTTGAAATTATAATTAAACCTAGAACTGCTATCGATAAAATTTTTTTCATTTTAATATGGATTTTAAACTATCCTTGGTTAAAGTTATCCACAAGAGCACAAAATGTGGTTTGAATGTTCACGTTTTGATTCACTTTTGATTCACTTACAGACTCAAAATACAACCTGATTGACACTATTGAATAATTTGTATACTAATGAGAACAAAATAAGAACATTTATGAAACTAACAGTACCATATTATTTGCATAAAGCTGGAGCGGGTTTTCCGTCTCCTGCAACAGATTACATAGAAGAAGATATTGATCTAAATGTTCATTTAATCAAAAATGTTCCAGCAACTTTCATCATAAGGGTTCAAGGAAAATCAATGGTAAATGTCGGCATTAATGATGGTGATCTGTTAGTCGTTGATAAAAGTTTAACGCCAAAAAACTTTTCAACAGTTATTGCAAATGTTCATGATGAGCTTGTTGTCAAAAATTTTGTTCAAGAAAGAGATAAAAAATTTTTAACATCAGGTTCTAAAAATTTCGAAGATCGAATTTTAATTAATGAAGAGGAAGATATTTTTATTTGGGGAGTTGTAACTTATGTCATCCACTCAGTATACTAAAAAAATAGCATTAGTTGATTGTAATTCTTTTTACGTTTCTTGTGAGAGACTATTTAATCCTAAAATCAGAAAAAAACCTGTTGTTGTATTATCCAACAATGATGGTTGTATCGTCTCAAGATCTAACGAAGCTAAAGCTTTGGGTATTAAAATGGGTGAACCTTACTTTAAAGCAAAGGATATTATCATAAAAAATAATGTACAAGTTTTTTCATCAAACTACTCTTTGTATGGCGATATTTCAAGAAGAGTAATGAAAACACTTAAAAGATTTAATTCTGATATCGAGATTTATTCAATTGACGAAGCTTTTTTGGACTTATCAAATTTTTCTGATGATGAAGTTGAAAAAGTAGTACGAGAAATTAGAGAAACTGTATTACAATGGACAGGAATTCCAACTAGCATTGGAATTGCTAAAACAAAAACTTTAAGCAAAGTTGCAAATTATATTGCAAAGAAAAAACAGTCTGGTGTTACAAATTTTATTGGTATTGAAAATATAGATCCTTTATTAGAAAAAATTAATATCAATGATGTTTGGGGTGTTGGTAAACAGCTGACAAAGTTCTATCATAAAAATGGAATTTATAATGCTAAGCAACTAAAAAATAAATCAAACACTTGGATTAAAAAAAGTTCGAACGTTTTAGGATCAAGAACAGCTATGGAGCTTAGAGGTATTTCTTGTATTGATATAGAAAAAACAAAATCAAAAAGAAAAAGTTGTGTAGTATCACGTTCGTTTGGTGAAAGAATTGAAAAGTATCAAGAATTAAAGGAAGCAGTTGCAGGTTATTGTTTAAATGCTTCAGAGAAAATTAGATCAGAATCTTTAGCTGCAAAATCAATTACTGTTTTTATAAGAACCAGTCCTTTCCAGAGTCGTTTTGGATATTACTCAAATTCAAAGACAATTGATTTTCCAATTGAAACAAATGACAGCATTGAAATTGTTAAAACTGCTTTGGCTGCTTTAGAAAGTATTTTTAAAAATGGTTTTCGTTATCAAAAAGCAGGAGTGCTGTTGTCTGGCTTATCAGAATCTACTAATAATAAAAATTTATTCTCTTCTGAAAAAGACAATAAAATAAACAACTTAATGAAGTCTATTGACAATACTAATTATAGGTACGGCAGATCAACTTTGAGTCTTGCAAGTGCCGGTGTTCAAAAAAGATGGAACATGAGAAGACAATATTCTTCTAAAATAGATACAGCTGATTTTTATTGTCTACCAACAATTAGAGCTTAAATAATTAATTTTGAATTAATTTTAGAAGCTTTTCTTTACTACTTGTTCTAAATAAATTGTCATAATAAACGACTTGTGTTGGATATTCGCCATGCACTTCGTCATTCCATCTGCTTATCCAACTATGATAGATGCCAAATTTGTTAAAAAATTGACCTCCATAACCCGTTCTTCCATCGTAATCATTATAAAGAACATCATTTACATACATTTTTGAAAATCCTTCCCCAGGTGCTTTACCCATTTTTGTATGAAATATAATTGTAGTCCACTTATCTTTCATCTCATCAATAAAAAGATGTTTTATTATTTTTCCTGAAACATCATGTCCATTTACAGGAAAATATCTGGGTTCCAAAACCCCATTTTTTACTCTCAACATCATCCTTGGATGTCTTTGTTGATTTGTGTTTCCCCATTCATAGATTTGAAAAAGAGAAGTACTAACAGGCTCAACTGTTTTAAAATCCATTGGCAAATAAATACTTACAGAAATCCATCTTTCTCCTGTGTATCTATTGCTTGATGTAGAATATTCACTTCTAGCCCTATCTCCTCCTCCATGTCCAACAACAGCATCTCTACCATTATTTTTACAATCAGAATAATCGCCTTCTTTATCTCTGCCACAATCTCTAGGCAATAACGTAATCTTCCATGCCTTTTCACCTAAAGCTGGAGATGTAACAGTTTCTCTAAACTTTGAAAGTTTCTTACCTGTGGCTACACTTTTTTTCCATTGAAGGTTTGTTATTTCTTTTGCATGAACCTGATTGGAAAAATCTATAATTCCAAAGAAAATTAAACAAAAAATAATTAAAAATAAAATTTTTTTCATTTAATTCCATATTTTATTTAAAATTCTTTCTCTTCCACATGCTTTTTTGTATCTTAAGTAACTTGCAAATTTTTTTATATAGAAATCTTGATGTTTTTTTTCTGCTATATAAAATTTTTCAAATTTTCTTACATAAGTAACAATTTTTCTTTCAAATTTTTTCTCTAATTCTTTAATACTTTTTTCAATTAAATCTTTTTCTTTATCGCTCTGATAAAAAGCAACAGATCTATAGCTATAACCTTTATCACAAAATTGTCCGTATTCATCAAATGGATCAATATTTTTCCAAAAATGATTTAGCAAATCTTCAAAGTTAGTTTTACTTTTATCAAATATAATTTCTACTACTTCAAAATGTCCTGTGTTTCCGTATGTAACTTCTTCATAGTTCGGGTTTTCTGTAGTTCCTCCTGAATATCCTGAAATTACCTCTAAAACACCTTCTTTTTTTTCAAATGATTCTTCCATACACCAAAAACAACCTCCAGCAAAATATACTTTACCATTCTCTTGGCTGAATGCTGCTGAACAAAAAAAAAGAAAAAAAAATAAAATTTTTTTCATTTATCTATTCCATACTACTGGAAACCAATCTATTCTTAATTTATCTCCGATCTTTAAATTAATTCCTTTAAATGGAGGTGAGGTATCTCCACCACGATCTATATATCTTACATCATCACCTATAAATCGCATTGAAAAAGCACGACGTCGGTCTGTTGAATTATTTCCGGATGCTCCATGAACAATCTTGAAGTTAAATAAAACTGCATCACCTATTTTAAGATCCGGTATCATTATTTGATTATTCAATTTTTCAATACTAGGCATTTGCATAAAATCATTATTATTTTTATACCAGGGCCTGTCATTCGACCATTTAGTAGGTTGAATTAGTTTAGGCCATTTATGTGAACCTAATATTAATTTTAAAGTGTTTTCTTTATTGACTTCATCAAGCGGTATCCAGTAGCTACCTGTATCTTCACCATCTACGCAATAATATGGCATATCTTGATGCCATGGAGTTGGTTTGCTGGTACTAGGTTCTTTTACAAAAATATGATCATGAAATACTTGAATTGATTTTGAATTAGTAGCTTCTGCAACAATTTGAGCTGCTGGAGATTCTTTTGCAAATTTTTTAAACTCTTTAATTCGATTCCAATTACAATAGTCTTCAAAAAAACGGCCATTTTCATTTATGTCTGTATTTTCTCTAGCATGAGGACCTGGATTATTTAAAACATCCTGAAAACCTTTTCTTAATAAATTTATCCAAGGTTTAAATATATCTTTAATGACTATCGCTCCATCTTTTTCGTAGTTTTCAACTTGTTCAGTAGTTAAAATCATTATTTTAAATTATCTACATTAGAAATATTTAATAGTGAATTATTTAATTGATCTAAATTTTCTCTTTTCGATATTCCTAATACTGAGATAACAAAAATAACAACTAGTATTAAAGGAATTGATGTTATGTAAGTAATATTTTCTGAAATCAAAAATAAATATATTAAATAAAATAAAATTGATCTTATAATTACATTTATTTTAAATACTGCAATAATTGATAAAGAATGTTTAATTAAATTGTAAAAACTCATTTTAGATGGACCAAAATATCTTTCACCTCTTATTGAAGGAATTGTTGATCTATTTTTTTCTAATTTACTTAATGAACCTGAAAAACTACTCCAAGTAGCTTTTTCATTTATCATTTTTTCGACCGTTGATCTTGGTAGACAAGTATAATTTCCAAACTTTATATATTGGCCTGTAAAAACGTAAGTAATTATCTTATGAAATTTATAACATAATTTAAAAATTAAACCCTCTGATCTTTTAACTCTTTCTCCAACTATGGGTTTAGATTTATCATAATTTAAAAATTCTATAAATTTAGATATTTCTTCTGCTCTATCTTCGCCGTCTCCGTCCATTGGAATTAAATAATCAAATTCATCATTATCAAAAATATATTTCAGTCCTGACGCAATACACCTTGCGTGTCCTTGATTTTCTTTCATATTTATTATTTTTACAGATTTAATTTTATCTATATTTGAAACATTTATATCTGCTTTTTCCGTTGAAGCATCATTAATTATAATAATAGAGAATTCCTCATTTAAATTTGATATTACAGAGTTTATATCAACAATTAATTTTGATGCTGATTGAAAGTCATTATAAACAGGAATTAATATTTTAATCTTCATAAATTAATTTTACTTTAATTATATCTTATTCAACCAATTATTTTTACTATTTTCATCCAAGAATGAGGATTTAAATGAATTTCTAATCAAAATTTTTACTTCTTCTAAATTTAAATTTAGAGCTTTTGATGTTTCAATTAAGTTTGTATTTAAATAACCTCCAAAATATGCAGGATCATCAGAATTCACCATTACTCTAAGGCCTTTATCTAACATTTTTTTTAAATTATGATTTTCAAGTTTATCAAAAACGCATAATTTAATATTGGATAGAGGGCATACAGTTAAAGGTATGTTTTTTTCTTTAAGCTTTTCGACAAGTTTTTCATCTTTTAAACATTGAACTCCATGATCTATTCTTTTTACTTTTAACAAGTTCAAACTATCCCAAATATACTCTGGTGGTCCTTCTTCTCCGGCATGCGCAACAGTTAAAAAGCCTTCTTTAATTGCCTCCTCAAATAATCTTTTAAATTTTTTAGGTGGATTTCCTTTTTCTGACGAGTCTAAACCTACTCCAATAATTTTATCTTTATGATTTATTGCATATTTTAAAACATCAAAACAAAGTTCTTCGTCTAAATGTCTTAAAAAACACATTATAATTTTTGAAGTTATACCAAACTCACTATTTGCTTTGGTTAAGGCTTTATAAATACCGCTTATTACAACATTAAAATCTATTCCTCTTGTTGTATGAGATTGTGGATCAAAAAAAATCTCGGTATGTACTATGTTATCTTTTTTACACCTTAATATATATTCCCAAGTTAAATCAAAAAAATCCTCTTCTGTTATTAATACATTCGATCCTTCATAATAAATTTTTAAGAAAGAGTCTAAATTTGAAAAATTATAAGCAGACTTTATCTCTTCAACAGATTTGAATGGAATTTCAATTTTATTTCTTTTTGAAAGTTTAAACATTAGCTCTGGTTCCAAACTTCCTTCGATATGTAGATGCAATTCCGATTTTGGTGTTTTCTTTATAAAATTTACAACGTTGTCTATATTGCTCATATTTATTTGTATGTTCCTACACAAATATCGTCTATGCAAATATATTCTTTAGCAGCGTCGAGTTTATTATTTTCTAAAAAACCTTCCCATTTTGGTCTAGATTTTAAATGATATGAAAGATTTCCTGCTTTCCACTCATCTCCTATTACAAATTCGATTGGTTGATCAAAATTTTGATCCCACTCGATCTGAACTTTGCTGGCTATCTCTTTCCCAGGATAGTCAGTTCTTTTGTTATCATTTGATATTGAGACATAAGCATAAACAAATGGAGAAAACAAAAACAAAAATATAAAAGCAATAATAAAATTATTAATTTTTTTGTAATTTATATAGTTTTTAAAATGATAGACTATTAATAA
>CACIBQ010000013.1 GCA_902584915.1 uncultured Pelagibacteraceae bacterium
AATAAGTGGAAAAATTTCTTTTTTTAGAGGTAAATATCAAATTACTAACCCCACGCATATTAGTACTGATAAAAATAAAATAAAAAAGATACATTCAAACTACAATCTTACTGATGGGATATCTAATAATGTTTTTAACAAAACAATGAATGAAGCTCTAAATAATTTACCTAAATTAGAAGAATGGTTAAGTGCAGATATTTTAAATATTTTAAATAATATTAGTTGGAATGATGCTATAGAAAATCTACATAAACCTAAAAAATCAATTAATGAAAAAAAATATATTAATAGACTTATATTTGATGAAATCTTATCAACTTTTATAATAAACTCTAATATTAGAAAAAATTTTAAAAAAAAATTTAAATCACCTAAAAAAATTAATTATAATTTAATTAATTTTGCAGAAGATAATATTGGTTTTAAATTAACAAAAGATCAAATTAATGCAGTAAATCAAATAAACACTGATATTGCTTCAAATGAAAGAATGTTTAGACTTTTACAAGGTGATGTTGGAAGTGGAAAAACTGTTGTTTCATTGATTGCTGCAATTAATATAATTTTAAATAAATATCAAGTTGCTTACATGGTACCCACGGAAATTCTTGCTGAGCAGCATTATAAATTGTTTTTAAAAGTTGCTGGTAATAAATTTAGCTCAGAACTTTTAACAGGCAAAACTAATTATAAAAAAAGAAAAATTATATTGGAAAATTTAAAAAATAAAAAAATTGATATAATTTTTGGTACACACGCACTTTTTCAAAAAAAAATTAAATTCAAAAATTTAGGATTAATTATTATTGATGAACAACATAAGTTTGGCGTAAGTCAAAGAAAAAAATTGTCAGAAAAAGGCGGTCCAAATTGTGATGTATTAGTAATGTCAGCAACTCCTATTCCAAGAACTATGATGATGACTCTATATGGTGATATGGATGTGACTCTAATTAAATCTAAACCTAAAAACAGAAAAGAGATAATTACTTATACTAAGGATGTAAGTAAAATTAATGATGTAATTAATTTTTTAAAAAAAGAAATTGATAATAATAATCAAGCTTTTTGGGTATGTCCTTTAATCGAAGAATCAAAAAAAATAGATCATCAATCATCTGTTGAAAGATATAAATTTTTAAAAGCAATATTTAAAGATAAGGTTGGATTACTTCATGGTTCAATTGATAAAAAAGAAAAGGATGAAATTTTGAATAATTTTTTAAATAATAAAATTAAAATTTTAGTATCAACAACTGTTATAGAAGTTGGAATAGATTTTCCTAATGCAACTTGCATAATAATAGAAGACTCAAATAAATTTGGATTATCTCAATTGCATCAATTAAGAGGTAGAGTTGGACGAGGGGAAAAACAATCAACATGTATACTGCTTTACAAATCATCACTTGGAGAAAATGCAAAAAAAAGATTGAGAATTTTAAAGTCATCAAATGATGGTTTTATAATTGCAGAAAATGATCTTAAATTAAGAGGTTATGGTGATTTGCTAGGATTTCAGCAAAGTGGTCAAAAAACTTTTAGATTGGCCGATCCGATTATAAATGAAGACTTATTCTTGCTCGCTGAGAAAGAAATAAAAATTATAGAAAATAGAGATAATGATTTATCTAAATATAATACATTAATAAAATTATATGATCGTGCAGACATTGTTAATGAATTAATTTAATTTTTTTTATTTTCACTTGTTCCAGCAGAAACTATAAATCTTGACGCTTCTTCAAAGCTCATATCTAAATATTTAATATCATTCTTTGGAACCATTAATAAGAAGCCACTAGTTGGGTTAGGTGTGGTTGGTACAAAAACATTAACTAGCTTTGAATCAGTTTTTTTTGAAATTTCTCCTTCGTTATCTTTTGTTGCAAAACCAACGGCCCAAATTCCTTTTCTTGGATACTCAATTAAAACAACACTCTTTTTTTTTGTATTTGATTGTGGTGCAAAAGTTTCTGTTAATTGGCCTATGGCTGAATAAATAGTCCTTAAAATTGGAATTCTTTTTAGTAAATCATTAAATAATTGTAATATTTTTTTTCCAATGAAAGATAGAGATAAACCACCTATTATTGTAATAAAAATTACTGTAACAATTATTTCCAATCCAGGAATTGAAAATGGTAAATAATTATTTGGATTTACTTCTTTAGGTAATAATACTGATGATATGTCTATAATAAACTTTGTTAAATATAGTGTTAAACCAATTGGAATTAAAACAACTATACCAGTAATAAAATAATTTCTTAATCTTGAAAAAAATGAAATTCTTTTTCTTCTAAAACTAGACATTTTATCTATAGCTTGTTATTTACATTCATGGTTGAATTTATATTTATCTATATTAAAAATATCAATTAATGGATAGAAGAAAATTTATTAATTTAATAGGTTGTAGTTGCTTGTCTTTTGGAGTGCATGCATGTACGAGCGCGCCTATTACAGACCGAAAACAGTTAAAATTGATTCCTGAATCAAAGCTTAATGCTCAAGCTGCACAGATTTATGAAAAAGTTAAAGAAAAAGAAAAATTAAGTGATGACTTAAATACTCTAAATTTGATTAAAGAAATTGGAAAGAAAATTGAATTTTCAATTGGATCTTATTTTGATCGAGAAAATATGAACAATCCAACAGTTGGCTTTGACTGGGAATATATTCTTATTGATAATGATAAGGTAAAAAATGCTTGGTGTATGCCTGGTGGAAAAATTGCTGTTTATACAGGTATTCTTGATATTACAAAAAATACAAATGGTCTTGCTGCAGTTATGGGACATGAGATTGCACATGCTGTGGCTAAACATTCAGTTGAAAGAGCTAGTCAAGGAGTATTATTAAAAACTAGTACAAGCCTTATAGATATTTTTAGTGGTGGTGCACTTAGTCAAATTAATAGATCTACTGGAATGGATACAGTTGGTCTAATCTCTTCGATTGGCATAATGAATCCATTCAATAGAAAACAAGAGAGTGAAGCCGATTATTTAGGAATGATTTTTTCGTCATTATCTGGTTATGATATAAGAGAAACAGAAAAAATATGGGAAAGAATGAAGGAGTCAAATAAAGGCAAAGAACCACCAGAATTTATGAGTACACATCCATCCTCAACAAATAGAATAAAAAATATTCAAGGGTGGTTAAATGAAATAATAATAAATTATCCACCAATAGCTTAAATTTATTGGTGAGCCCTGTTGGACTCGAACCAACGACCCATTCCTTAAAAGGGAATTGCTCTACCAACTGAGCTAAGGGCCCAACGCGATTTCTTATAAAGATTTTTTTTTTTTAATCAACGCGAAATATTATAAAATGTGGATATATTTATTATAGAATTCTAAAAAAGTACCATTTTTAATATGTTTTCTTATTTGAAACATTAATTCTTGATAAAAATTGATATTATTTAATGTAAGCAACATTGATCCTAACATTTCATTAGTATTAAATAAATGGTTAAGATAGTTTTTAGAATACTTGTTCAAATCAAATATTTTAACTTTTTCATCTAAAGGTGAATTATCATTTTTATATTTAGAATTTCTTATATTAATTTGACCGTTCCAAGTGAAAGCTAAACCTGTTCTTCCAGATCTTGTTGGTAAAACACAATCGAACATATCAACTCCCCTTTTTACTGCCCCAAGAATATCTGATGGCGTTCCTACACCCATAAGGTATCTTGGTTTACTTTCTGGCACAACATCCTTTAATATATCAAGAACACCAAACATCTCTTTTTGATTTTCTCCAACAGCTAAACCACCAATTGCATATCCATCAAAGCCAATGTCTATTAAAATATTTGCTGATTTTATTCTCAGATCTTCAAATAAACCTCCTTGTACAATACCAAATAATCCTTTTTGCGGATTTGTTCCAAATTGTTTTTTTGATCTTTCAGCCCAATACATTGAAAGATCCATAGAATCTTTAATTAATTTGTAACTATTAGATTTTTTTGGACACTCATCCATTACCATTACTATGTCTGAATTTAATCCAATTTGAATATTTATACTTTCCTCAGGACTTAAAATAAATTTCTTTCCATCTATGTGGGAGTTAAAAATTGCACCCTTTTCCCTATCAATTTTATTTAGTTTAGATAGAGACATTACTTGAAAGCCTCCAGAATCTGTTAGTATAGGAAGTGGACACTTCATAAAATTATGAAGACCACCCTGTGACTTAATTCTATCAACACCAGGTCTGATCATTAAATGATAAGTATTTGATAGAATTATTTGTGTTCCTGTTTTTATTATATCATCAATAAATGCACCTTTTATTGTTGCCTGTGTACCAACAGGCATAAATGTTGGTGTATCTATTTTTCCTCTAATAGTTTGAATTTCACCTAATCTTGCAAATCCATCTTTTTTAATGACATTAAAATTAAATTTTTTTAATGGCATTAGTCATTTATCTATTCAGATTTAAAACTGATAATTTTATCTGGATTTGACACTAAACCATTTGCGCCAGTACCTTTAGTAATTTTATCTATATTTTCCATACCTTCTATTACTTTTCCAAAAATGGTATACTGTCTATCAAGATGTGGCGCGGCTTCAAAACATATAAAAAATTGACTATTAGCACTATTTGGATCTGAAGATCTTGCCATAGATAATATTCCTCGTTCATGAGGAATGTCACTAAATTCTGCTTTAAGATTTGGAAGATCTGAACCTCCCATGCCCGCTCTCCTCAAATCAAAATTACTGTTTGATGAATTTCCAAATTTAACATCTCCAGTTTGAGCCATGAATCCATCTATAACTCTATGGAATACAACATTATCATATTTTCCAGAATTCGCTAATTCTTTAATTCTTTTTACATGATTAGGAGCTACATCTGGGAATAGCTCAATTTTAACATCACCGCTTTTTAATTTTAAAATCATAACTTCCTCCTTTGCATATATATTTGAAAAATTAATTAAAATAAAAATTATTACAAATTTATTTAGAAAGTTCATATTTTTTTTTTATTTCTATAATAACACTTTTTGTAATAAATTTTTTGAGATCTCCATTTAAATTAGCAATTTCTTTTACTAACCTAGAAGATATTACTTGGCTATCAACGTCAGACATTAAAAAAATTGTTTCTATTTTTTCATTAAGTTTTCTGTTCATTCCAGCAAGCTGAAATTCATATTCAAAGTCTGAAACTGCTCTTAAACCTCTTAAAATAATTTTTGAATTATACTTTTCACATAAACTTGTAGTCAAAGAGGAAAATTTAATTACTTCAATTTTTTTTGATGAAATTTTCATATCTTTTTGCAAAGAATTTTTAACTAGTTTAATACGTTCATCAGTAGTAAATAAATGATCTTTATCACCACCTTCGGAAACAGCTACTATTAATTTATCAAATAAATTAATTCCCTTCCTTATAACGTCTATGTGGCCATAAGTTATTGGGTCAAATGTGCCGGGGTATATAGCTATTTTTTTCATTTATTTAAATAAAATTATCATCAATTTTAATTGCTGATACTACTTTTTCATTATTTGAAAGTTTAATGATCCTTACTCCCTGGGTGTTTCTTCCAGCAATTCTAATTTCATTCACACTTGTTCTTATAACTTTTCCTTTGTCAGTAGAAATAATAATTTCATCTTCTGGTGATACAGGAAATGACGAAGATACACTTCCGTTTCTTTTAGAAGTAACAATATTTATTATTCCTTTTCCACCTCTGTTAATAACTCTATAATCAAAATGTGGAGTTCTTTTTCCATAGCCATTTTCTGTTACTGATAAAATAAATTTATCAGCTGATTTTTTTTCGTTTTTGATAGATTTTGCGCTTTTTTTGATATGATCAATTATTGATAAAGATACAATTTTATCTCCTTCTGATAAATTTATACCCCTTATTCCTTTTGATGACCTGCCTTTAAACACTCTAAGTTTCCTGGACTCAAACCTAATAGATTTACCAAATTTAGTGCTTAAAATTATATCTTGATCATTTCTACATATTTGTACTCCTGCAATTTTATCATTTTGGTCTAATTTCATTGCAATTTTACCGGATGTATTTATTGAACTAAAGTCTTCAAGGTTATTTTTCCTTATTTTTCCATTACTTGTAACAAAAATTATGTGATGATCTTTTTTTTCACTAATATTTTCAGGAAAAGGCATAATTGAGCTTATTGATTGATAATTTTTCCACTGAAGTAAACTTGATACAGATTTCCCTTTTGAAGCTGCTGTACCTTCTGGAATTTTCCAGGCTTTTAATCTATAAACAAGTCCTTCTGATGAAAAAAAAAGTACTTGAGTATGTGTATTTACAGATAATGTTTGAACTACTGAATCTTCATCTCTAGTTTTTATGCCAGATTTACCTTTTCCACCTCTTTTTTGCTGCTTAACACTGCTTAAAGCTCCTCTTTTGATATATCCTTGAAGAGTGACAGTTATTATAACAGACTCTTTTTGTATGGTTTCTTCAATATCATAATTCAGTACCGCATCTATAATTTGAGTTTTTCTGGGTTTTGAAAATTTATCTTTGATCTCTTTAAGTTCATCGCTAATAACTTTGGACAAAACTTTTTTTGAATTTAATATTTTCTTATATTCAGTAATTAATTCGATAAGTTTTTTTAATTCTATTTCTATCTCATTAATACCTAAAGCTGTTAATTTTTGTAATCTTAGATCTAATATAGAAATTACTTGTTCATTTGTAAGTTTATAGTTTTTTTTAGATTTGCTACTTTCCACAAGTTTAATTAACTTGCTTGACTTGTTAACTTGCCATGTATTTTTTAATAACTTTTCTTTAGCTTCTTCTGGAGTTTTTGATCCGCGAATAATTTTTATAATTTTATCTAAATTATCTATAGATACAGATAAACCAATTAATATATGAGCTCTATCTTCAGCTTTTTTTAAATCATATTTTGTTCTTTTGATTATTATTTTTTCTCTAAAAATTAAGAAACTCTCTAAGAAATCTTTTAAATTACAAGTTTTTGGTTTTTTATCTACAATTGCAAGTGTATTAAAACCAAATGAGCTTTCAATCGAAGTAAATTTGTAGAGTTGTCTTTTAATTGTTTCTGGTTCAATATTTCTTCTAAGATCAATTACTACTCTTATTCCTTCTCGATTTGATTCATCTCTAATATCACTAATTCCCTCTATTTTTTTTTCTCTTACGAGTTCTGCTATTCTTTCATTTAAAACAGACTTATTAACTTGATAAGGAACTGATGTTACCACTAATCTTTCTTTGCCATTTTTTAATTGTTCAGTGGAAATTTCCCCTCTAATTTTAAATGATCCACGTCCTGTTTTGTAGCCTTGTTTTATTATATCTTTTCCAATTATCAATCCGCCTGTTGGAAAATCTGGACCTGGTATAAGTTTCATTAATTCAGGTATTTTAATGTCTCTGTTTTCAATTAAAGCTAAAGTACCATTAATAATTTCTCCTAGGTTATGTGGTGGTATACTGGTAGCCATTCCTACGGCTATTCCTCCAGCACCATTTACTAATAGATTTGGGTATTGAGCGGGTAAAATCTCAGGTTCTTTTTCTGTTTCATCATAGTTACTTTTAAAAGCAACTGTATCTTTATTTATATCATCGACTAAATATTGAGATACTTTTGAAAGTCTTGTTTCTGTATATCTCATAGCTGCAGGCGGGTCTCCGTCTATAGATCCAAAATTTCCTTGTCCTTCTATTAAAGGTAAACTCATTGAAAAATCCTGAACCATTCTAACTAAAGCGTCGTAAACTGCCTGATCACCATGTGGATGATATTTACCTATCACATCACCAACTATTCTTGCAGATTTTCTAAATTGCTTTGACCAATCAAATCCACCTTTATGCATGGCATAAATAATTCTTCTATGAACAGGTTTAAGTCCATCTCTTATGTCTGGTAAAGCTCTGCTAATTATAACGCTCATAGCATAAGATAAGTATGATGAACTCATTTCATCATAAACAGATATAGAACTTACTTTGGATTTATTAACTTCTGTTAATTGATCACTCTTCATTAAAATGGTATTTCGTCGTCTAAATCACTGCTACTTTGTTGATTAGTTTGGTCAAAATCATTATTTTTATTTGAGGGAGAAATATTTGAATTATTAGAGCTCGATCCACCAAGCATAGTCAGGGTCGAGTTATAACCTTGCAAAACAATTTCTGTAGAATATTTATCTTGTCCTGTTTGATCATCTTTCCATTTTCTTGTTGAAATTTGACCTTCAATATAAACTTGGGCACCTTTTTTTAAATATTGTTGAACAACATTCACTAGACCTTCATTGAATACAACTATACGGTGCCATTCTGTTTTTTCTTTTTTTTCACCAGTATTTCGATCTTTCCAAGATTGACTAGTTGCTAAACTTAATCTAGCTACACTTTTGCCGTTTACCATTTGTTTAACTTCTGGGTCAGCTCCCAATCTTCCAATTAATTGCACTTTATTTAAACTTCCTGCCATAAAATTATTTATTTAAAGAATTTTTATTATAACACATTTTACCTTGAATATTAATTTTATTAATCTAAAGCAACTAAATAATGTTAAAAAAAATCATCATAAAAGGTGCAAAAGAGCACAATTTAAAGAACATATCATTAGAAATTCCTAAGGATAAATTTGTCGTAATTACAGGACTTTCAGGATCAGGAAAATCATCTTTAGCATTTGATACTATATATGCTGAGGGTCAAAGACGTTATGTGGAAAGTCTATCTGCTTATGCGAGACAATTCTTAGATAAAATGAAAAAGCCAAATGTAGATTTAATTGAAGGTTTAAGTCCAGCTATATCAATAGAACAAAAAAATACTTCAAAAAATCCAAGATCAACGGTTGCCACAGTAACTGAAATTTATGATTACATGAGAGTTCTATATGCAAGAGCAGGTATTCCTTTTTCTCCTTTCACAGGAAAACCTATAGAATCACAAACCGTAAGCCAAATTGTAGATAGAATTAAACAACTTCCAAAAAAATCTACAATTTATCTTTATTCGCCGGTTGTAAGAGGGAGAAAAGGTGAATACAAAAAAGAAATTTTACAATTTAAAAAAAGAGGCTTTAGAAAAATTCAAATAGACAATAAAATTTATGATATTGATAAAATTCCAGAACTTAATAAAAAAACAAAACATGATATTTCAATTCTCATAGATAGAATTGTAGTAAATTCATCTCTTGGTAACAGGTTGGCTGAATCGGTTGAAACTGCAATAAATTTATCAAATGGTTTATTATTTGTTGAATATGAGGATGAAACACTTCCTAAAAAATATAGAAAAACTGAAAAAATAATTTTTTCTACAAAATTTGCTTGTCCGGAAAGTGGATTTACTATTGAAGAAATTGAGCCAAGATTGTTTTCATTTAATAGCCCTTATGGTGCATGTGAAGAATGTGAAGGAATTGGTGTTAAGTTAAATGTTGATCCTAACTTAGTTATTTCAAATGATAAGAAATCAATTTCTGATGGCGCAATTGAACCTTGGGCTAAATCATCTTCATTGTATTATGCTCAGACATTAGCTTCATTGGCTAAACATTACGATTTTTCATTAAATGAAAAATGGAAAAATTTATCAAAAAAAATAAAAGATGTAATTTTATATGGTTCCGATGATGAAGAAATCAAATTTTCTTATGACGATGGATATGAAAAATATTCACATAAAAAAACTTTTGAAGGTGTAATAAATAATTTAGAAAGACGTTATTTAGAAACTGACAGTGAATGGAAAAGAGAAGAAATATCTCAATATCAATCAGATACTAAATGTGAAAAATGCAATGGTCATAGACTAAAAGATGAGGCACTTTGTGTTAAAATTGAAGATTTAAATATAAGCCAAGTTACTGAAAAATCTATAATAGAGTCTAAAGAGTGGTTTTCATCGTTAGAAACAAAATTAGACTCCACAAGATTAAAAATTGCTCAACACATATTAAAAGAAATAAACGAAAGATTGGATTTTTTGTTAAATGTAGGATTAGATTACTTAACTCTTTCAAGAGAATCAGGAACATTGTCAGGTGGAGAATCGCAGAGAATAAGATTAGCTTCTCAAATAGGATCAGGCCTTACGGGTGTTTTGTATGTATTGGATGAACCTTCAATTGGATTACATCAAAAAGACAATATTAAATTAATTGACGCTTTAAAAAGATTAAGAGATCTTGGGAATACTGTTATCGTTGTTGAACATGATACTGAAACAATGGAAAATTCTGATCATATAATTGATTTAGGTCCTGATGCAGGTCATAAAGGTGGTGCAGTTGTTGCTGAGGGCACATTTGATGAAATAAAAAAAAATAATAACAGTATTACTGGAAGATATTTATCAAATAAAAGTTTTATTCAAATTCCAAAAAACAGAAGAATGGCTAAAAATGGAAAATATTTGGAAATCTTAAATGCATCAGGAAATAACCTAAAAAATGTAAATCTAAAAATACCATTGGGTGCATTTACCTGTGTAACAGGAGTTTCAGGAAGTGGAAAATCAACTTTAATATTACAAACTTTATTCAATGCACTAAATCTTTATTTAAATAATAACAAATCTAGAAAAATGCCTTTACCTTTTAAAGGAATTAAAGGTATAGAGTTAATAGATAAAATTATTGATATAGACCAATCCCCTATTGGAAGAACACCAAGATCTAACCCAGCAACATATACAGGTGCTTTTGGACCCATAAGAGACTGGTACACAAATCTACCAGAGTCTAAGAGCAGAGGCTATAAACCAGGAAGATTTTCTTTTAATGTTAAAGGTGGTCGATGTGAGGCTTGTGAAGGAGATGGTGTGATAACATATGAAATGCATTTCCTACCTGACGTTTATATTACATGTGATGAATGCAAAGGTAGTAGATACAATCGAGAAACACTTGAAATAAAATTTAAAGGTAAAAATATTTCTGATGTTTTAAATATGACGGTTGATGAGGGATGTGATTTTTTTGAAAATATAAATACCATAAGAGGAAAATTGCTGACTCTCAAAAAAGTTGGTCTTGGGTATATTAAAATAGGCCAACAGGCTACAACACTATCTGGCGGTGAGGCACAAAGAATTAAGCTTGCTAAAGAACTGTCAAGACGATCAACTGGAAGAACCGTCTATATTTTAGACGAACCAACAACAGGTTTGCATCAACATGATATTAAAAAATTACTAGAAATTCTTCATACATTTGTGGCAACTGGAAATACAGTTATAGTAATTGAACATAATCTTGATGTTATAAAAACAGCTGATCATATTGTTGATATAGGTCCAGATGGCGGTGTAAAGGGTGGTAAAATTATCGCAGAAGGAAAACCTGAAGATATAGTTAAAATTAATACTAGTTATACAGGCAAATATTTAGCACCAATGTTAATTTCTAAATATAAAAAAATTGCTTAAATAATTATTTGAATATATAAGATGATCATGACCGAAATATTAAAATCATTATCTAAAACAATTCATGTTTCTCTGGCACTAGCAGTATTATTGTTTTTGGGCCTTTATTTTTTAAATGGTGGATTTGATATTGATAGACTATTTTGGAGCTGGCTGTTTAGATATATTCATGTAACAGTAGGAATAATGTGGATAGGTTTACTTTGGTATTTTAATTTTGTTCAGATTCCTAATATGTCAAAAATACCAGATGAACAAAAACCTGCCATTGGAAAAGTAATAGCACCAGCTGCTTTATTTTGGTTTAGATGGGCTGCACTATTTACAGTCTTATCTGGTTTAATTTTAGCTTATGTTAGCGGATACGTGCATGATGCTATGACCTTAGGCATTACATCAGGTGGAGGCAGAGATACAGCAATAGGAATTGGCATGTGGCTAGGATTAATTATGGCTTTTAATGTATGGTTTGTAATATGGCCTAATCAAAAAAAAGCTTTAGGGATAGTAGATGTAGATCCTGAAACAAAAGCTAAATCAGCAAAAACAGCAATGCTATTTTCAAGAACTAACACATTACTTTCATTGCCTATGCTTTTATCAATGGTTGCTGCTCAAAATTTATATTAATTTTTATCTTCTTCTTTTTTTACTACAGTGTAATGGTTAACATTTAATTTTACTAAAACTGGATTAGCTATATATATAGATGAATAAGTACCTATAATAACTCCCAGTATCATTGCTAAAGAAAATCCTCTTAAAATTTCTCCACCTAGAAAGAAAATAGATAATAAAGCTAATAATGTAGTAAAAGATGTTAAAATTGTCCTTGATAAAGTTTCATTGATAGATTGATTGGTTAAATCATTAATGTGTATGTCTATATGTTTTCTTAGATTATCACGAACTCTATCAAAAATAACAACTGTATCATTCATCGAATATCCAACAATTGTGAGTACTGCTGCAATAATCGATAAATTAATTTCTAAAGATAAAAATGAAAAGATACCTAAAGTAATAATTACATCATGAAATAAAGCAAGTATAGCACCTAGACTAAATTGCCATTCAAATCTAATCCAAATATAGAGTAGCATTGCAGCTAAAGATAGAGAAATAGCTATAATACCAGATTTTAAAAGTTCTGAACTAACCTTGGGCCCAACATTTTCAACTCTTCTAAAATTAATATCTGGAAATGATTCAGAAATTTCTTTTTTAAGATTATTTATAAATTCTGGGTTTTTTAAATTTTGCTTTTGGAATTTAATTACATAGTCTTTGTCGTTTCCAAAATTTTTTACAGTTAAATTTGATAAATTTGATTTACTAAATACATCACGCACTTTTGAAACAGAATGATCTGATGACTCAAGTCTAATTTCAATTAATGTTCCACCTTTAAAATCTACGCCAAAATTTAAACCTTTAAATAGAAGGAAAAATACAGATATAACAATTAATAGAAATGAAAAAAAACCAAAATGCTTATAAAATTTATTAAATTGAATAATATTCATTTATATTAATTTTTCTTTATCCTTATTAGATTTTATATAAATTGAGGTTAATAATCTTGCAATAAAGTATACTGAAAATAATGTTGTTAATATACCTACGCCTAATGTGACTGAAAAACCTTTAACAGGTCCCGATCCCATAAAAAATAAAATTACTGCAGCAATTAAGGTTGTTATATTTGCATCAATGATGGCAGTTTTAGATTTAATATAGCCACTATCAAATGCTATTATTTTATTATTTTCTTTTTTAATTTCTTCTTTTATTCTTTCAAAAATTAATACATTTGCATCGACTGCCATACCAACCGTTAAAATTATCCCCGCAATACCTGGTAAAGTAAGAGTGGCACCAAATAAAGTAAGAACACCTATTAACAGTGATAAATTGGTAATTAAAGTAAAGTTAGCTATTAAGCCAAAAATTCTATATTTATAAATCATAAAAATTACAACTAAACTAAAACCAACTATTAGAGACAAGATTCCAGCTTTTATTGAGTCTTTTCCTAAGTCTGGCCCAACAGTTCTTTCTTCAATAATATTCATAGGAGCTGGAAGAGCTCCTGATCTTAATAATAATGCAAGATCAGTGGCGCTTTGAAAAGTAAAATTACCACTAATTTGCCCAGAACCACCAACAATTGGCTCTCTAATTGATGGGGCACTTATAATTTTGCCGTCTAAAATTATTGCTAATTGTTTTCCAACATTTTCAGTTGTTGCTCTAGCAAATTTTTTTGCACCAACTCTGTCTAAAGTAAAAGATACAATAGTCTCATTATTTTGAGTGTCCATTCTAGGTTTAGCATCAACAAGATTATCTCCATTTAAAATAATTCTTTTGCTTACAGTGGCCTCATCAATATTATTATCAAATTTTAATTTTTCGGTACCAAAACCATCATTTTTATTAGATGATACAAATTGAAATGTTAAATTAGCAGTTTTGCCTAATAGTGATTTAATTCTTGCTGGATTATCTAAACCTGGAAGTTCAACTAAAATTCTATTATTACCTCTTTTTAATATGTTTGGTTCGTTAGTGCCGGTTTCATCAACTCTTCGTCTTACAATTTCGACGGCTTGATCTAAAGATGAGGTATTTAATACAACAATTCCATAATCAGATAAATAAATTGAAAAAAAATTTTCATTTTGATCTACAATATATTGATGTGTTTTAAAATTTTCAAAATATGGATTTAAATCACTATCCTTGTCAGAAAGAAATTCGAGAATTTTATCAATAAATGTTGGATTACTTTCAAAAAAAATTTTATTATTCTCTATTGTAAAATTCTTAGCAACAATTGCTTTATCATTAAAAAATTTTTTTAAATCTATTAGTTTGTTTTGTAATGTTTGTGAAATTATTGGTTGGTTATCAATTTCCAATAACAGGTAGGAACCTCCTTGCAAATCTAAACCAAGATTTATTTTATTTTTTAAAAAATTATCGTCAAATTTAAATAAATTTGAGAGAGATAAATATATAAAAATTATAGTAATTAAAATAACAGTTATAATTTTGATTTTAGAAAAGTATAACACTTAAAATTTAATTATTTTTTTACTTCTTGGCTATTTACTAATGCCTGAATTCCTGTTGCTTTAACTACTTCAACTTTAACATTGTCAGAAATTAATACCTCTGCTTTTTCAGCATCAATAATTCTTTCTATTGTTCCCACAATACCACCAGAAGTAATAACTTTGTCACCTCTTTTTAAATTTTGAACCATTAACTTATGTTCTTTGACTTTTTTTTGTTGAGGTCTGATTAAGAAAAAATAAAAAATTACAAATATTAAGATAAGCGGTATAAATTGTGCTATTCCTGAATCCATAAATCTCCTAATTAATGGGTTTCTTTATACCAAATAGTTGAATTTCTCAACTGCTAATTGTTGAAATTTTATCTAAATTATTCATATAGGGTCTTAATGCATTTGGAACAATAATACTTCCATCCTGTTGCTGATAATTTTCCATTATGGCTATAAGTGTTCTACCTACAGCTAATCCACTTCCATTTAAAGTTCCTGTGAACACATTTTCATTCTTTTCATTTTTATATCTTGAATTCATTCTTCTAGCCTGAAATGTGCCACAAGAAGAACAACTTGAAATTTCTCTATATCTTTTTTCTGATGGTAGCCACACCTCAATATCATATGTTTTTTCTGCACTGAAACCCATGTCGCCAGTACATAATATAATTTTTCTGTAGGGTAATTCTAATTTATCTAAAATCATAGTTGCACAATTAGTCATTCTTTCTAATTCATCTAAACATTTTGAATTTTCAACTATACTAACCAATTCAACTTTATAAAATTGATGTTGTCGGATCATTCCTTTTGTATCTTTACCATAACTACCCGCTTCCTTTCTAAAGCAAGGAGTCGATGCTACAAATCTTAAGGGTAATTCGTTTGATTTTACTATTTTATTCTTAACAATATTTGTGAGAATAACCTCTGCTGTAGGAATAAGAAACTTTCTTTCTTCCTTGCTTTCTAATTTAATTTCAAATTGATCATTTTCGAATTTAGGCAGTTGGCCTGTTCCATACATGGTATTTTCTGATGCCATTAATGGTGGGGAAATTTCTTTATAGCCATTTTCTAAAGTATGAATATCTAACATAAAATTAGATATAGCTCTTTCCAACATTGCTAATTTATCTTTAACAAAAACAAATCTAGATCCAGTTGTTTTCGTTGCTAGATCAAAATCTAACATGTTTAATTTTTCTCCTAATTCATAGTGAGATTTTTCAATAAAATTTTTAGATTTTATTTCACCTTTTGTTTCAATTACTTTATTTGAATTTTCATCTTTTCCATCGGGTACGTCCGAATGTGGCAAATTTGGTATTGAAGATAGTATACTGTTTAATTTTAATTTTATATTATTCTGTTCCTCTGATAAATCTTTAATTTTAGATGAAATTTCTTTTGACTTTTCAAACATTTTTTCATCTTTGGATTTAGATATATCTTTCTTTTTTTTTTCTAACAATTCTTTTTCTTGAATGAGATTTCTATTTTTTTTATCTAAATCAAGTAAATTATCAATATTCGAATTATTGTTTCTGTTCGAAATTTTATTTTTAAAAATCTCAAAGTTTTCTCTGATATATTTTAAATCATGCATTTTCTTTTTCTCTTTCTCTTTCTCTGTCTAGATTTTTAGTTTCTATTATACCAACAGATAATATCGATAATTCATATAATAACAAAAGTGGCAAAGCTAAACCAATTTGAGTAATAGGATCAGGAGGTGTAAGAAGTGCAGCTGCTGCAAAAATAATAACAACAACATACTTTCTTCTTTCTTTTAAAAATTTTGCATCTATAAAACCAATTCTAGCTAGTAAGCTAAGCACAATTGGCAATTGAAAACTTAACCCAAATGCAAAAATTAATTTCATTACCAATGATAAGTATTCATTAACCTTGGCTTCTAATTGTATTGGCAGATTTGTATTTAATCCTGCGCTTTCAAATGAAAGAAAAAATTTAATTGCAAGTGGCATAATCAAATAATATACAAGCATGCCTCCCAGCAAAAACAAAATCGGTGTTAAAACTAAATAAGGCATAATTGCTTTTTTTTCATGTTTATATAAACCAGGTGCAATAAATTTCCAAACTTGAATAAGTATAAATGGACTTGTTGCAAAAAATGCTGCAAAAAATGAAACCTTTAAGTATGTAAGAAAAGTTTCTTGTAAAGCAGTAAAAATTAATCTTCTTTCTGATCCGTCATCTTTAACTGCATTAGCGTAGGGTTCTACTAAAAAACCATAAATATGATCAGAAAAAAAATAGCAGAGAATGAATAAGATTGCTAAAAAAATTATTGAATGAATAAGTCTTTGTCTTAACTCAGTTAAATGACTTATAAAACCTGTTTCTTTTTCAGACATCTTTTTTTTCACCTAAATCTGTTTTTTTTTTAGCTTTATTATCAGAATTTTCATAAATATTTTTAGTTTCATCTTCAATAGAAGAAAATTCATTTTGAACATTTGAAACATATTTTTTAACAGAACCAATCCAACTACCAACTTTTTTTAAAACAATTGGAAAATCTTTTGGACCTACAACTATAATAGCTATTGAGATGACGATTAATATTTCTAACCAGCCAATTTGTGGCATTGGGTTTAATTACTATCTTTAGAATCTTTGTTTTCTTCGGAAACATCTTTAGGCTGGTTATCTTCTATCGCGTCAGATGCCATACCCTTTTTAAAACTTTTTATGCCTTTAGCCACATCGCCCATTAAACTAGATATTTTTCCTCTTCCGAATAAAAGAACAACTAATATAACTACAATTGCGATTTGCCAAATACCTATACTCATAAGTTAGTTATATACTTAATATTTATTTTTTTAAAGGATCTTTTTCAGTATTTTCTTCATCAGATAAAGTGTCTTGAAGCATTTCATCTATATTGGAGTAAATATCTTCCTTTTTTTCTTCTTGTTTTTTCTTTATAAAATTTTCCAGTACCAAAGATTGATTTCTCAACAGATGATGTATCTATTAAACCTGCTGCACCTAACTCATCGACGGTTGGTAGATCAGAAAGTTTTTGTAAATTAAAATGACTTAAAAAATCATCTGTTGTAACATACTGTATTGGCTTACCAGGTACATCTTTTCTCCCTCCTGGCTTAACCCAATTTAACTCCATTAAAATTTCCAATGTATTAGTTCCAAAGGCAACTCCTCTTATATCTTCTACTTCAGCACGTGTTACGGGTTGATGGTAAACAATTATTGCCAGTGTTTCTATAGCAGCTCTAGATAGTTTTTTTTCTATGGTTTTTTGTTTTGATAATAAATTTGATAATTTATCTGACGTTCTAAAAGACCATTTATTTGAAATACAAACTAAATTTATACCTCTATTTAAATAAAAAGTTTGTAATTTTTTCAAGGCTTTTTCTATATTTATTTTTTTTGTAATTTTACTTTCAATTGTCTCTAGATTTAAAGGTACATTGGATGCAAATAGAATTGCTTCAATTTCTTTTTCTTGATCCGTTATTTTAATTTCAGGAAATTGAAATACATTATTTTTCTTTAATTTATTCATTATTACGAATATATATATCTTCAAACATTTTTTCTTGTTTTATTTTAACATTGCCCTCTTTAACTAATTCTAAAGAGCCCGCAAATATTCCAGCATTTCCTGTTTTTTGCATTTTTTTATTATTTTTAAAAATAGGAGGGATCAAATCATTAAGTTTTTTCCAATCATTTAATTGATTTTGTAATTCTTTTATTCTTTTAATTCCTTCTTCCATTGTAAAAACTGGTAACTTTGGAATGTTAATTTTTTGAAAATCTTTTGTTGATATTATATTTGCATATATTTTTAAAACATCAAATAATTTTAAAGAATATTGAGATATATAATTTGTCTGATTTTTTATATTCATACCTCTCATAAAAATATCTCTACCAAGCCTTTTTCTTTTAAGCATTTGATCAGACAATAGTCTAATTAGTTCTAATTTTTTTAGTTGTAACTTAAGTTTTTCAGCAATCTCAAGAACTTTAAATTCTTCTTCTTCATCTAGTGGGAGCAGAAGTTTAGATTTTAAATAAGTTAACCAAGTGGCGATTACTAAATATTCTGAGGCTAATTCTAATTTTAAATCTTTAGTATTTGTAATATATTCATTAAATTGATCGGCAAGTTTTGTTATTGAAATCTCTTCTAAATTAACTTTTTGTGATTTTGCTAAATCTAACAATAAATCTAAAGAACCAGAAAAGTTGTTAAGATCAATTTGAAATTCTTGAGAATCGGTATTTGACATAACTAAATTTAACTTAATAGTTTATAAAATTCAGATGTTTTTTCTATTATAAAACGATCTATCCTTGGTGCTATTGCGGCTAATTTATTCATTTCTTTAAAATTGCCATTACAATGCAATACTAAGTTGCATCCTGCCGCGTAGGCTTTCTTAACATTTTGATTAAATGAGTATTGTAATGCTTTCATTGATATATCATCGGAAATTATCAAATTTTTGAAAGAAATATTATTTCTTATATATTTAATTCCATTTTTTGAGTGTGTTATACATTCATTTTTATCCAATGCTTTAAAAACAATATGGGCGGTCATTGCAAAAATAGATTTTTTATCTTTGAATGTAGAAAAGTCGTTTTTTTTTAAATAGTTTAATTTATTGTTAATATAAGGCAATTTTAAATGGCTATCTTTTTTTGCTAATCCGTGACCGGGGATATGTTTTATTATTGTCCCTATTCTATTATAATGAAATAAATTAATAGTTATATCTCCAATTTTATTAATAACATTTTTGTTAAAAGAATAAGCTCTATCACCAATAATTTTATGAGAAAAATTTCTTCTTAAATCCAAAACAGGAACAGTATTTATATTTACACCAATTAAATTTAAAACATATGATATTTGATTTACATAAACTTTATAATGCAAATTAAATTTCTTTTTATTCTTTTTATATAAATCCCCAAAAAATTTTTTTGAAAAGATGAAAGGTTTAGAGGGAGTAAGATTACCAGGCGAAAGACGTCATAAAAATAGATTAGATAAAGGTCCCCGAAATATCAATGAAGAGTTGGTAAATAAAATTAAATCCTTAAGCTAGTTTAATTTCAATTGGTGTATGGTCTGAGGGTTTTTCTCGCCCTCTGGGATCTTTATTTATATTTACAAATTTGATTTGATCAATTAACGAAGTTGAAACTAAAAAATGATCAATTCTCATGCCATTATTTTTCTGCCACGCTCCTCTCATATAGTCCCAAAAAGTATAACCTTCTTTAGTATTATTAAAATGCCTATAAGCATCATTAAATCCAATGTTAATCAATTCTCTTAATTTTTTCCTAATTTCTAATCGATACAATGCATCATCTTCGTAACTCTTTGGATTATAAACATCCTCAGCAGCAGGAATTATATTAAAGTCACCACCAATAATAATATTAGCATTTTTTTTAGATAAAGATTTTATATATTCAATTAAACTATCTAACCATTTTTTTTTATAACTATATTTTTCAGTATCAACTGGATTACCATTTGGAGTATAAATATTTATTAATTGGATATTTTTTTTCTTAAACTGAATCTCTGCAGAAATAATTCTTGATTGTTTCAATTTATCTTTAATTAAACCTGTCTTAATATTTTTCAATTTATTTTTAGAAATAATAGCAACTCCATTATAGCTTTTCTGTCCAAATACATGACTTTCATAATCCATAGAGGAAAAATCATCGTAAGGAAAATTTATATCCTCAGTTTTGATTTCCTGCATCATCAAAATATCTGGTTTATATTTGAGTATATAGCTTTTGATATTTTCAATACGCGCACGTACAGAATTTACATTCCACGATGAAATGAGCATTAAAGTGAGAATGAAACGCCACAACCACAAGAAGATTTAGTTTGTGGATTGGTTATCTTAAACTGTTGACCAATCAATTCAGATACAAAATCAATTTCTGATCCTTTTAAAAGGTCTGCAGATGCCTTATCAATTAATATATTTTCAAAGTTTAAGTCATCTTCTGCTTTAGATTTATCAAAGGTAAATTCATACTGAAATCCTGAGCATCCACCACCTTTAATAGCGATTCTAAAAAAAGACCCCTTATCTTTTTTAGATAATAGAGCGTTGATCTGTTTTAGTGCTTTATCAGTAAATTTAATTTCTTTTATCATTATTGATCACTGGTATTACTAATATAATACTTAAAATTTTATTTTAAAGGATGAAAAAATACTCAAAGATTGGTCAATTTAAAAGTAAAGGGAGAATTTTTAAAGAATCTTTATCAAAATATAGAACTCCTTTTCAAAGAGATAAAGATCGTATTATTCACAGTGCCTCCTTTAGAAGACTAAAACATAAAACTCAGGTATTTGTTAATACTGAAGGAGATCATTATCGAACTAGAATAACCCATTCGCTGGAAGTTTCTCAAATAGCAAGATCAATAGCTAGACATCTTAATCTTAACGAGGATTTATCCGAAACTTTAAGTCTTGCTCATGATTTGGGTCACACCCCATTTGGACATGCTGGCGAAGAGTCTCTAAACGAGTCAATGGAAAATTATGGAGGGTTTGATCATAACTTACAAACTTTAAGAATTGTAATGTTTTTAGAAAATAAATATTTAAAATTCAATGGTCTAAATCTTTCTATTGAAACATTAGAAGGACTTTTGAAACATAACGGGCCTGTAGATGATTTATCTTTAGTTGATAATTTAATTGGTATTAAAAAGTTTAAAAATAAGATTGATTTTAGCACTTATCCATCATTAGAAGCTCAAATTTCATCAATATCGGATGATATAGCTTATAATAA
>CACIBQ010000014.1 GCA_902584915.1 uncultured Pelagibacteraceae bacterium
AAAGCCAGTGAAATCCTTAAAATCGAAAGATTAAAAGATGCAAAGGATAAAATAGAATTCAATAATGTTTTAGCTTATGGTGACGATAATAACCTTGAAGTTGGATCGCCTTTTATAAAAGGTGCTAAAGTAGAAGCTCAACTTATTAAGAATGGAAAAAACAGAACTGTTCTTGTGTTTAAAAAGAGAAGAAGACAAAATTCAAGAAGAAAAAATGGTCATAGACAACAATATTCATTAATAAAAATAAATAAGATTTTTAACAAAGATGGCGGTATTTTTGCCGAGGCATCTAAAGAGAAAGTAAAAACAAAGTAACTTATGGCAACAAAAAAAGCAGGTGGATCGTCACGTAACGGAAGAGATAGTGCTGGTAGAAGACTCGGTGTTAAAAAATATGGTGGCCAATTCGTAAATCCTGGTAATATTATTGTAAGGCAAAGAGGAACAAAGATTTTTCCTGGCGAGCACGTTGGGATGGGTAAAGATCATTCAATTTTCTCTTTAATAAAAGGAAAAGTAGAGTTTAAAAAATCTAAATCTGACAGAACTTTCGTTTCTGTAAAACCCAATTAATTAACTTACAACTAATTTTAAAACAAAGGTTGTATTATGAAATTCCTTGATCAGGTAAAGATATTTATTAAAGCTGGTGACGGTGGTGTTGGTTCACCCAGTTTTAGGAGAGAAAAATTTATAGAATTTGGTGGTCCAGATGGAGGTGATGGAGGCAAAGGCGGATCTGTTATATTTAAATCTGAAAGAAATTTAAATACTCTTATTGATTATAGATATCAACAACACTTTAAGGCAAAAAGAGGTGGTGACGGCAAAGGTCAAAATAGAACTGGTCGAGGTGGCAACGATCTTATTTTAAAAGTTCCTATTGGCACCCAAGTTTTTGAAGAAGATAATAAAACATTGGTTTTTGATTTTAAAAATGAAAATGAAGAGTATGTTGCTGCAATTGGTGGCAAAGGTGGTTTGGGTAATACAAGATTTAAATCATCTACAAATAGAGCTCCAAGGAAATTTACTAAAGGTACAAAAGGTGAAGAATTTTGGATTTGGCTACAATTAAAAACGATTGCAGATATAGGAATAATTGGATTACCAAACGCAGGAAAGTCCACTCTTCTATCCAGAATCACAAGTGCAAATCCTAAAATTGCAAATTATAAATTTACTACTCTTAATCCAAACTTAGGTGTAGCCATTTATGATGATAAAGAAATAACCTTAGCTGATATTCCTGGACTAATTAAAGGTGCTCATGAAGGTGTTGGGTTAGGAATTAAATTCTTAAAGCACATTGAACGATGTAAAATCTTGTTGCATATGATTGATGTATCAGAAAATGACTTGGTGCTAACATATAAACAAATCAGAAATGAGCTAAAAAAATATAGTTATGATTTACTAAAAAAAAAAGAAATAATAGTGTTTAATAAAGTTGATTTAATTGAAGTTAATGAACTAAAAGAAAAAATTAAATTATTTGAGAACAAGATAAAAAAAAAAGTAAATATTTTATCAAACACAGATAAGATGCTTATTTCAAAACTAAAATCGAGTTTATTAGGACATGTATTTAAATAATTCAAAACAAGTAGTAATAAAAATTGGTTCTTCGCTATTAATCGATAATAATAAAAAAATAAGAAAAAAATGGTTAATAGATTTTGCAAAAGATATCGAGCTATTAACAAAAAATAAAAAAAAAGTCATTATAGTTAGTTCAGGCGCGATAGCGCTGGGATGTAAAAAGCTAAATATAAATAAAAAAAATCTAAAACTCGATAAAAGCCAAGCTGTAGCTTCAATTGGTCAAATTGAGCTAATGAATCTTTTCAATGAAATATTTAAAAAAAGAAAATTAAATCTTTCTCAAATTCTTTTAACATTAGAGGACACCGAAATAAGAAGGAGGGCTATAAATGCGAAACGTACATTTGATAATCTTTTTGATCTTGGTTTTATTCCTCTAGTTAACGAAAATGATAGTATTGCTACTTCTGAAATAAAATATGGAGATAATGATAGATTGGCTTCACGTGTTGCTCAAATATCTGGTTCGGACTGTTTGATACTATTTTCAGATGTTGATGGATTATTCGATAGTAATCCAAAAGTAAACAGAAATGCAAAACTAATAAACAATGTAAAAGATATAAATAATAAAATAGAAAATTACATTTCTAAAAATGTTAGCGAACATGGAACTGGAGGAATGAAAACAAAAATAGAAGCAGCTAGAATTTGCCAGATATCTGGTTGCTACATGGCTATTGCAAATGGTTTAATTAATAGACCAATAAAAAATATCATTTCTAAAAACATTTGTACTTGGTTTTTACCAAAAATTTCAAAATTAGATGCTAGAAAAAAATGGATAATTAGCTCAATTTCTCCGAAAGGTGAGTTGGTTATTGATGATGGTGCGATACAAGCTTTAAAAAAAGGAAAAAGTTTACTTGCTACGGGAATTAAAAATATAAATGGAAAATTTAGTAAAGGAGATCATGTTAAAATTTTAGATAAAAATATGAAAGAACATGCAAGAGGTCTTAGTTCTTTTAATTCGGAAGAAATATTGAGAATCAAAGGTCAACATTCTAGTAAGATTAGCGAAATCTTGGGATATGTATCAAAATCAGAAGTTATTCATAAAGATGATATGGTAGAAATATAATATGTTATTAAAACTAAAAAAAGTTGCAAAGAATTCTAGAATTGCTTTTGAAAAGCAAATCGATTCCAAAAAAAAAAATATGGTTTTAAAAAGATTTGCTTCTCAATTATTTATAAATAAGAAAAAAATTATAAAAGAAAATATTAAAGATATAAAATTTGCTAAGAAAAAAAAAATAAAAGAAAATTTAATTAAAAGATTAGAAATAAATGAGAAAAAAATTATTGAAATTATAAAATCTATAAATCAAATAATCAAAATAAAAGACCCAACAAATAAAATTTTAGATCAATGGAAAAGGCCAAATGGATTGATAATTAAAAAAGTTTCCGTACCAATTGGAGTAATAGCTGTAATTTATGAAAGTAGACCAAATGTGACCTCAGATGTTGCAAGTCTATGTTTTAAATCAGGCAATGCTGTTATTTTAAGAGGAGGTTCTGAAGCCTTTTATACTAACAAAATTATTTCAGATTTGTTTAGAAAATCATTGGAGAATTGCAATGTAAATAAAAATTATGTCCAATTTATTAGATCAAAAAATAGAAAAATTGTTGATAAATTACTTTCTAGCATGAAAGGCTATATAGATTTAGTTATTCCTAGAGGCGGTAAATCGTTGGTAAAAAAAGTAGATCAACTATCTTCTGTGCCTTACATTGGACATTTAGAGGGAATTTGTCATACTTTCATTGATAAAAAAGCTAAATTAAAAATGGCAATTAAAGTTTTAGAAAATGCGAAAATGCGAAATACGAGCATTTGTGGAGCAACAGAAACAGTATTATTTCATAATAAAATTGCAAAAAAATTTACTAATCCAGTTTTAAATAAGTTGCAAAAAAAAGGCTGTACTATTTATGGAGATAAAAAAATTAGAAGACTTTTTCTAGGAAAGTCTAATTTAGCCAATAAAAAAAGCTGGTCTACAGAATACTTATCATCTAAGATTTCTGCAAAAGTAGTTGATGATGTTATTGATGCTGTTAAACATATCAATCAATTTGGAACTATGCACACAGATGCAATTATTACAACTGATAAAAAAGCAGCAAATTATTTTTTAAAAAACATAAAAAGTTCAATTGGTATCCATAACTCTTCAACACAATTTGCAGATGGTGGTGAATTTGGTTTTGGAGCAGAAGTTGGCATATCAACGAATAATTTACCTCCAAGAGGTCCGGTTGGTTTAGGTCAGCTTGTTAGTTATAAATATAAAGTTTATGGCACTGGACAAATAAGAAAATAGTTTGATAAAAAGAAATAAAAAAATTGGAATTCTTGGTGGAACTTTTGATCCTTGTCATATTGGACATTTAAAAATATCACAAGAAGCTAAAAAAAAATTCAATTTAGAAAAAATAATTTGGGCAATAACAAAAAAAAATCCTTTTAAAAAAAAAAGCAGTTTAAGCATTGAAAGCAGATTGAAAATCTCAAAAAAATTCACAAGAAAATATAAATTTATTCAAGTCAATTATTTTGAAAAACATACAAGATCAAATAAAACATTTTATCTCGTAAACTACTTAAAAAAAAGATTTATTAATAAAGAATTATATTTAATAATTGGAGCTGATAACTTAATTAAATTCCACAAATGGAAAAGATGGAAAGATATTTCAAAAAAATGTATCATTCTTGTATTTGATAGATATCCATACAAATCTAAAGCTTTGAAATCATTGGCTTTTAAACATATTAATAAAGAAAAATTAAAATTTATAAATTTTAAAAAAGTAAATATTTCATCTTCTCAATTGAAAAAAATTTGATAGTGTAATTATAATTAATGGATAATTCTTTAGATTTAAAAAATAAAATCATAAAAAAATTAGACTCCAATAAAGCTCTCGATATAGTAGCTATTGATTTAGAAGGCAAATCGTCAATAGCCGATTATATGATAATAGCTAGCGGAACATCTTCTAGACATATACAGGCTCTTTCGGAACAAGTTTATGAAGAAATAAAAAATAGTGGAATTATAAACTGTAAGATAGAAGGAAAAAACTCTAATGACTGGAAGTTAGTTGATGGTATTGACTTAATTGTTCACATATTTAATCCAGAAAAAAGAAAATTTTACGAGCTAGAAAAAATGTGGTCTGAACTAATACCTAGAGAAAGAGTTATTATATGAAAAAAATTTTAACTATATTTTTTTTATTAATATATTTCTTAAATAGTACTAATTCTTCATTTTCAAATGAGGTCGATATATATAAGAAAATTGACTTATTTAGTGAAGTTTTAGAAAAAATTAACAAAGAATATGTGGAAGAAGTAAATCAAAGTGATGCTATGGATGCTGCTATAAATGGCGTCTTACAGTCATTGGATCCTTATTCTGGCTACATGTCACCTGAAATGTTGAAGGAAATGCAAACTGAAACGCGTGGTGAATTTGGAGGTTTAGGAATTGAAGTTGGCATGGAGGCGGGAGTCGTAAAAGTAATATCTCCAATTGATGGCTCACCAGCTGAAGAAGTTGGTGTAAAGGCAGGAGATTATATTGTTAAAATTAATGGTATCCAAGTACAAGGTAAAACACTATCTCAAGCAGTTAATTTAATGAGAGGTCCAGTTGGAAGTGAAATTGAAATTACTGTAAGAAGAATTGGTGTTAGAAAAGCTCTTACGTTTAATATTATCAGAGATATTATTGAAATAAAATCTGTTAAATCTAAAGTGCTTGAGGATAATATAGGCTATGTAAGATTAACTTCGTTTAATGATAACAGTTCGGATCAGTTTAAAAATATAATCAAAGATTATAAAAAAAATAAAAAAATAAATAAATTTATTCTAGATTTGAGAAATAATCCTGGGGGATTACTAGATCAAGCAATTAAAATTACAGATTTCTTTTTAGATAACGGAGAAATAGTTTCTACTAAAAGTAAAAAAAAATCAGATAATCGAAAGTGGTTTGCAAAAAAAGGTGATATTATTGATGGGAATACATTGTTAGTATTGATTAATTATGGATCTGCCTCTGCATCTGAAATCGTTGCGGGAGCTTTAAAGGATCACAAAAGGGCAATTATAATTGGGGAAAGTTCATATGGTAAAGGATCGGTACAATCTATAATACCTCTTAAAAATGATGGAGCTATTAGATTAACAGTTTCAAAATATTATTTACCTTCAGGTGACTCTATTTCTGAAGTTGGCGTCAGACCAGACATTACTGTTGTAGAAAGTTCAGATGAATTTAGGATTGATACAGATACAGATAATCAATTAGAATTTGCATTAAAATTACTGAATGGATAAACAATTTAGCAAATTACCACTTAGAAAAGGTGTTGGAGTGGTATTACTAAATAATAATAATCAAGTATTCGTTGCAAAGAGAATAGATAATCCTAATGATTTCTGGCAAATGCCGCAAGGAGGTATAGACAAAAATGAAAATTCTTTTAATGCTGCTTTAAGAGAATTAAAAGAGGAAACTAGTATTATAAATGTAAAATTAATAAAAGAAATTCAAGAGGAAATAACTTATAACTTGCCACAAAATCTTTTAGGTATTATTTGGAAAGGAAAATTTAAAGGTCAAACTCAAAAATGGTATATCATGAGGTTTTTAGGTGATGATACCGAAATTAATCTAAAAACGAAGCGTCCTGAATTTCTAGAATGGAAATGGGTAAATATAGAAAATATTACAGATAAAGTTGTTGATTTTAAATTGCACGTATATGAAAAAATTAAGAGGGTGCTAATGAATCTTTAATAATGGGTGGAATGCACATTTAATACGATTCCCGTTTAGAACACTCTAAAAACATACACTAAACAAAATTAGAACCCTCGGAACGAAAGTTTCGGGGGTTTTTTATTTATATTTATTTTTTTTTAATAATCTTTGTTTGTAAAGTTCTTTTCTTGCTCTTTTTAAAATTTTAGGAGTATTTAATAACTCATCAATGTGATCTTTTACTTTCTTTTTTTTCTTTTTTTTGATTTTGGCTCCATCTGGTTGTACACCAAATCTTACCCACTGATTATCCTTTAATCCTTTTAGATAATAACCAAATGTATCTAAGAATTCTTGGTCATCAAGATTTTTTGCATATGCAATATGACCTTTTAATACGAACTTTTTAGTTGATAAATGTACATTGGAATGTGGAATGGGTTTAGGTGGACTCAAATTTTTAGTATTCTTATATTTGTGATATCCTGCCCATAAAACACTTACTGCTTTAAACCAATATTCTTTTTGGGGATATAATCTTTTTTTTGACTCAACATGTTTATACAAGTTTTTTGTATTAATATGTTTAGGCATAAGAAATTAATATATCATAAATTTATTTTAACCTGGTTTATTTGGAAAACAATAAACTAAGTAAACCACTATAGATCTACTGGAAGGATGATAACAGTAAAATCCAGTATAACTATCATCTAACTTTTCAATAACTTCGTCTGGATCATTTTCTTCATTATCGTCATTATGAAGTTTGAGTTTATCATATTCAGGTCCCCCATCATTTGTTCCTAAATATACCAAATGATCACAAGTATCTTTTAAACCCTCTTCTCCAACATTTTGAGTGCCACAGACCAAGCAGTAAAATTTTAATTCACTTGTATTGATCTCAATTTTTTTCATACATAAACCTAACCTCACTATTCAATAAAGTCATCTTTTGAATTGCTTTTAAATTAGAGGATTTTCTCAATGAACTTTTCAATGAACTTCTTAAATAAGCGAGTATTGGCGTAATATGTGTGTGAATGTAATACGTTTCCATTTAGAAAACACTCTAAAAACAAAAAAAGATGCTAAGAACTTAAAAAATTAATTTAAACTTAAAGATTTCAAAACTTCGACTTTTTGTGAAATTATAAACTTTTTTTGATCATCAAGATTTTGTTCTGACAAATCGCTTTCAGCCTGCTTAATCATTTCTTGAATTTTTGTTTTATCAGAATTTTTAATATCAAAAATATTACTTGTTAGTATGGAAAGTGTATTATCTTTAAATTCTACTATACCATCATCTACATAAAATTTTTCTTCTTCATTCCCTGAAAGAACTTTTATGATTCCTGGTTTTAAAAAAGATATTATTGAAATATGATCTTTTAATATCCCCATTTCTCCTTCAAATGCAGGCACAACTACCTCGGTAACATCATCTTTTTTTAAAAAAGACTTTTCTGGACTTACGATTTCTAAATTAAATTGTTCACTCATTACGCTGCAGCATCTTTTGCCATTTTTTCTGCTTTTTCGATTGCCTCTTCGATTGTTCCAACCATATAAAAAGCAGCTTCTGGTAAATGATCATATTCACCTTTGCAAATAGCATCAAAACCTTTAATCGTAGATTCTAAATCTACTAACTTTCCAGGAGAGCCTGTAAAAACTTCTGCAACAAAGAATGGTTGGGACAAAAATCTTTGAATTTTTCTAGCTCTAGCTACAGTTAGTTTGTCTTCTTCAGATAATTCATCCATACCTAAAATGGCAATAATATCCTGTAAAGACTTGTAAGTTTGCAATACTTTTTGAACTTCCCTGGCAACTCTATAATGTTCATCTCCAACAATTCTTGGGTCTAAAATTCTAGAAGTTGAATCTAGTGGATCTACGGCTGGATAAATTCCAATCTCTGCTATTTGTCTCGATAACACTGTTGTTGCATCTAAGTGTGAAAAAGATGTAGCTGGTGCTGGGTCTGTTAAGTCATCTGCGGGCACGTATATAGCTTGTACAGATGTAATAGAACCTTTGTTAGTAGTTGTAATTCTTTCCTGTAAGTTACCCATGTCAGTAGCTAATGTAGGTTGATATCCTACAGCAGATGGAATTCTTCCCAATAATGCAGAAACTTCAGATCCAGCTTGCGTAAATCTAAAAATATTATCTACGAAAAAAAGTACATCTTGCCCTTCTTGATCTCTAAAATATTCAGCAACTGTCAATCCTGATAATGCCACTCTAGCTCTTGCTCCTGGTGGTTCATTCATTTGACCATAAACTAATGCAGCTTTTGATCCTGTTCCTTCTGGTTTAATTACTCCTGACTCTATCATTTCGTGATAGAGATCGTTTCCCTCTCTTGTTCTTTCTCCAACTCCTGCAAAAACTGAAAAGCCTCCATGTGCTTTTGCAACATTGTTAATTAGCTCCATAATAAGAACTGTTTTTCCTACTCCTGCACCACCAAATAATCCAATTTTTCCTCCTTTTGCATATGGTGCTAATAAGTCTACTACCTTAATTCCAGTTACTAAAATTTCTGTCTCTGTAGATTGATCGCTAAATTCTGGCGCTGATCTATGAATAGGCCAATTTTCTTTAGTTTTAACTTCACCTTTTTCATCAATAGGTTCGCCAATTACATTTATAATTCTTCCTAGAGTTTCTGGACCAACAGGAACTTTTATTGGAGCTCCAGTATCTGTTACTTCATCACCTCTTTTTAAACCTTCTGTTGCATCCATAGCAATTGTTCTCACACTTGATTCTCCTAAATGCTGCGCAACTTCTAAAACTAGTCTGTTACCACTATTGTCACACTCTAATGCTGTTAATATTTCTGGTAGCTCTCCATCAAATTTAACGTCTACTACCGCTCCTATAATTTGTGTAATTTGTCCTTTTCTCATAATTATAAACTTTCTGCTCCTGATATAATTTCGATTAGTTCTTTTGTAATTGCTGCTTGACGACTTCTATTATATTGAATAGTAAGCTTGTCAACCATTTCACCAGCGTTTCTGGTTGCATTATCCATTGCACTCATCCTTGAACCTTGTTCGCTAGCTGAATTTTCTAACATTGCTTTAAAAATCTGAGTAGAAATATTTTTTGGAAGTAAATTATTTAAAATTTCATCTTCTTCTGGTTCAAATTCATAGTTATCTTCAGATGAATTTGCCTCTGACTCAGTGGTTTTTAAAGGAATAATTTGTTGTTCCTGTGGTATTTGAGTTATTACATTTTTAAATTGGTTATAAAAAATTGTACATACATCAAATTCTTTTTTTTCAAATTTTGAAATAATTATTTTTCCTACTTTGTCAGCATCAAAATAATTTACGTTTTTAGATTCTTTGAAGGAAATTTTTTCAATTATATTTTCTTTGTAAATTCTTTTTAATTGATCATAACCTTTTGATCCAACAGTAACAATTTTTAATATTTTTCCCTCATCTAAGATTTTTTGAAAATACAATTTAGCTTTTTTAATTATATTTGTATTAAACCCTCCACATAATCCTCTATCAGAAGTCATAACAATACATAAATGAACTTTATCATCACCTGAGCCCACAAGTAGTTTGGGCGAGTTTTCTTTATCAGTAATGCTATTTGAAAGATTAAGAATAATATTATTCATTTTATCAGAGTATGGTCTCCCCTTTTCTGCGCTTTCTTGAGCTCTTCTTAATTTAGATGCAGCGACCATTTTCATTGCTTTTGTAATCTTTTGCGTAGATTTAACGCTTGATATTCTTTTTTTTAAATCATCTAAACTTGCCATTTTTTAAGAATTAAAGTTTTTTTTAAGTTCAACAATAACTTCTGTTAAAGATTTTTCTATTTCTTCCTCAAGTTTTCCAGCCCTTGATATTGAGTCTAAAATTTCTGGTTTTTCAGACTTACATTTTTCTATAATTTTGTTTTCAAAGTTAGAAATACTTTTTTGTTCAATATCATCCAAATGACCTTTGACACCACAAAATACTGAAATTACCTGTTCTGCAACAGTCATGGGTGAATATTGCTTTTGTTTTAATAGTTCAGTTAATTTTGAACCTCTGTTTAAAAGTTTCTGAGTAGAAGCATCCAAATCTGATCCAAATTGAGCAAATGCTGCCATTTCTCTATATTGTGCTAGCTCAAGTTTCATTGATCCAGAAACTTTTTTCATCGCCTTAGTTTGAGCTGAAGATCCAACCCTTGATACAGACAAACCTACGTTAATTGCAGGTCTAATTCCTTGGTTAAATAGTTCAGTTTCTAAAAATATCTGACCATCAGTAATTGATATTACATTTGTAGGAATAAATGCAGATACATCTCCTCCTTGAGTTTCAATAATAGGAAGTGCCGTTAATGATCCACCGCCGTGTTCATCACTTAGTTTAGCTGCTCTTTCAAGTAATCTACTATGAAGATAAAATACATCTCCTGGATATGCTTCTCTTCCCGGGGGTCTTCTAAGTAATAGTGACATTTGTCTATATGCAACTGCTTGTTTTGAAAGATCATCATAAATTATTAAAGCATGCATACCATTATCCCTAAAGTATTCTCCCATAGCACAACCAGTATATGGTGCTAAAAACTGTAGTGGCGCAGCATCTGAAGCGGTTGCAGCAACTATAGTTGTATATTCCATTGCCCCAGCTTCCTGTAAAGTTTTTTCTATTTGTCTTACAGTTGATCTTTTCTGTCCTATAGCAACATAAACACAATATAACTTCTGTTTTTCGTCATCTGACTCATTTATTTTCTTTTGATTGATTATTGCATCAATTGCAACTGCAGTTTTTCCAGTTTGTCTATCGCCAATAATTAATTCTCTTTGACCTCTTCCAATTGGAACCAAACTATCAATCGATTTTAATCCTGTTTGCATTGGTTCGCTGACTGATTTTCTAGGAATAATTCCTGGTGCTTTAATTTCCACCCTGCTTCTTTTTATTCCTTTATCTAAGGCTCCCTTGCCATCAATCGGGTTGCCTAAACCATCAACAACTCTACCTAATAATTCTTTTCCTACTGGTGTATCAACAATAGCTCCAGTTCTTTTGACTGTATCTCCTTCTTTAACAGCCTTATCATCTCCAAAAATTACAACACCAACGTTATCACTTTCCAAGTTTAATGCCATTCCTTTAGAACCATCTGAAAATTCTACCATCTCACCTGCTTGAACGTTATTAAGGCCATATATTCTTGCAATACCATCACCAACTGATAGTACTTGTCCTACTTCAGATACCTCTGCCTTATCTCCAAAATTTTTTATTTGCTCTTTTAATATCTTCGTTACTTCTGAAGGATTTATTTCCATTTATGCCTCTATCATTTTTGTTTCTAAATGTTTTAATTTACTTTTTATAGATGTATCAATCATAGTACTCTCTACCTTTATGATTAAACCACCAATTAAACTTGGATCGTATTTATAGTTTAATTTTATATTTGCTCCAAAATTAGAAGTTAATTCTTCTTTTATTTTTAAAATATCTGTTTCATTTAATTTTTTTGATGAAGTAAGATCTGCTTTTATTTCTCCTCTATTTTTTGAGCAAGTATCAAGAAAATCTTCTATAATCTTTTCTATAAAAAATAGTCTTCTCTTAGTTATTATAAAGTTTAAAAAAGTTTTTAATAAATTATTAAAATTGAATTTATTTGAAATTAAATTAAATGCTGCAGACTGTTCTTCAATTTTGTTGGTTGGATTTTTAATAAAATTTTTTAGTTCTGTATTTGCAGAAATTAATTTAAGCATATTGTTTGTCTGATCTTCAATTTCATTTAATGAACCACTTTCATTTCCTAGTTCATACAATGCTTGTGAATAACTATTTGTGCTTGCAAAAGTTACTTTGTTATCAGTCAATTTTTTACCTATTTTTCTTATGAATTATTTAAAATTGCCGATTAAATACCATACGAAATTATTCTGTTCAAGTTTCAGAATCTAAAAAAAGGGTTGTTTTATAGGACTAATTGAAGCTTATTGGATCAACATCAACTACTAGTTTTATTCCGTTTGGACACTTATAAGAGTTAAGAATATAAGACAATTTTTTTTGAATATTTAAATCCTTTTTAGCTCTAATTAAGATCCTGTTTCTATAATTTTTATTAATTTTAAATATTGGTGCTTCAACAGGTCCAAGAACTTTGCAATTCAAATTTTGATTTAATTTTTCTTGTAAAATAATTGACTCTTTTTTTAATTTATCTTGATCTTTTGAAGTAATTATTATGCCTATAAATCTCTCAAATGGAGGTAAAGAATAATTTTTTCTTAAATTTAATTCCTTTTCTAAAAATAAGAAAGGATCTTGATCAGTCAATTGTGAAATAACATCTGAATTTATATTATATGTTTGAAAATAAACTTTGGCTGGTTTTCCAGCTCTACCTGCTCTACCAGAAAGTTGATGATATAATTGTAAATTCTTTTCTGCTGCACGTAAATCATGTCCTTGGGATGTTAAATCGATATCTAAAACAACAATACAGTTTAAATTTGGAAAATGGAATCCTTTTGAAACCATTTGTGTACCAATTAGTATATTAATTTTATTTTCAATAATTTCATTTATTATTTTTATTGATGATTTTTTATTCATTGTATCACTTGAAAATATTACAGATTTATAATTTGAAAAAATAGATTTTACCTCTTCATATATTTTTTCAACTCCAGGTCCTGAAAATGCTAGTTCACATTTTTCTCCATTAACACAATTCCTATCAAGTCCTTTTTTGTATCCGCAATAATGACAAAGCAATTGATTATTTTTTTTATGAAAGACAAGATTAATTGAACAATTTGGACAAGAAAAAACATAAATACATTTTTTACACAATACAAAAGGAGAAAATCCTCTCCTATTTAAAAAAAATAAAACTTGATCACCGTTATCAAGATGTGATCTTACTTTTTCAAGTGTTTTTGATGAAATCCATTTTTGTTTTTCTAAACTATATTTTTTTAAATCGATTATTTCATGCTCTGGTAAATTAGCATCCTTGTATCTATTTAGAATTCTGGAATATTCATATTTTTTTAATTTTATATTATTATAAGTTTCTAATGATGGTACAGCACTTACGAGATTAATTGGAATTTTTTCAAACTTTGCTCTTGAGATTGCCATATCACGTGCATTATAAATTACACCCTCATCTTGTTTATAAGATTGATCATGTTCTTCATCTACAGTTATCAAACCTAAATTTTTAAATGGTAAGAATAGTGCTGATCTTGCACCAATTACCACTTTTATTTTATTTGAAGATAATCCGCTCCAAATAATTTTTTTATTTTTTTTTGTTACTGATGAATGCCAGATTGCAGGCCTAAAGCCAAAAAAATCTATGAATTTTTTTTCAAACTCATTTGTTAAACCAATTTCAGGCAATAAAATTAAGGCTTGAAAACCTTTTTCAATTTTACTCTTAATTGCGTTAAAATATACAATCGTTTTACCTGAACCTGTGGTGCCTTGAAGAACGTGTGTTCTAAATTTTTTATCTTTTTTTATTAAATCTTTGCTGGCATCATCTTGCTCTTTGTTAAGATTATAAGTGTTAGAATTCAGCTTTTCATTGAATTTTAGATATTCCTTTTCTGCTAAATCTTCTATTGCTTCACTGCTTAATAAATGAAGCTTTAAAGCCATCCCTTTTGGAACAAGATTATATTCTGAAAACCAATTTAAAAAATTGATCGTATTTTGATTTAATTTAGAAATATTTAAAAATTGTTTAATTTTTTTAATTTTAAATTTTTTTTTACTATTTTCTTTTTCAAATTGATCCCACACAATTCCAATAGCATCTGCTTTTCCAAAAGGTACTAAAACATATTCTCCAGCTTTAGCTTGTTTTTCAGACTCATAAGTAAAAGGATGATCAAAAATATTCGGTAGTAAAACAGGTATTTTCATTTAATGTAGTTTAAATCTAATAATATAAAATGAATATTAAAGATTAAGAATGAATTTGTCGTTTATCAACAGATAATGCTGCCTCTTTTACTGCCTCTGAAAAAGTAGGATGCGCATGACAAGTTCTTGCAATATCCTCTGAGCTTGCTCCAAATTCCATAGCAACGGCCATTTCGGCAATTAATTCTCCTGCGTGAGGACCAATCATGTGAACACCCAATACACGATCTGTTATCGAGTCAGCCAAAATTTTTACGAATCCGTCAGGTTCATCAATTGCTTTTGCTCTAGAGTTTGCCATAAATGGAAATTTACCAACTTTATAATCTATTTTTTGCTCTCTAAGCTGTTCCTCAGTTTTGCCAATTGTAGCTACTTCTGGAGATGTATAAACAACACCAGGAATTATATCATAATTTACATGTCCTGATTGACCTGCAATAATTTCTGCAACAGCCATACCTTCTTCCTCAGCTTTATGCGCCAACATTGGTCCTTCAATTACATCCCCGATGGCATAAATATTTTTAATATTTGTTTGAAAATTTTTGCTTACTTTAATTCTTCCTTTTTTATCTTTTTCAACGCCAACTTTATCTAAGTTTAAATAATTAGTATTAGGTTTTCTTCCAACAGAAATTAGAGCCACATCACATTCAAATTTCTTTTTGTTTCCCTTGTCATCAGTAGTATTTATCGTGACACCAATATTATTTTTAGAAATAGATTCAACTTTTGTTTTTAAATTAAAATTAATCCCTTGTTTTTTCAGTAGTTTTTGAAATTCATTCGATATTTCTTTATCCATACCTGGTGTTATATGGTCAAGAAATTCTACAACTTGAACTTCTGAGCCTAATCTTGACCATACAGATCCCATTTCTAAACCTATATATCCACCACCAACTACAACTAATTTTTTTGGAACTTCTTTTAATGAAAGAGCTCCTGTAGATGAAACTATTTTTTCTTCGTCAAATTCAACTCCAGGTAATGATACTGGATCAGATCCAGTTGCAATAATTATATTATTTGCCTCGATCGTTTCGTTTTTTTTATCAATAGATTTTATTGATATTTGATTTGCTCCAGTAATTGAACCTGTTCCTTTGAAATAGGTAACTTTATTTTTTTTAAACAAAAACTCTACTCCCTTAGTTAAAACTGTTACTGCTTTTTCTTTATTTTTCATCATTTTTTGGAGATTTAGTTTTAAAGATCCAATTTCTATACCAATTTTTTCAAAGTTTTTTGCTTTATGATAATTTTCAGATAAATTTAATAAATTTTTTGATGGAATGCATCCTACGTTTAAGCAAGTTCCACCTAAAGAACCTCGAGATTCTATACAAGCTGTTTTTTGACCAAGTTGCGCTAATCTAATTGCACAGACATAACCTCCAGGTCCACCACCAATTATAACTGCATCAAATTTTTGTGACATAATTAAATATCTAAAAATAATCTTCTAGGGTCTTCTAAATTTTCTTTTACAGTTTTTAAAAAAGAAACTGAGTCTTTTCCATCAATAATTCTATGATCATATGATAAAGCAAGATACATAACTGGTCTTACTTCAACTTTAGCATTAACAGCAATAGGTCTTTCTACTATATTATGCATACCTAGAACTCCGGATTGTGGAGGATTTAAAATTGGTGTTGATAACATTGAACCATAAACTCCACCATTACTTATAGTAAAAGTTCCTCCTTGGAGATCTTCAATGTTTAATTTTCCATCTCTAGCTTTTTCTGAAATTATTTTAATATTTTTTTCAATATCAGCAAAAGATAGTTCATCTGCATTTCTTAGAACTGGTACGACTAGCCCTCTATTAGTTCCAACTGCAAAACTAATATTATAATAATTTTTATAAATTATATGATCATTATCTATTTCTGCGTTTATACTTGGAAATAGCTTTAGTCCTAAAACACAAGCTTTAACAAAAAAAGACATAAAACCTAGTTTTATTCCAAATTTTTTCTGAAAATCTTCTTGATTATCTTTTCTAATCTCAATTATTGCACTCATATCTACTTCATTGAAAGTAGTGAGCATTGCAGCTGTATTTTGCGATTCTTTTAACCTTTTAGCAATTGTTTGCCTTAGCCTTGTCATTTTTACTCTTTCTTCTTGACCTTTTTCTAATTTTCTTTGATTTGGTATTGGCTTAGATGACATCAAATTAATTAAATCACCTTTTAAAATTCTTCCTCCTTTTCCGGTTCCTTGAACTTTAGAAGTATCTATTTTTTTTTCTTCTACTATCTTCCTAACTGCTGGAGATAAATTTATATTATTATTTTTTTTTGAAACTTCTTCTCTATGAATTTCTTCTGTTAATTTTAGTGGTTCTTCTGTTAATATTAATGCTTCTTCAGGTTTTTTTTCATCAAAAATTTTAGGCTCTATAGTTTTGTTTTTTTCAAAACTTACTACATTTGTATTTTCTTCCGGTGTTTTATCAACAGGTGCTGGATTAGTATATGCTTTTTCATCATCTGAAATAACTCCTAAAAGAGCACCTACTTGAACAGTTTCTCCTTCTCTAGATTTAATTTCAGTTAAAACACCATTAATTGGAGAAGGCACTTCAAGACTAACTTTATCAGTTTCTAATTCAACAATTGGTTCGTCTGAGTTAACTTTATCCCCAGATTTTTTAAGCCATTTAGAAACGGTAGCCTCCGTAATACTTTCGCCTAAAATTGGTACAACTATATTTTCACTCATTATTTAAAAACTTTATCTAATATTTCTTTTTGTTGAGCTAAATGCCTTTTTGCATATCCTGTAGCTGGTGATGCGGCAGGTTCTCTTCCAATATAAGAAATTTTATTATTACTAGCTTTAATATAGCCTAATGTCCATTCAATATAATCTCTCACTGAAAACCAAGCTCCCATATTCTTTGGTTCTTCTTGACACCAATAAAATTTAGCATTTTTTCTATAAGGTTTAAGTTCTTTTACAAGAGATTTTATTGGAAAGGGATACAATTGTTCTATTCTAATAAGAACTATATTGTCTTTTTTATATTTTTCTCTAGCTTCAAGTAAATCAAAGTAAATTTTTCCAGAACATATAATAACTTTTTCGATTTTTTCAGATTTTTTTAGTTCTATAAATCCATATTTTTCTTCAAATGCATGATCCCAAAGGATTCTATGAAAGGAATTTGTTTTTGCAAAATCTTCCAAATTTGATACGCAATATTTATTTCTCAATAAAGATTTAGGTGTCATAATAACTAGAGGCTTTCTAAAATCTCTATGAATTTGTCTTCTTAAAGCATGAAAATAATTTGCAGGTGTTGTGCAATTCATAACTTGTAAATTTTCTTTTGCACAAAGCTGCAAAAATCTTTCTAACCTTCCAGATGAATGTTCTGGCCCTTGGCCTTCATATCCATGTGGTAATAATAAAACAAGACCAGATGCTCTCGACCATTTTCTTTCACCAGATGCAATAAATTGATCTATTATTACTTGAGCACCATTTGCAAAATCTCCAAATTGTGCTTCCCAAATAGTTAATGTACTTGGTTCAACAAGGCTATAGCCATACTCAAAACCTAGCACTGCAAGCTCAGATAAAAAACTATCAACGACTTCAAATTTTTTTTGATTTTTTGAAATGTTGTTTAATGGAATATAACGAGAATTATCTTTCTGATTCCTTAAAACAGAATGTCTTTGGCTAAATGTGCCCCTTCCAGAATCTTGCCCCACCAATCTTACAGGGAATCCCTCTTCAAGAAGAGTGCCGAATGCTAAAGATTCTGCCGTCGCCCAATCTATTCCTTTTTTCTTTGATATTGCTTCTTTTCTTAATCCTATAATTTTAGAAATTGTTTTATGAATATTAATTTCTGAAGGAATATCATTAATTTTTTCTGAAATTTTTATAATTTTATCTAAATTTACTCCACTTTTTCCTCTTTTATCTTTTCCTTTTTCTGGTTTATACCTCGACCATGTTCCTTCATACCATTCGATCTTAGGTTTGTAATCTTTTGCAGTTTTGTATTGTTCATCAAGTAAATTTCTAAATTCAATTTTCATTTTATCAAATTCTTCTTGATTGAGTGTCCCATGTTTAACCAATGTGTCACCATATACGTTAAGTGTTGTTGGATGTTCTCTAATTTTTTTATACATCAATGGTTGGGTAAAAGATGGTTCGTCACCTTCATTATGACCAAATCTACGATAACAAATCATATCAATAACAACATCTTTATTAAATTGCTGTCTAAATTCGATTGCAATTTTTGCGCAATGTACAACTGATTCTGGGTTGTCACCATTACAATGCAAAATAGGAGCATCGACAACTTTGCCTAAATCAGATGGATAAGGGCTTGATCTTGCAAATCTAGGACTTGTTGTAAATCCAATTTGATTATTAACAATAATGTGGATTGTTCCACCAGTATTATGTCCTGGCAAACCTGACATAGCGAAACATTCAGCCACTATACCCTGCCCAGCAAAAGCAGCATCTCCATGAATTAAAATTGGTATTACTTTATTTCTCTTTAAATCTTTATGAAAGAATTGTTTGGCTCTTGTCTGTCCTAAAACAACTGGGTCTACTGCCTCTAAATGTGAAGGATTATCAGTTAAACTTATATGCACGGAATTACCATCAAATTCTCTGTCTGACGAAGCACCCAAATGATATTTTACATCTCCAGCTGATTCGTCGTGAGTACTAAAGAGCTCACCTGCAAATTCATTAAAAATTCTTTTATAAGATTTTTGTAAAACATTAGCTAAAACATTTAATCTTCCACGATGTGGCATTCCAATTTTAATTTCTTTTACCCCTAACTGACCACCTCTTTTAATAATTTGCTCAAGTGCAGGAATTAAAGACTCAGCTCCATCTAAACCAAATCTTTTTGTACCAACGAATTTTTTTGCAAGAAATTTTTCAAAACCTTCTGCTTGAATAATTTTGTTTAATATTGCTTTTTTTCCATCATCTGTAAATTTTAGTTCATTTTCTTTTTTCTCCATTCTATTTCTAAACCATACTTTTTCAGTTGGATCTGAAATATGCATATATTCAACACCTATGCCTGAGCAATAAATTTTTCTTAACTTTGTAAGTATTTCATTAATTGATGAATATCCCCCTGTATCCATATAAGATCCTAAAAATATTTTTTTATTATAATCTTCTTTTTTAAAACCGTGGTCTTCTGGATGTAATTCGTGAATATATTTTCTTTCCATCATCCCTAAGGGATCTAAATTAGCAATTAGGTGACCTCTAATTCTATACGCTCTAATCAAAGCTATAGCTTTAATAGATTCATTGCTGGCTTTATTAAATTCTTTTACATTAGCATTTTCATCATCGGTTAAACCGTTATCTTTTTTTTCAAAAACTATGTTTTCCAACTGTTGTTCGTTATGTTTAGATTTAATGCCCCAGGAAGGCCCTTTTAGCTCTTTAATTGCTATAGAAGTTTCTTCATTTAAGCCTTCAAAATATTTTTTCCATCCTTCTGGTAAATCAATATCTTTATTAAGGTACTTTAAATACATTTGCTCAATAAAAGAGCTATTTGATTTACTTAAAAAAGAAGTCTCTTCGAATTTACGATTACTAGAAATACTCATTTTTAATGATTATATTGAGGATAAATAAATTTTCAATTAGACAATTTGAGTAGCAGTGTTTTTCCAATATCCGCTGGTGATTTTGCAATTGTAATTCCCGCATCTTCCATAGTTTTAATTTTTTTCTATGGCACCACCTTTGCCTCCAGAAATTATAGCACCTGCATGACCCATTCTTCTTCCTGGGGGTGCTGTTATTCCAGCAATGAAACCAACCATGGGTTTTTTTATTTTATGATTTTTTAATAAATTCAGAAGCTTCTTCCTCTGCTATTCCACCAATTTCTCCAATCATTAATATAGACTCTGTTTCTGGATCATTTAAAAATAAATCTAAACAATCAATAAAGCTTGTTCCGTTTATTGGGTCACCACCAATACCTATGCAGGTGGATTGGCCTAAGCCATTTGAAGTAGTTTGAGCCACTGCTTCATAGGTCAAAGTTCCTGATCTTGATACAATACCTACTGAACCCTTTTTATGTATATTGCCAGGCATTATTCCTATTTTACATTCATCTGGAGTAATAATTCCTGGACAATTTGGTCCTATTAATCGTGAGTTTGATTTAGATAATTTCTGTTTGACTTTTAACATATCTAAAATTGGTATTCCTTCTGTTATACAAACAATTAATTCTATAGAAGCATCGATTGCTTCATTTATAGCCGCGGCTGCAAATTTTGCAGGCACATAAATCATTGTAGCATTAGCACCAGTTTTATTTTTTGCCTCTTCAACAGTATTAAATACAGGTCTTTCTAAATGAACTTGCCCACCTTTTTTAGGTGTAACTCCACCTACTAAATTGGTGCCATATTTAATTGATTGCTCCGAATGAAATGTTCCATGCGATCCTGTGAATCCTTGGCATATAACTTTTGTATCTTTATTTACTAAAATTGACATTTACTTAATTTCTTTAACAATTTTCTGAGCAGCATCAGATAAATTTGAAGCCGAAATAATTTCTAAATCAGAATTATCTAAAATTTTTTTACCTTCTTCAAAATTTGTTCCTGCCAATCTAACTACTATTGGAACATTAATTTTAATTTCTTTTGCAGCGTCAACAACTCCTTGGGCGAGAACGTCACATCTCATAATGCCACCAAATATATTTATTAAAATACCTTTTACATTTTTATCTGAAAGAATAATTTTAAATGCTGCAGAAACCTTCTCTTTTGAAGCTCCACCTCCAACATCTAAAAAATTAGCTGGCTCTTCACCATACAGCTTGATTATATCCATTGTTGCCATTGCTAAACCAGCTCCATTAACCATACATCCAATGCTGCCGTCTAATTTTATATATGCTAAATCATGTTTACCTGCTTCTATCTCGGTTGGATCTTCCTCATTTAAATCT
>CACIBQ010000015.1 GCA_902584915.1 uncultured Pelagibacteraceae bacterium
AAATTTTTTTACATTTTTTAAAAACTGAAGGTCTGTGTGAAATTAATATAATAGTGTAATTTTTTAAATTATAAATGTCGCTAATTATTTTCTCCTCAGTCTCAAGATCTAAAGAACTTGTAGGTTCATCTAATATTATTAATTTTGGATCAAAATATAAACATCTTGCTATTCCAAGCCTTTGTCTTTGACCTCCCGACATTCTAGAACCTCTGTCTCCTAAATAAGTAAGCTCTCGATCTGATAAGTACATAACAAAATCCTCTAGTTGTGAAAGTTTTAAAGCCTGATTAAAATTTTTACTATTAAATTTTTTTTCATCTTCTCCAAAAGCAATATTCGCTTTTATTGTGTCATCTAAAACAAATATATCCTGCGGAACATATCCAAGAGATTGTTTCCAATTTGATACATTGTATCTTTTACCATCAACTAATATTTCTCCATTAGTTGGCGAAATTAAGCCAATAATTAAATCTATAAGAGTGCTTTTTCCTGCGCCAGACTTTCCAGTAATACCTATAATTTCTCCTTTTTTAATTTCTAAATTCACATTTTTTAAAACTAAACTTTCACTACTTGGATACTTGTATTCTACATTTTTAAGCTCTATTTTTTCGTTAAAATCTATAATTTCTGTGTTGCTGGTGACTTGGGAATTATCAATCAATTTTGGGTCGTTAAATTTTAATTCATTTAAAATAAGATTATATGATGGCTGTGAGTGCTTTATAGCTGTATATGAAATAGATATTAAAGTAAGTGATGGTATTAATCTAATTGCACAAACTGTAATTAAAGTGATTAATGGAATTAGCGATTCTACAGACGCGCCTGAGTTCAAAAAATAAACAGTTATAATTAAAAACATCAAAACTGTGATTGTTTCAAGTATCAATTTAGGCAAAGATATTAAATACTTTTGTATAAAAGTATATTTTTCAATTGACAAAACTGTATTTTCAAAAATTTTATTCATAAAACTTTCTTTATTCAAAATTTTTAGAAACTTAATTGAACCTATTGCGTGGTTGATTGTTCTAAAATTTTTTTCCCATAATTTTTGTATTAATTCTCCCCTTTCTCTAGAAGATTTTTTTATTAGAAAGTAGTAAACTAATGATGCAGTACCTAAGAATAAAAATATTATAAAGGTAGTTTTAAAATCTGTAAGCAACAACAGGGCCAGTATTGAAATTAAGATCAATAATTCTTTGAAAATCATTATATAGCTAAATAAATACTTCAAAACCTTCTCTATTTCCTGGGATGTGTTTCTAATAATTTCAGATGGATTTTTTGATATATGATACTCATAACTTGCAAAAATATATTTTTTAAAAAGGTTTTTTGCTAATTCAGATTTAATTCTTCTATGTATATTTCCATTAAAATAATTTATGTAAGCTATTAAAGAATTTTTTGCTAGGAATAATATAAATATTAAAAAGGATCCATTTATTAAAAGATCATTTTTACTATATTCCAACAAAAAACTTGTATCAAAAATATTTGAAGCTTTATTAATCATAAACTCGGGACTCATTAATACTGATACAAATATTGGCAATGTTGCAATACTTAAAATTTCTACGAAAGTTGATATCAATAAAAAAAATCCTAAAATTATTAAGTTAATTTTTTCTTTATTAGATATTAAATAATTTAGATCAGATAGCATTCAGCAGTTTGTATTATTATAAAATAGCTTTATTTTAAACAAAATTAATTATAGTTTGATCTTTAAAAAAAATGATAGATTCTAAAAAATTCATTAATTTTTTAAAAATTAACAATATTTCTTTTTACTGTGGAGTTCCCGACAGCATATTAAAAGACTTTTCAAATGAGATTGTAAAAACTAAAGGTGTGAAGCATATTATAGCTCCAAATGAAGGGCTCGCAATATCCTTAGCTGCAGGATATAGTTTATCTACAGATAAATTGCCATGTGTATATTTACAAAATTCAGGACTTGGAAATACAATTAATCCAATATCATCTATTATACATAAAAAAGTTTACTCTATTCCTTTGCTTTTATTGATTGGTTGGAGAGGATCGCCAAATATCAAAGATGAGCCTCAACATAAAGTTAAAGGTTTAATTACAAAAAGTTTACTTAAGTTACTTGGTATAAAATATACTGAAATCTCAAGTGATTTAAAAAAAATTAAAAATCTTATCAATTATGCTAAAACAAATAATAAGCCAGTAGCAATTCTTGTAAAAAAAAATCAATTTAAAAATAAAAAATCAAATATTAAAATATCAAAAGGAATTTTGAGATCAGATTTTATTTCTACACTTCTTAATTTAATAAAAAAAAAAACCAAAATTATATCTACTACTGGATTTACATCTAGAGAACTATTTCAGCTAAGAAGCTTTAAAAATTATAAATTGAGTAAAGATTTTTATATGGTTGGAGGAATGGGACATGCTTCATCTTTAGCTTTGGGTGTTTCAATTTCTAATAAAAATGAGATTATTTGTTTGGATGGTGACGGGGCATTATTAATGCATTTAGGATCAATGAATCTAATCGGTCATCTTGCAAATAAAAATTTTAAACATATTATATTTAATAATTACTGTCATGAGTCTGTGGGGAGTCAATCCACTTATTCTGAAAATATTAATTTTAAACTATTATCAAAATCATTAGGTTACAAAACTTACTTTAGAATAGATAACAACAGTCAATTAAAAAAAATACTTAAGAAATTTTTAAAAACTAATGGTCCTACCATGCTCGAAGTAAAAACAAAAATTGGTTCATTAGATAATTTAATGAGACCAAAAAAATTAATTAAATTAAAAAATGATTTCAAAAATTTCTGAAGTAAATTATTATATTAAAACAAATAAATTTAAAAAAATAGCAATTATTGCTGGAAAAAAATCCTTTAATAAAATTAATGGAAAAAAAATTATTGAAGAAATAATCCATAAAACTAAAACTGACGATGTTAGATATTTTTTTAAAATAAATAATTTTCCTGAAATAAAAGAATTAAATAAATTAATTAATTTTTTAGAAGGTTTTCAACCAAATTTAATTTTAGCAGTAGGAGGTGGATCAGTTATAGATTATGCAAAAATTGCAAACGTCAAAGATATTGGTAATAATTTAGTAAAAAAAATACATGGAGAGTCGCACATCGGTAAGGAAAAAATTGCTAAAATGATAGCTATACCCACGACTGCGGGTTCTGGTGCTGAAGTAACTTCTGGAGCTGTTATTTATATAAATAAGATTAAATACTCAATTGATAATAAGATTATTATTCCAGATAAATATTTTTTGTTACCAAAAATAATCATGAAAAATAAAAAAAAATTAAAAGCATCTTCTGGCTTTGATGCAATTTCTCAATCTGTTGAGTCTATAATTTCTTTAAAATCGAACAATACAAGTCTTTTATATGCCAAAAAATCTCTTTATATCTCTTTAAACAACTATCTAAGTTTTTTAAAAAAACCAAATTTCTATAATTCTTCAAATATGTCTATTGCAGCTATGTTAGCAGGTAAAGCAATTAATATTTCAAAAACAACAGCCCCACATGCTGTATCTTATCCATTTACGTCACATTTTAATGTGAGCCATGGTCACGCTGTTTCATTAACGTTGGAAAAATTTCTTAAATTTAATTATAAAAATCAAAACAAAAGCAAAACTAGTTTTAATTTAAATGATAGATATAAAATATTATTCAAAATTTTTGGCGTCAAAAATATTGATGATTTAAATTTGAAGATTAAAAATATTAAATACGAAGCAAATTTAAGAGACAACTTTGAAAGACTTAATATAGATATCAAAAAACATTACCCTAAAATTTTAAAAGAAATTAATATTAAAAGATTAAAAAACAATCCAATTGAATTAAGCAAATCTGATATAAAATTGATTTTATTAAATAACTATAACGACGAATAACCGCCATCTATAATTAAGTTTTGACCAGTTATATAATTTGATAAATCGCTTGAAAAAAAAACTACTGCATTTGCAACGTCTTCTTCTTTACACATTCTTTTTAAAGGTGTTTTTTCAAGATATTTTTTAATAAATTTTTTTGGTTGCTTTCTATAAATTCCTCCTGGAGAAATTGAATTTATTCTAATATTTGGAGGCAAAGCAGATGAAAGCATTTTGGAAAAGTGAGATAAACCTGCCTTTGAAATTCCGTAAGCCAATGGTGTTTTCATATTTGTGCCTTTATACAAATTATAATCAAATCCTAAAAAAGAATATATTGATGATATATTGATTATTGAAGCAGATTTTGATTTTCTTAAATTATCCAATATTAAATTAGTAAAATAAATTGTATTTGTTAAGTTCAATCTTTCAAATTTTTCATTATAAAATGTTTTACTAAAATTATTTTTACCGATATTGCTAGTTCCAACATAACTTGCATTATTGATTAAAATATCGATTTTTTTAAACTTACTATTAATTATTTTTGCAAAATTTTCTATTTCTATTTTTTTATTTAAATCTATTTTATAAAAATATTTTAATTTTTTATTATTTTTTTGTTTTATATCAGTGCCAATAACTTTTACACCAAGAGCATATAGTTTATTTACTATTGTCTTTCCAAGATATCCGTTACATCCTGTTACGATACAAGTTTTATTTTTTAAATTTAACATGTTTTTTTTTATTATGTTTTAAATATTTTTCTTTCAAACCAAAGTCAAACCAATTTTCATGTAAAGGGAATATAACTACTTTTTTTTTTCTTTGAATTCCATCATGAATCAAATCTGTCATGTCACAATATTTTTTTTTAATAAAAAAATCTTTAACTTTTGGGCTAAGAACATAAATTCCAGAATTAATAAAATAAATTTTTTCTTTTTTTTCTTCAATTTTAGTAACTCTATTATTTTTAAAAAAAATATTTCCATAATTATTTTTTTCATAGTTGGATATTGCGCCAATTGTAATATAGGAACTAAATTTTTTATGATATTTCAACATCTCTGCATAATTAATATTTGAAATAATATCTGCATTTGAAACAATTAGTGGTTTCTTAAATTTTTTAAAATAAAATATTGAACCAGCCGTTCCAAGTGGTTTATTCTCTTTTATGTAATCTATTTTAACACCTAAATGTCTACCATCACCTAAATGCTTTTTGATCTTGTCTGCTAGATAATTAACTGAAACAACTATATTTGATATACCCTGTTTTTTCGCTGAAGATATAATTTTTTCAATTATAGGTTTTCCATCTACTGTTAATAGTGGTTTAGGGATTTTTTTTGTAAATGGCCTTAATCTTTTTCCTTTACCTCCTGCCATAATCAACAAATAATTATCTAAACTTTTTGCCTTTTTGCGCTCAGAGGACAAATATACTTTTTTAATTCGATTGTGTTTATCTAACAATGGAAAAAATGCTATTTTTTTTACACTCAATAAATTATCGACTCGCAATTGTGAAATTTTTTTTTTTGTATAAAAGGCTTTTTTATTACAAATTTTCTCAACTTTATCTTTTAAATTATAATTTTTTAGTAACCCCCTTCTAATATCTCCGTCTGTAACTGTTCCAATAAACTGTTTCTTATTATTAATAATTAAGCAGAATTTATCAGGTAGTTTTTGTAGAATTTGAATTACATTTTTTATTTTTAAACTTTCCAAGATAATATTTTTATTAAAATTATTTATTTTCATCATCTTATTAAACCTGGACTACTCGGAAGACTGATTAGACTTTTTTCAGCTTTAATTGAGTTTTCTAGATTCATTTTTGGATAAATCGATAAATATTTTATTTTATGCATTAATTTCCAAACAGGTCTGACTGATATTCCTTGTTTTAGCATTAGTTTTATAATTTTATTCCTCAAAGAATAATTAGAATTAAATATGTAAATATTATTTAACCAGTTATTTGATCCAAAGTTATTTTGTTGAACTACTAACCTATAATTTTTATTTTTCTTAAACAAGGATTGCATTTTATTGAAAATAATTTTTTTTCTTTTTAGTAAATTATTGATATTTTTAATTTGTGATAATCCTAATGATGAATTAATGCCAGGCAATCTAAAATTGTAACCTAATTCCGAATAATCATAGTCCCAAAAATTTTTTTCCTTTTTTGCTATCTTTGCTAGTTTTAGAGCTTTAAGATAATATTTTTTGTTTTGAGTTAATATGGCACCTCCACCACCTGTGGTAATAATTTTATTTCCATTAAAACTTAAAACTCCAAGATGACCGTAGGTACCTAAATGTTTTTTTTTATAAAAGCTCCCAAATCCTTCGGCTGCATCCTCTATTACTTTTAAGTTATATTTTTGTGAAATCTTTAATATTTGATCAATGTTACAAGCTGTTCCAAAAATATGAGTTGGAATAATTGCAGTTATTGATCTTTTTGTTTTTTTGTTAATTAATCTATTTTTTTTATAAATACAATTTTTTAAAATATATTTTTCTAATTTTTTTACATCTACACCAAAATTTTCAAGTTCTATATCAACATAATGAGGTATTGCACCACAATACAAAGTTGCATTAGAACTTGCCACATAGTTTAAACTAGGAATAAAAATTTCATCATTATGTTTAATATCAAGAACTTTAATTGCAAGTTGTAACGAAGAAGTACCATTTATAATTGCCACTGAATACTTTGACTTAGTAAATTTTGATATACTATTTTCAAATTTAATTGTATCAAAACTTGAAGTAGAAACTTTTGTAGATAATAAATTTTTTTTTACCTGAAATAAATCTAAATTTCTAATAGTAGGCTCATGTAATGGAACATATCTTTTTTTTGTAAATTTTCTAATAACTTTAATTATATCTCTGGATATTTCTTTATGAGAATTATTAATCATCCAAATTATACAGTTTTTTTTTTAGTATATGTTCTACAATTTTAAATTCTAAAATACCGTCAATATCAATAGACCTTGAGTTCGGCATAAGAAAAGTGGAAGTTTTGTGATTTATTAATTTTTTTTGAGTTAATAATGCTTTTCTTTTCCAAATATATATAGAAGCATTTAAATCGTATACTTTTGGAGCGCTTTGCCTATTGATAATATTTTTTTTTAAAGCACATGGCAATGTTGGTTTATTTTTTTTAAATATAATTTGATTATAATAAGGGTTCTTTCTTGCTTTAGTAACAGAAATCAAATTTGATGAATTTGAATTTAAAAATTTTTTTAATGACTTTTTAATATCTGAAATTTTTCTTAATGGAGATGTGGCATCAAGGTCTACAATAATATCAAACTTGGTATTTAACTTTTTCTCACTATTAATTAAAGCATGTTTAATTACATCTAATTTGGACACTTTATCTCTAGAAAGACTTTCTGGTCTATTAATAAAAAGATCAACTTTATTCCTCGAAATTTCAAATATTTTTCGTGAATCTGAACTTATTACAATTTTATTAAATAATTTTGATCTTTTAGCTTGCAAAATAGTATGGGTTATTAATGGAATTGAATTTAATTTTCTTACGTTTTTGTTCTTTAAACCTTTAGAACCTTTTCTGGCACAGACTGTGCATAGGACTCGAATTTTATTTCTCATTAAATTGTGTATTTGTTAAATTTATTTATTTTATTTAAATTTTCTTCCTGCTTCATCCACTCAATTAATTTTAATAAACCTTTATCTAAATTATATGCAGGCTTCCAACTACTATATTTTAATATTTTCTTGTTATTACATCTCAATCTCTCCACCTCACTTAATTTAGGTCTAAATCTTTTTTTGTCTTGTTTAATTTTTAAATTTACAGAAAGAATTTTTGATATTTTAGAAACAATATTTTTTATTGAGATTTCTTGATCTGAACCAACATTTACTACTTGGCCTAAGAATTTTTTAGATTTGTATATTTTTTCAAATGCACTACAAACATCTTCTACATATGTAAAATCTCTTATTGAATTCTTATTACCTAAGGTAATGATTCGTTTGTTCGAAAGAGCTTGGCTTAAAATTGTAGGAATTATTGCTCTTGAAGATTGTCTTGGCCCAAAGACATTAAATGGTCTAACAATTTTTACTGGTAAATTAAATGATTTAAAAAAACTTAGAGCCAATTGATCGGCAGATATTTTGGTCGCTGCATATGGAGATTGTGCAACTAATTTATCTTCTTCATTCAATTTTGTTTTTTTGGCTGTTCCATAAACTTCGCTGGTTGATGTAATGAGAATTTGTTTAATTTTTAAATTTTTTGATGCTTCTAAAACATTCAAAGTGCCTTCTACATTTGTCTTTACATAAGCAGTTGGGGATATGTATGAATACGGGATTCCAATTAATGCAGCTAAGTGAAAAACGCTATCGCATTTTTTTATAGCATTATAAACAGAGTCATAATCCCTTATATCTCCCAAGATAAACTCAAAATTTTTTAATTTTTTTAATTTTTCAAGCCAACCCCAATCATTATTTGAATTATATCTATCAAAACCAATAACACTATATTTTTTACTAAGCAAATATTCTACAAGATGAGATCCTATAAAACCTGCTGCTCCAGTGACAAGAATTTTATTTTTATATGACATTGTAGTTTTTTAATTTTTAAATTTTTTTAATTCTCTTTTTAATTCGTCATACTCTTTCATCTTCAATTTCATGTAATCTATTGTTAATTTTGACCTCGCTTTTAAACCACGAGGTGTAAGCACATACATATATTTCAATTTATTTTTACTTTTTCTAAATCTAGAAACTTTAATTAAACCATGCTTTTTAAGATACTTCAGGCAGTAATTTAACTTACCTAAACTAAAACCTAATTTATCTGACAAATTTCTTTGCGTCTCAGATCCTCTATCATCTAATTTTCTTAAAATCTCAAATTTATCTTTGTCTTCAATCATTTGTTCAATATTTGAACGCTATTCTATATAATATAAATTAGATTGTAAATGTCTTTATTAATATGTATATTGTTCAAATATTGAACAAAAGTTACAAAATTAATTAATAATTATAATGAAATTAATTAAACTAATTATATATTTATATTTAAATGATTTAAGTAAAGGAAAGTTAAAAATGAACATAACAGATACAATTTTAGATAAAATATGAATTTTCTAGGAATAAACGCTGGTCATGGTGCAAGCTGCGCACTTATGATAAATGGTAAAATTGAGCTAGTTTATCAAGAAGAAAGATTTACTAAAATTAAAAACTTTGGAGGTTATCCAAGAAAATCTATTGAAAACTGTTTAAAATATATTGAAAAAAAAAAAACTCATATCGACATAGCTGCCTTTGTTAATACAAATCCAAATTTAAATTTTTATAAATATCCTATTTCCAATTATTTTAATGTTAAAGACTATACAGATTTCTATGGTGATAAATATTATTCAAAATTACTAGCAAACCAATCAGTAAAAAAATATTTTGACAAACTTGATAAAGATAAAAGAAATAAAGCATCTATTTCTTTAGAAAGAAAAAAATTAGATTTAATCAAAGATGGAGACTATAAAGATTTAAATAATTTTCTTAAAACAACTTTACAAAAGCAATCTAAAAATCTGGTAAAAAAAATTATTTTTTCTGATCATCATACTTGCCATGCACATTATGCATATTTTTCTTTAAGTAGAAAAGAAATTCAAAAAAATAAAATTTGCGTACTAACAATCGATAGTCAAGGAGATGGGATTAATCAGACTTTATGGCTTCCATCAAAAAATAAAAAAAATATTATAAATATTAATAGAACAAACTCTTGTGATATTGCTAGAATTTATAAGTTAGTAACATTAATACTTTCAATGAGGCCCGATGAACATGAATATAAGGTAATGGGAATGGCACCTTACTCTAAAGGCAAATACACAAAAGAAATATACGAAAAAGTCTTTAAAAATATTTTAAAAGTTAAAAATTGCAAAATTGTTCACAAAAATAGACCTAAGAATTTATATAATTATTTAAAACAAAATTTAGAACAATATAGATTTGATAATATTTCCGGTGCAGTTCAAATGTTTGTAGAAAAAATTACTGCAAATTTACTTAAACAAATAAATTCAAAATATAAAGTAAATTGTTTTTCAATTAGTGGGGGTGTATCTATGAATATTAAAGCAAATAAAGTTTTGTCTGAGTTAAGTTTCGTAAAAAAAATTTATGTTCCTCCTACAGGAACTGATGACTCACTTTCAATTGGTGCTTGCTACTATCTGTCAAAATCTAACTCTGAAAGCCTAAATAATATATACTTGGGGCAAAACTTATTTAGAAATAAACGTTCCATTGAAGAACAAATTAATTTGAAATTTAAAAATAAAAAAAAATTTCTAATTAAAAAAAATGTCTCCCACAATCTAGTTGCGAGGCTATTAATAAAAGGTGAAATAGTAGCAATTGCTCAGGGCAAAGAGGAATTTGGAGCTAGAGCACTTGGAAACAGAAGTATAATAGCAAATCCCTCCAATAATAATGTAATAAAAACAATTAATGAGATGATAAAAAATAGAGATTTTTGGATGCCTTTTGCATTATCGATAATTTATGAAAAACATAAAAATTATATTATTAACAAAAAGAAAATATTATCTGAATTTATGACAATAGGTTTTGATACCAAAGTAAATAATCTACAACAAATTAAAGCTGGAACTCATCCATATGATCGTACTGTTAGACCTCAAATGTTAAAATTTAATAAAAATAAAAATTATTATAATTTAATAAATAAATTTTATGAATTAAGTGGAATACCTGCAGTTTTAAATACTAGTTTGAATCTCCATGGGTATCCAATATCATCAGATTTGGATGATGTGTATAAAACTTTTAAAAATTCAGGATTAAAATATTTATTTTTAGAAAATAAATATTTGATTATTAAAAAATAAAAAATTCAAATGATAAAAAAAAAAATTATTATTTTTACTGGCTCCAGAGCAGATTATGGAATTATGTATAAATTAATAAAAGAATTAAATAACAAATTAAAAATATCAATCTTTGCTGGTTCAGATCATTTTTCAAGAGAATATGGTAATACTTATAAAGAAATCTTGAGTGATGGTTTTAAAATTCAAATAAAATCTGATTTAAAATCATATTCTAATTCCGAGCCACTATCGCTTTATTGTTCAAAAATTTTAAGAGAATACTCATCGAAAATACTAAAAAATAAACCATCTTCGGCGATAGTACTAGGTGATAGATATGAAGCTTTTATTTTCAGCTTTTGTTGTTTTTTAAACAAAATCCCAATATTTCACTTGCATGGAGGAGAGCTAACTGAGGGAGCGTTTGATGATAAACTAAGACATTCTATATCTAAGTTTTCTAATTTCCATTTTGTTACTAATAATATTTACAAAAAAAGATTAATGCAATTAGGAGAAAACCCTAAAAAAATTTTTAATTTCGGATCTCTTGGTGAAGAAAATTTTAGAAATGTAAAAATAATACCAAAAATAAATATCTTAAAAAAATATAAAATACCTCTAAATAAAAAAATTGCATTGGTCACACTTCATCCTGAAACTATGAGTAATGTCAGTTACAAGAAACAAATATCGTCACTTTTAAACGCTGTAAAATATAAAAATAAATACTTTTATATATTTACAACATCCAATTCTGACCCTGGATCAAAAATATTTATCGATTCAATAAATATTTTTATAAAAAAAAATAATAATACAAAAATGATTAAATCACTTGGGAGGGAAGATTATATTAATCTTATGAATAATGTAAATTTAGTTATCGGCAATTCCTCGAGTGGTGTAATTGAAACTCCGAACGCAAATGTTTATGCTTTAAATATTGGCAATAGACAGAGTGGAAGAAATTTTGAAAAAAATATTATCCATGCATCTTTTGACTCCGGAGAAATATCAAATAAGATAGAGAAATATATAAATAAAAAAATAAAAATAAAAAAAAAATTTAAAAATACTTCTAAACTAATCTCGAAAAAAATATTACAAATTTTAAATTTTAAAAAAATTAATTTAGCTGAAAAATTTTATGAAATCTAATTCAAATAAAAAAACTTACGTAATTGCTGAAGCGGGAGTAAATCATAATGGGTCTATTAAAATTGCAAAATCTCTTATTTATCATGCTAAAAAAGCTGGTGCTAATGCCATCAAATTTCAATTATTTGAAACAAATAGTATGGTAACTAAATATTCAACTCTTGCAAAATATCAAAAAAATTCAAATGTAAATTCGCAATACGAACTAATTAAGAAATTAGAAATTAATGGAAACTTTCTTAAAGATATAATTTCTTATTCAAAAAAATTAAATATTGATTTTATGATATCTATTTTTGATGAAAAAAGTTTAAAATTAGTTAATTCCCTAAAATATAAAAATTATTTGAAAATACCATCCGGAGAAATAACAAACTCTTTTTTACTAAAAAAAATTAAATTAAATAATTATAAGATTATTTTATCTACAGGTATGAGTAGTAATTCTGAAATAGTGGATGCCATAAATTTAATAACTAAAAAGCGTATTTATAGATGTATTAAAAACAGGGTAATAATAACTAACCACAAACAGTTAAAAAAAATTCAAGATAAAATAGTTATAATGCATTGTGTGACGGAATATCCAACAGAACACAAATATTTAAATTTAAGAGTAATAAATAAAATGAAAAATGATTTTTTACTAAATGTAGGATTTTCAGATCATACTATCGGTATTGATGCTTCTATAGCAGCAGTTTATGGTGGTGCTCAGTTTGTAGAAAAACATTTTACTATAAATAAAAAATTAAATGGTCCAGATCATAAAGCTTCAATTAATTTTTTTGAACTTAAACAAATGATAAAAAAAATAAAACATGCTGATGAGATTCTTGGAAATGATTTGAAAGAAATACAAAAATGTGAAAAAAAAAATATAAATATTGTTAGAAAATTCTTAGTAGCAAAAAATATGATAAAAAAAAATGAAAAATTTTCTTTAAAAAATTTAACTTGTAAAAGATCGAAGAAAGGAGTCTCTCCAATGAGTATTGGAAAAATTATAGGCAAAAAAGCAAAAAAAAATTTCTTAAAAGATGAAGTTATTGAAATATGAAAAAAAAATTAATTATAGTTGGTTCAGGACTTCAAGCAAAAATTTTAGCTTTTGAAATAATACATTCAAAAAAAGTTAATTTAATTGGTTTTTTTGACTCAAAAAACAAAAAATTAAAAAAAATTATTATAGAAAAAAAACAAATCCCAATTTATTCAGAAGTACAAAAAGTGAAAAATATTTTTTTTATAATTGCAGTTGGTGATAATTTTACTAGAGAAAAAATAAAAAATGAAATGGAAATTAAGTATAAAAAAATAAATTGGTATACTTATATATCCGACGAAACACTGGTATCTAAAAATAACAAAATTGGTAAAGGATCAATTGTAATGAAAGGTGCAATTATTAATTCAAATTGTAAGATAGGAGAGCATTGTTTAATAAATACTGGTTCTATTGTAGAGCATGATAATATTTTTAAGGATTTTTCTAGTATTGCCCCTGGGGCCATTACAAACGGAAGTGTAATTCTAAATGAAAGAAGTCACATAGGAAGCGGCTCTGTTATTAAAAATAATATAAAAATTGAAAAAGATGTTGTTATTGGAATAGGTTCAGTTGTAACAAAAAATTGTAGTTCGCAAAAAATTTACTTTGGAAACCCTGCAAAAAGTATAAGGCATCGTAAAATTAACGAAAAATACTTGTAAGAATCATTATAACTAATGAATAAAAAACCAAAAATATTTAATTATCAGTATTTTATTTTTTTATCATCAATCATATATTCAATTATATTCCATATAATAAGCTTTTTTTCGTTTTTAAAAAAAAAAAACAGTATTAATGTAAATAAAAAAATTTTCGAGCAATATACTAGAAATAATTTAGCTAAGTGGAAGCAAAAACAATCAAATAAAAAAGACAAAATTCTAATTACTAGCTTTGTTCATCATCCTGGCTATATAATTACAGAAAGCATAATAGGAAGACACGTCAGTAACTTTTATAATTTTGAACCATATGGACTAATTAACTTCAATGATGAGTTTGGAAAAAAAATTATTAAAAGTTTCAATATAAATAATTTTGTCACTCATCCCAAAATTTCTCTTACTCAAAGAATAAAATACTTATTCAGTGCATTTATAATTATTAAAAAAATAAACAACATTGATAATTTTATTTCATACACAGAAAAAAATATTAATTATGGGAGGTGTATATACGATCATATTTTAAGACATACAACAGGAGGGACTTTAGAAAATATAAACATGAAGATTTATTTTTTCTTAGCTGAAGCTTTGTTTTACAGTAATTTTTATAAAAATTTATTTATAAATGAAAAATTTAAATATATAGTCATGTCTGAAACTCAATTTTTGCCATCTAATATTATTTTTCAAAATGCTTTAAATAATAATATAAAAGTGCTTTCAAGGGTTGGGGGCACAAAAAAAATGAGTGTGAGACTCTTCAAATCAATAAAAGAAGCTTTTCAATCAAATAAAAAAATTTCTGACATACAGCTTACAAGTGTTATTAATAAATCAAAGAAAGAGTACTTTAATGAGGGATTTAAAATTATAAATCAGCTTTATGAGGGCGAAAGAGAACATCACGATCAAAAATCAATAAAAAATTATATAAACAATAATCAAAATAAAAAAACTTCTGAACAATTGCTTAATCATTTTGGATGGGATGGTTCAAGAAAAATTTGTACTATTTACTCGCATAATCTCTACGATGGAAATTACAATAATGAATGGAGAATATTTAGAGATAATTTGACTTGGTTAAGGAAAACCCTGGCTTTTATTAAAAATGAAAAATTAGAAATTAATTGGATCATAAAAGATCACCCTAGCGATTATGGTAAAAATCGAAATAAAAGTACAACTACTTTTGATGAATTCCAAAAAATAATAGGAAATAATAAAAATATAAAATTCTTTCCAAAAGAATTTAAAACTAGTTTACTTAGGGAAGTTTCTCACTGTTTATTTACATCGCAGGGTTCTGCTGGATTGGAATATCCATGTTTTGGAATACCGAGTATTATTTGTGGTGACTCTTATTATCAAGGACTTGGCTTTACATACGAACCAAAAAATGAACCGGAATATTATAATTTAATAAAGAACATTGATAAGGTAATTTTAGACGGATTGACAAAAGATCAAATAAAAAAAGCTCAATCTGCATTTTATTTTTTTGAGGAACATATAAAAGTTGAAAATCCACTTCTTTTTAATTTTGATATTAAAAGAAATCTTGATCTAAATAGTTTTTTTTCAACAGCTACAAATAAAATTTCAGAATATCAACCTAATAAGGATACTTTTAATGCCTCATTAAAAGAGCAACTAGAAACCAATAATAGACATTTAATTAATTATTTAATCTAACGAATTTTAGTTTCTAATTATTTTTAAGATTATATATGTTGTTATTAAATTTTTTTTCTAAATCTATTAATTTTTTGAATGTTTCTTTGTTTAATCTAGATTCTAAAAATAACCGATTAGAATTTAAAATGTTCTCATCGATTTTACTTGGAACCTTGTTTTTCTCCATAAACTTTGTTGTTTTGTTAGAAAACTTTAAATTCAAAAAAAACGACATTTTTTTTACTTCATTATAAGTATTTTCGACAATATCTTCATATGACGTAATAAATATTTTCTTTTTATCTTTATTTTTAAGATTTTTGTAATTTTCAATTGATTTTTTTGTTAAAAAATAAACATAATTTGCACATTTTTCTAGTTCGTTATAAGCTTTTAAATTCAAATTTGATATTTGATCATACCAAGGAAAAATTTTATTTTTTTTTTTTATTAACAAAGTAAACATTCTTTTATCTTTGCCAAACCTTTCTCCGAGCCCTCTTTTGTACCATGACATTACTAAATCCATGGGATTTCTAAAAATTTCAATCATTTTATAATTAAAATCTAATTTATTAAGAGCATTAATTGTGACTAGTATATTGTGAGTAATAAATGGAATTTGTTTTTTTTCTTTTAAAATAAGATCAATTATTGCATTTCCTTCTTTTGCATGTAGTCGTCTTTTATAAGTATTCATGTTTATCGAGTTTGGCACTCCAGTTCTATCACTGGGTCTGAAATTAACATTTCTAGATAAATATTTATTATAAATTAAGTTATTTAAATAAGTTGTTATAAAAGCATTCGCATAATTTAAATCAGTTTTATTAAATTCTATTGCAGGACAAAAATACTCAAAATTTAAACCAAACTCTAAATGTTCGGAATTTTTAAATGATGAAACAAGAGCTCCGGTCACTAATTTTCCAGATCTGGCGATTCCATCTATTAGAATTATATTTTTTGTTAAAGTTTTTACTTGATGGTACTTCATTTTTGTTAAAGTTTTTTTGATTTATAGACGCTTATACATTTCTTTAAAAAAGATACACAATTATTGGGATAATTTCCAATCGCAGTCTCGGCTGCTAAAACTAAACCTTTGGCTCCTTGCTTCAAGCTCGAGTAAATATCATTACTTTCTGCTCTTGTTGGTTGTGAATTTTCTATCATGTTCTCAAGTAAATTTGTTGCCACATAAACTGGTTTTTTTATTTTTTTTGCATTTTTAATTATCATTTCTTGAGCAAGCGGTATTTTCTCTATTGGTATATATCGGGACAAATCTCCTCTATCAATTAACAGAGATGTTGAAACTTTGGCAATTTTTTTTAAATCTTTAATCGCATTCAATGTTTCAATTTTAGATATAATTTTATTATTATTCCCTACAATTTTTTTAACATCATAAATATCTTTGTGATTATTTACAAATGAAATAGCAAAGTTTTTTATTCCTAATAATTTTCCTAATTTTAAAGCATAAATATCTTTTTCTGTTAACGGATTTAATTTAATTGGATAATTTATATGTACTCCTTTTTTTGACTGTAGAAAACCACTTTTGAC
>CACIBQ010000016.1 GCA_902584915.1 uncultured Pelagibacteraceae bacterium
ACATCATATGATAATGAGAGGGTGATTTTCTAAAAAAATAGTTACTAGAGGTATGGGATAGTTTCATTTGTTCTTCCCAAAATTCTAATAAATCTTTTTTAATTTTGGCCATTATTTAAGTTTTATTTTTTCAGGATCATAGAAAGGAAATCTAACGACTTTAGCTGGAATTCTTTTTTGATGACCATCTATTTTGCCAACTTCAACCTCTGTTCCTAATTCTGCATACTTAGAATCTATTCGACATAAGGCAATATTTTTATTTAGAATTGTTGAAAAACATGCGCTAGTAACAACACCCACTTGTGATCTTCCAATATGAACACAATCACCATGTCCAGCTGGCTCTTTTGCAATTAATTCCAAACCAACTAATTTTTTTTGTGGATTGGCCTTTCTTTCTATTAAAACTTTTTTTCCAATAAAATCATCTTCTTTTGTTTTTAAAGGAACTGAAAAACCTATACCAGCTTCAAAAGGATCTTGCTGTCCGTCAAATTCGTTACCAAACAATATCAAACCAGCTTCAATTCTAAGTTTATCTAGCGCTGCAAATCCTGCAGGTATTAAACCATCATCTTTTCCTGCCGCCATTAATTTATCCCAAACTTTAGGAGCATCTTTAGGATGGCACCAAACTTCATAACCTAACTCTCCAGTATAACCAGTTCTTGAAACTACCAAAGGAATTCCTTGTAAGTCTTCAACTCTACAAATTGAAAATCTAAACCATTGAAGCTCATCAATAGATGGTTGAGTTGGTGGAGTAAAAATTATTTTATTTAAAATCTTTCTACTATTTGGTCCTTGTATTGAAACATTGCTAATTTGATCTGTTGAATTCTTTATAACAACTTTATAATTCTTTTTCTTTGCAATTTCTTTTAACCACTCTCCACCATACTCATCTCCACAAATCCATCTGAATCCATGGTCGCTAAGTTTAAAAACTGTTCCATCATCAAACATTTGACCGTTTTCATAACACATAGCTGAATAAGCAACTTGTCCAACTGACAATTTTTTAACATTTCTTGTTAAAGTATAATTCATTAATTCTTCTGCATCAGGACCTAAAATTTCAAATTTTCTTAAAGAAGATAAATCAATTAAAACAGCTTTGTCTCTACACGCATTGTATTCGTTTACTAAACCATGCTTTGTATAATCGTTAGGTAGCCAAAAACCTCTAGCATCAATAAAATTTCTAGTTAATTTAGATGTTCTTTCGTAGAAACCTGAGTTCTTTGTTAATTTTTTTTCCGAGTCTGTCTTCATTCTAAATGCAAAAGATTTTTTAAATTCTTTTTTACTATCATAAGTTCTAACAAAAATATCGGTTGGATTCCATGAATTACATGCGTCTATATCACTTGGACAAGCAGAAGTTCCACAGGTAATATCTTTTAAAGCTTTAAACAAAACATAATCACCAGGTCTTGCAAAAGATTCATCTGAAAGTACTGAATTTAACCCTCCAGCAGAAGTGTTAAAAAATAAGTTTATAGCATGCCATCCTTTTTTTCTTTGGAGTCCATATTGTTTCATTGTATTACTTAAATTATCTGAACAATTTGGATGACCAAAATAACCTGCATCCTCATAATATTTAGAGGTACAAGCTAAATTGAAGGTATCATGTCTTCCAACAGTATCTCTGATAACTTCTACCAAAGGTTCATGGTCAGTATCATAAAATTTAGAAAATAATCCCGGCCCAGGAAAAGTTTGCCCCATAAAAGTTCTTGTAGTCTGCCAATCCAAGCCTTTTTCTATTTTTTTATCTAATTTTTTTGTATCAAAAGCTACAAAATCGGAACATTGTCTTCCCGTTGGAGTAATAACTTGAATGTAATCTCCTTCTTTTACTTGAAAAGAAATTGCAGTTGCCCGATCAATATTTTTTTCATATTTGGGATCAAATACTGGATCTGGGATAACTGATAATTCTTTATCATTCACAATTTTTGCTCTTTTAATAAATAAAGTTAAATCAGTTGAAGGATTTTGTTCGTGTACTAACATATTTTTTCCAGGCGCAGCAAAAATTACATAACATTTATCTTTTGATTTAAAATTTACTTTATCACCCGAGATAGAATCTTTGCTAAAAACTATTGATGACTTTGATTTTAAAATATTTAAATTTCTTTTTTTTAATTGATAAGATGCAACTAATGAACTTTCATCTTTAGTACTAAGAATTTTTTTTATATCTGAATTTTTAGTATTTTCTTTAAGATTTAAAATTCCAGGATCAGATATGCCATCATTATCAAATACAATAATTTCACAAATTTGATTTCCTTCATCATTAATTATTTCAACTTCATCATCTGGAAAGATTTGCAAACCAGTTAGACCACCACCATTAATTACATGACGTTCAACCCCAGGTGGCAAAACATTTAAACCTGGTTCTTTTATGTCAAAACTTGTTTTCATAATTTCCTTATATTTTAATAATAGTATAAAACTATTTATAAAAAATATATATATAAAAAATAATTAATGTTTTTAGTTAGAAAGATTTAAATCAACATACTTAATATTAAGGAAAGGGGAAAAATGAGAAAATTAATATCTTTAATATCTGCAGTTTTGATTTCAGCAGTTTCTTTTGTTGGAATAGCTAACTCAGCAGATAGTAAAAAACCGATTGTTATCCCAACTCATAACTGGTCATCGCAAGTTGTTATGGCTTACGTTATAGGTGGAATTTTTGAATCAATGGGTAATAACGTAAAATATGTACCGGCTGACTCTCAGGCAGTTTATGAGTCTATTAGAATTGGTGATGTGACTATATCACACGAAGTTTGGGAATCTGCTTTTGGTAAATCATTTACAACAGCTCTTGATAAAGGTGGTTTGCTTGATTGGGGAGATCACGAGGCAAGAACACTTGAGGATATGGGATATCCTAATTGGGTTGTTGATAAAGGATTATGCCCAGGTCTACCAGACTGGACAGCTTTAAAAAGCCCTGATTGTGCTAAAAACTTTGTAACACCTGATTCAAATGGAAAAGGAAGAATGTTAGAAGGACCACAAACTTGGCACGGAGATTTAATACCTCAAAGGATTGATGCTCTAGGATTAGGAGATCTTTGGTGGGTTAAATTTGCCGGAAGTGCAGATGCACTTTGGGCAGAATTGGCAGCGGCTAAAAAAGAAGGAAGAGGAACTATCATCTTTAACTGGACACCAAACTTTACAGATGGTGCTGGTTTTACATTTATAGACTTCCCTCCATATACAGCTGGTTGCAGACCAGAAGATGGTGGTGATGGAAAATGTGGTTCGCCAGACGGTTATTTGAAAAAGGCTGTAAATGCAGACTTTCCAAAAACTCATCCAAAAGCAGCGGCTATGTTTAAAAAACTTTCATTTTCTACAGGTCAAATTGGTGCAATGGCAGCTTTAGTTGACGTTGACAAAATGACTCACGAAGATGCAGCTAAAAAATGGTTAGCTGATAACAAGAAAGTTTGGCAAGCTTTTACTAAGTAAGGCTTAAGCTAATAAATTATGAATCTCTCCCAACAAAGTTGGGAGGGATTTTTTTTTAAATAATTTGGTGTAAAATAAATTAATGAAAAAATACATCTTTTATATAATTTTGAGTTTTCTAATCGTGACCTCAGCATCAGCTCGAAAAACAGGTTGTGAAGGAAATTGTGTAGATGGTTTTGGCAAATGGACCTACACAGACAAAACAACTTATGAAGGAAACTGGGTTGGTACAAAAAAACATGGACAAGGAACTGAAATTTGGCCCAATGGATATATTTATAAAGGAGAATTTAAAAATAGTGAATGGAGTGGAAAAGGTATTTTAACTTTTCCAAATGGTGCAACTTATGAAGGTGAGTGGGCTAATGGTTTCATGAATGGAGAGGGGACGTTTACCTTTTCAGATGGAACACAAAGATCAGGAATTTGGAAAAATGGTCAATTACAAGAATAATTAAATAATGTTACAAAACATACATTTTAATAAACTAAAAGATTTACCTGAACAAGTTAAACAATTCGGGGGTCTTGTTGCTTTAACTATTTTTATCATATTATCATTTGGTATTTTAAATGTTTTTTGGGGAGGCGGTGATGAATTAATTAGAAAAATGAAACTAGAAGAAGAAAGAATTGCAAAAGAAAAAAAACTAAATGAATTAATTTCAAAACTACCGTCAGGTATTCTGGTAACCTTTGATGGAACTGATAATTATAGATTGACCGATGAACTATACGAAGCAGTATGTAATGCAACAAAACTTATTCCCCAGCGTGCTATTATGGCTGCTCATTTTTTAAATTATGAAGCTTACGAATTATATACGATTAATGGTAATAAAATCGATGATACATTTGTAAAATGGGATAGTGAAAAAAATAAATGTTTTGCTGGCTATTCTGTAAGTGGAGAAAATGTTGGGGTAAATAAAACAGAAAATGTTAGTGGAGAAGTATTGAGTTTTTTAAGCACTGGAATTGATACCAGGGTTTATTTCATAAAAAATTTTTAAGGAGGAAAAGCAATAATTATATAGATTTTATTTTAACTAAATATCGTATAACCTGTTGAGTAATTATGTCCGATGCTGTGATCAAATGTGAGAGTGTTTATAAAATTTTTGGAGCTAATGCTAAAAAAATGCTTCAAGATGCTAATGGAAATGTAGATGCGCAAACTTTTCAGAAAAATGGATGCATCGTAGGAGTTAACAACGCATCTTTCGAAGTTTCTAAAGGTGAAATGTTAGTTGTGATGGGTTTGTCTGGCTCAGGAAAATCTACATTGCTAAGATGTATTTCAAGATTAACGGATGCTACAGATGGAAAAATTTATATTGAAGGTCAAGATTTGCTATCATTAAAGGATAAAGAGCTAATTGAACTTAGAAGAAGTAAAATGGGAATGGTTTTTCAAAGTTTTGCACTACTACCACATAAAACTGTAGTGGAAAATATCGCTTTTCCATTGCAAATCAAAGGAATAAAAACTGAAGACAGTATTAGCAAAGCAATGGATATGGTTAAACTAGTTGGTCTTGAAGGAAGAGAGAATTACTTTCCAAGAGAACTATCTGGAGGTCAACAACAAAGAGTAGGTATAGCCAGATCATTAGCGGTTGAACCAGATATTTGGTTTTTAGATGAACCTTTCTCAGCGCTTGATCCATTAATCAGAAAAGAAATGCAAGACGAATTTTTAAGACTTCAAGAAAAATTAAAAAAAACCATTATGTTTATTACACATGATTTTGATGAGGCATTAAAACTTGCGGATCGAATAGCAATTATGAAAGATGGAATAATTGAACAGTTAGACACACCAGCAAATATTGTTCTAAATCCAGCAACAGAATACGTAAAAAAATTTACAGAGGAAGTTCCAAGAGAAAAAGTTTTAATAATAGAAGATGTAATGGATGCGCCAACTACTGAAAATTTGAGTGATATAAAAGTTTCAAAAGACGAAATAATTGAAAATGTAGCTGAAAAAATTTTAACTCAAGAAAAATCTGTAAATGTAATTGATGAAAACAATAAAATTGTAGGAACTGTTCGTCCTTCAAAAATAATTCATACTGTTTTTGGAGGAAGAAAAAATAACAGTTAAATTATGGAACTTATAAGAAAATATCCAAAATTATTTCAATGGTTATTTTTACTATCTGTATTTTTTACTCTTTGTTTTGCAATAGATGTTCCTGAAACCTATAAGTTTATAAGAGGACAAGCAGAATTTGTTAAAGATCCAAATCAAAGCACATATATATTTTTAGGAAAAGAAGTAAGGTACTTTGCATTTGATAACTTTTGGAGATTACCACCTCTATTAGGATGGTTACCTATTTGGATAAATGATGGTTTATTTTTTCTTTTGAATGAATGGATGCCAATGGAGTTTTGGAATGAAGATACACAAGAATTCAAAACACGTCCTTTAGTACTTCAAATAACTAGAAATATTACTGCATTTATGACATTTCTTATAGAGTTTATAAGAGAAATTTTGTTAGGAGGTGTTGAAACTATTGTAGCGTTTAGCAGTTGGGATTGGATAGATAAAAATCCCTGGGCAGAACTACCAGGATTACCATGGACAATCGTTGCAGCTGGAGCAACTATTCTTAGTTATAAATTAAGTGGTAAAGGTCTTGCTTTATTTGCAGGGTTTACAATGGTTTATATTTCTATTTTTGGTCAATGGAAACCATCAATGCAAACACTTTCTTTCATACTAGTTGCAGCACCTTTATCTTTTATTTTCGGTTTGAGCCTAGGAATTATGGCCTACAAAAGTAAACGTGTTGAGAAAGCATTGTATCCAATACTTTTAGTAATGCAGACCATGCCTCAATATGCAGTTTTAGTTCCTGCAATGGTATTGTTTGGTATTGGAGATCACGCAGCTGTAATTATTACAATGGTCGTTGCTATTCCACCTATGATTCTATTAACCATTTTAGGACTTAGAGCAGTACCTCCTGAAGTTATAGAAGCTGGCAAAATGAGCGGATGTAACAATTGGCAACTCTTATTTAAAGTATTAATTCCAACTGCAAGAAGAGATATTTTGATTGGTGTGAACCAAGTTATCATGGTTTGTTTTTCAATGGCAGTTATAGCAGCCTTTATTGGTGCTAAAGGATTAGGATGGAACTTACTTTTAGCTTTAAATCAACTTAATATAGGTCTGGCATTAGAGGCAGGATTATGCATTAGCTTAATTGCAATATTACTAGATAAAATGTCTTTAGCGTGGGCCAACAAGCAAGAGGATTATTTTGGTAATTTAACTTTTTTTCAACGTCATAAAAATTTTATATTTTTTGTAGGAGCGGTAATACTTGGATTAATCCTAGCTTACTCTGGTTCTTTTATATTTAAAGACACTTTTAATTATTTATTTGAAATTCCACACAATAAAGGGATTTCAACAGCAGGTTTTTGGAATAAAGGAGTTGATTGGATTTTTGATACTTTCTTTGTGTATATAAAAGCATTTAATACGTGGCTAATTACAGAAGTGCTTCAACCAATGAGGGGTCTGTATTTAAGAATGCCTGCAGTTGCAACATTGGTTTTAGTTATTGGAGCTGGTTATATTATTGGTGGAATTCGTTCTGCAATTGTTGTTGGAAGTTTAGCTTTATTTATAGCTTTTAGTCCATGGTGGGATAGGGCTTTGGTTACTGCCTACATGGCAACATTTGGAGTTATAGCGTCAATGATAATTGGAGTTACAGTAGGGACTATTTGTGTTCAAAATAAAATCACTACAAATTTTATGTTAGGTATTTGTGATATTTTTCAAACTTTTCCTTCTTTTGTTTATTTAATTCCTGTTATGATGTTATTCGGAATAACAGACACATCTGTATTAATAGCTGTTATTGTTTATGCAACTATCCCAGCTACAAGATACACTATAGAAGGACTAAGAGGTGTTCCAGTCGCTTTGCATGATGCAGCAACGATGTCTGGTGTAACAAAATTTCAAAGATTAACTAAAATAGAATTTCCCTTAGCATTTCCTCATATGATGCTTGGATTAAATCAAACAATAGTATTTGCTTTATTTATGGTGATAATAGGAGCTTTCATTGGTACGGAGGATTTGGGGCAATACATCTTAAAAGCTCTATCCGATAAACAGGGTGGAGGTAAAGGTTTAACACTAGGTATATGTGTAGCATTTATAGGACTAATATTTGATAATTTAATTCGAACTTGGGTAGATAAAAGAAAAAAACATCTAGGTATTGATTAAAATTTGTGAAAAAATTTCTTGTTGCTATTGATCAAGGAACAACGTCCACAAGAGTTATATTGTTTGACACTTTTGGCAATGTGAGATTTACATCACAGCAGGAATTCAGGCAATATTTTCCTAAAAATGGTTGGGTAGAACATAATCCAAATGAAATTTGGAAAACTACAATTACTTCTTTAAAAAAAGTAATTCAAAAAGTAAACAAACTTAATGGAAAAATATTAAGCATAGGGATTACAAATCAAAGAGAAACAACAGTTCTATGGAATAAAAAAAATGGTAAAGCAATCTATAATGCTATTGTTTGGCAAGATCGAAGAACACAACATTATTGTCAGAATTTAAAAAAAAATAATTTTGAATATAAAATTAGAAAAAAAACTGGATTGTTTATTGATCCTTATTTTTCAGCAACAAAAATAAAATGGATATTAGACAATGTTAAAAAATCTAAAAAATTATTAAAATCAAATAATTTGTTATTTGGTACTATTGATACTTTTCTAATTTGGAAACTTACAAATGGTCAAAGACATCTAACTGAAACTACTAACGCATCTAGGACAATGTTATTTAATATTAATAGAAATAGATGGGACAATGAAATATTAAAAAAATTAAAAATTCCTAATAATATTCTTCCTGAGGTAAAAAATTCTGCAGATAATTTTGGAATGACACATAAAAAAATAGTAGGAAAAGAAATACCTATATCTGCTGTAATAGGAGATCAGCAAGCAGCAGCTATAGGTCAATCATGCTTTCAAAAAGGTTCTATAAAAAGCACATATGGCACTGGAGCATTTGTAATTATGAATACTGGATCAAAGAAAATTTTATCAAAAAATAAATTGTTAACTACGATTTGTTATACTTTAAAAGGAAAAAATACTTATGCATTAGAAGGTTCAATTTTTATAGCTGGAGCTGGAGTGCAATGGTTAAGAGATAAATTAAAATTAATTAATAATGCATACGAAACCGAAAAAATTGCAAAATCAAAAATTAATAATGACGGAGTATATGTGGTCCCAGCATTTAGTGGAATAGGAGCACCTTATTGGAGAACAGATGTTAGAGGTTTAATTACAGGCTTGACAAGGAGTAGTGATTGGAAAAGTTTAGTAAGAGCTACAATAGAGTCTGTTGCTTATCAAAGTTATGATTTATTTGACTCTATGAAAAAAGATGGTTTAAAACCAAAAGTTATTAAGATAGATGGTGGAATGGTTGCTAATAATTGGTTTTCACAATTTTTATCAGACATAATAAATTTAAAAGTAATAAGACCTAAAGTTTTAGAAACAACAGCTTTAGGTGCCGCATTTTTAGCAGGATATCAAATTGGAGAATTCAAATCTTTAAAAGAAATTCAATTTAAATGGAAAAAAGATAGAGTTTTTTCGCCAAAACTTAATAAATCGTTGAGAAATAATTTATTGCAAGGTTGGAAACAAGCAATTAGAAAAACTTTAGCATAATTTAAGCTATGAAAAAAATATTAATAATTGGAGCTGGAGCTATGGGGGCAGCATTTACAGTCCCATGTATAGATAACAAGCATCATGTTACATTAAGTGAGCCTTATAACTTCAAACTAGTTAAAAAATTATCTTCAAAAAAAAAATTTCATCCTTCGTTAAAATTAAATTTATCAAAAAAATTAACCATAACGATTTTTTCTAATGAATTATTGAGAAAAAAATGGGATCTGATAGTAATAGCGGTAAGCTCAACTGGTATAGATTTAATAAGAGAAAATTTAAAAAATTTGGAATTTAATACTCGTATTCTAATCTTAACAAAAGGTCTTAAATTTGACAAAAGTTCAAAAAAAATAATCACAATGTCTGAACAACTAAATAAAGGTAAAAAAAAGTTTGATATATCAGTGTTAAAAGGACCTTGTTTGGCAAAAGAGTTGGCTAGAAAAATAAAATCTAGCACAATAATAGCAAACACAAATATTAATAAAGCTAAATCAATAGGAAATCTAATTTCAACTAATTATTATAAAATACAATACTCTAGAGATGTAAAAGGAGTAGAAATATGTTCTGCAATTAAAAATATTTATTCTATGCTAATTGGGGCAGGCGAAGGAGCCAATACATCTTCCTCAATATTTGCTCAGTCTATAAATGAAATGATTTATTTAACAAAGTTTTTAAAAGGTAAAAAAGAAACAGTATATGGACTTGCAGGTATTGGAGATTTGTATGTAAGTGCCGTAGGAGGAAGAAATAGTAAGATGGGAGAGTTACTAGGAAGAGGATATACATTTAAAAATGCAAAAAAAAAATTTATGTTAAAGGATACTATCGAAGGAGCTGAGTTAGTTTTTGAAGTAGGAAAACAAATATTAAAAAAAGTGAATAATAAAAAAATACCTTTAATGGTAGATTTGATTAAGTCTATTTTAAATAATAAAAAATTAAATATTAGGTGGTAAACTAAACATTAGTCAGTTTATTTTTTTTGGTCTAAAAAAACTTTTAACGTATCATCCATAGCAGACGCCCAAGGAGTATGATGAATTGGAGCAACTGATCCAGTAACTGGAGATGAAAAAGATTTATTTCTATATGTCATAATGTCCTCAACTTTGTGATGCTCCCATTCTTTAAAATGTTTTCTTATTAACTCAAAATCAATTTTTGGATAATCTGACAATTCGTGAAGTTCTTTTGTATATTCTGTTTGAAAATCTATCATTTGATCTGGGTTTTCTAGCTTTTCTTCCATAGCAACCCATTTATTAATATCTTTCTCTATTTCAGTTCCATTAGGCATTTTAATTTTACCCATAATCACATCTCTTGCGAACCAAGCCTGACAATCAAACATATTAAATGTATGAAATTGATCTTGCATTCCTAGATATAATAACTTGTGGTTATCTTGCCAAACTACTCCTTTGTATAATTTAGGAGGATACAATCTATTTCTAGTTTTAAGTTTTTGATCTTCAGACAAGAATGGAAAGTGATGAAGATAACCAGAACATAATATTATTGCATCTGCCTCTTGTTTGTGACCATCTTTAAAAATTGCTTTGTTTCCTTCTAATCTATCAAGGTGAAAAACTTCTTTTACTCCTTTTGGCCATTTGAATCCCATTGGATTGTGTCTGTAACCTATAGTTACTGTTTTAGCTCCATACTTATGACATTGTAGTGCTACGTCTTCAGCTGAGTAACTGCTTCCTAATACAATTACATTTTTCCCTCTAAATTCTTCGGCATCTCTAAAATCATGTGAGTGCATTATTCTTCCAGGGAAAGAACTCATTCCTGGATATTCTGGGATATAAGGTACAGAAAAATGTCCAGTTGATACAATCAGATAATCAAAAATTTCTTTTACGTGTTTGTTATTTTTTTTATCATGCGATGTAACTTCAAAATTTTTACCATCATATTTAACATTGCTCACAGTAGTATTGAATCTGACTTTGCTTTTTAAATTTCCTTTTTTTACCCTACCTATTATGTAATCATATAAAACTTCTCTTGGAGGAAATGATGGTATTGGTTTACCAAAATGTTCATCAAAAGAATAATCAGCAAATTCTAAACACTCTTTAGGTCCATTTGACCAAAGATATCTATACATGCTATTAGGAATTGGGTCACCATATTCATCTGAGCCAGTCCTCCAACTGTAATTCCATAATCCTCCCCAATCACTTTGTTTTTCAAAAGCAACTATTTCAGGTATTTTTTCATCTTTTTTTTCTGCTTGTTCGAATGCTCTTAGCATTGATAAACCACATGGACCGGTTCCTATGATTGCAACTTTAGTCATAATTTCCTATACCATCTTATAAAAAAATAAAAAAAAATGAAATAAAATTTTATTAAGAGTTTATGCACAGAATTTTAATTGTTGAAGGGAATTTGCCTAATGAAAATAAAAATTTTCAAAACTCAGGTATTCAAACTCACGCAGAAAGTTTAAAAGAAAGTCTTTCATACTATTCAAACGATTTAAAGATTGATGTATTTAATCCATGTGCTGAAAAAAATTTTGATAAAATAATACCTAACATCAAAAAATATGATGGCCTAATTTGGGGTGGCAGCAGTTTAAATATCTATAATGACTGCATAGAAATTCGTAGACAAATATCTTTTATGAAAAAATGTTTTAAGAATATAAAAAAAATTTTAGCAATATGTTGGGGAATGCAAGTTGCAGTTACTGCTGCTGGTGGGGAGGTGAAAAAATCATCTAAAGGTGCTCATATAGGTATAGCAAATGATATTGAAATTAATGAAAATGGTTTAAATCATCCTTTATATAAACAAAAAAATAAAAAATTTAATTCTCCAGCTTTTAATTTTGACGAAGTTGTTACACTACCACACGGAGCTGTTAATTTAGCTTCGAATAAAATTAATAAAGTACAAAGTGTTCATTTTAAATATGGTATAAGCGATATATGGGGTTTGCAGTACCATCCTGAAATTACATATCATAAAATGATAACTTTAATTAAATTTAGAAAAGAAAAACTAATAAATGTTAGAAAATGTTTTAAAGATGAAGAAGAAATTCAAAATCATATAAAATTTATTGAGGAAGAAATTAAAAAATCTTCAAAGGATGCTCGGATGTTAGAGTTAAAAAATTGGTTAAATTATTTAAAAGCTGCTTAATTAAAATAAGCCTTCTATTTCACCTTTTTTATTTAATTTAATAGAATCTGCGGCGGGTACCCTAGGTAATCCTGGCATTGTCATAATTGATCCACATATAACTACTATGAATTCAGCGCCCGATGAAAGCCTTACCTCTCTAATTGGTATTTCATGATCCGAGGGTGCTCCTTTAAGTTTTGGATCAACAGAAAAACTATATTGAGTTTTTGCTATACATACTGGCAGTTTTCCATAACCATTTTTCTCAAATATTTTTAATTGTTCTTTGACTTTCTCATCTGCTGTTATTTTATTTGCTTTATAAATTTCTTTTGCAATTTTTTCTACTTTATTCCAAAGAGTTTCGTTTTCATTATATAAAAACTTGAAATTGTTTTCATCAGAATTATCACATATTTCTACAACGTTTTGAGCTAAATCTTTAGCACCTTCACCTCCATCAGACCAATGAGTACATTTACTAACTTTTATACCAATACTATTACAATATTTTTTTAAAACATTAATTTCATTTTCTGTATCCATAACGAAATGATTAATTGCTACTATTGTTTCTACTCCAAATTTTTTTACATTATTAATATGTCTTTCAAGGTTAACCAAACCTTTTTTAAGAGCTTCAATGTTTTCTTTTTTTAAATTTTCTTTTTCGACACCACCATGCATTTTAAGAGCTCTTATAGTTGCAACTATAACTATGCAGCTAGGTTTTAAATTAGCTTTTCTACACTTAATATCCATAAATTTTTCTGCCCCAAGATCAGCTCCAAATCCAGCTTCTGTAACGACATAATCTGAAAGTTTTAGAGCAGCTTTTGTTGCAATTACAGAATTGCATCCATGTGCAATGTTTGCAAAAGGACCCCCATGTATTAAGGCAGGATTGTTTTCTAAAGTTTGAGCAACATTAGGTCTAATTGCTTCTTTAAGTAACACTGTCATTGGACCTTGAGCATTTAAGTCTTTTGCATAAATTGGTTTTCCTTCTTTATTATAAGCTATCGTGATATTTCCAATCTTTTTCTCTAAATCTTCCAGGTTATTTGATAAACAAAATATAGCCATAACTTCAGAAGCAACTGTAATATCAAAACCATCTTCTCTTGGAAAATCTTTTGAAGCTCCTTTTGTATTAATATTTATAGCCCTTAAAGCTCTATCGTTCATATCCATTACTCTTTTCCATACTATTTTTTTGTCATCAATATTAAGTTTGTTTCCCCAATAAATATGGTTGTCTATCAGTGCTGATAAAAGATTGTGTGCAGATGTAATTGCATGAAAATCTCCTGTAAAATGCAAATTAATTTGTTCCATCGGAACTACTTGCGCATAACCTCCTCCAGCTGCACCACCTTTCATTCCGAATGATGGACCTAAACTAGGTTCTCTTAAACATACAATTGATTTTTTACCAATTTTATTTATTCCATCTGAGAGACCAACTGAAACAGTAGTTTTACCTTCTCCAGCTGGTGTTGGAGTAATTGCAGTTACTAGAATTAGTTTTCCATTTTTTTTATTTTCTAATGTTTTAAGGTAATCGAAATTTATTTTTGCAATATGTCTTCCCATGGGGCTGAATGTACTTGGTTCATCAGGTACATTGATTTTAGCAAGGACCTTGTTAATTGGATCCATCTTTGCTTCTCTTGCTATTTGGATATCACTTTTGGACATTCAATTTTTTGTAAAGTTATTGAGCGAATTTCTATACTTTTTTATCATTTTTTTAAACATCTAAAAAATATATATAAAAAAAACAATAAAAATTTATACTTATTTATATAAAAATTAATCATGCAAAAATACTCAGTCTTCAGTCTTATTAAAAATGCATTTAAAGGCCACAAAGATTGGGAAGTTGCATGGAAGGACCCAATCCCAAAAACTGAATATGACATTATAATTATTGGTGGAGGAGGCCATGGCCTTGCTACAGCCTATTATTTAGCCAAAGAACATAATATTACAAAAGTTGCCATTATAGAAAAAGGATGGATAGGCGGTGGTAACGTTGGAAGAAATACAACAATTATAAGGTCGAACTATATGCATGATGAAAATGGTCTTTTTAGTGAATTTGGAATGAATTTGTGGAGAAATATGAGTCAGGATTTAAATTTTAACGTAATGTTTTCTCCTAGAGGAATAATTAATCTTGCACATTCTGATGCACAAATGAATACTTATTCTAGAAGAGGAAATTCAATGCGTTTAAACGGAATTGATGCAGTTCTTTTAAACAGGGAGGAAGTTAAAAAAATTATACCTATGGCAGATTTTTCTGAAAATGTAAGATTTCCAATATTTGGTGGTCTGATGCAACCAAGCGCAGGAACAGCCAGACATGATGCGGTTGCTTGGGGTTATGCACGTCAAGCAGACTCGATGGGAGTAGACATTATCCAAAATTGTGAAGTCACAGGTTTTGATATTTCTAATGGAAAAATTTTAGGAATAAGAACTTCAAAAGGCAATATCAAAGCAAAAAAAGTTGGTCTTTGTGTAGCTGGAAGTACAAATATTTTAGCAGAGAAGTTGAATATGACATTGCCAATAGAAACACACCTTTTACAGGCGTGTGTTTCAGAACCAATTAAACCAATTCTAGACAATGTTGTTACATTTGGTGCTGGACACTTTTATTGCAGTCAATCTGATAAAGGAGAAATGGTTATGGGTGGTGACCTTGATGGATACAATAGTTATGCGCAAAGAGGAAATCTTCCAACATTACAACATGTGTTAACAGAAGGAATAGCAATGTTTCCATTTCTAAGTAAATTAAAAATGCTTAGAACATGGGGAGGAATTATGGATATGTCTATGGATGGATCACCTATTATTGATAAAACACATATTGAAGGTTTATATTTAAATTGTGGATGGTGTTACGGAGGGTTTAAAGCAACCCCTGCATCTGGTTGGACTTTTGCTCATACTATAGCTCAAGATAGACCTCACGAATTAAATAAAGGCTATAGTTTAAATAGATTTAGTACCGGACATTTAATTGACGAAAAAGGTCTTGGAACAAAAACTTGGATTTCTTAAATGTTACATATTAAATGCCCGCACTGTGGATTAAGATCTCAAAATGAATTTTCATATGGTGGTGATGCAACAGTTAAAAGACCAGAATTAAACAAAGAAGTTTCAGATCAAGATTGGGATAATTTTGTTTATTTAAGAAAAAGTCCAAGAGGAAAACATTTAGAATTATGGCAACATATTTCTGGATGTAGACAATGGATTAAAGTTGAAAGGGATACATTAACTCACGAAATATTTAAAACATTAAAAGCAAACGAAGAAGCACAATGAATTCAGAGAACTTTAGATTAGATAAAGGTGGATTAATAAATCGAAACAAAAAAATTTCATTTAAGTTTAATGGTAAAAGATATTTTGGTTATGAAGGAGATACTTTAGCTTCAGCTTTAATTTCAAACGGAGTCCATTTGATTGGTAGAAGTTTTAAATATCATAGACCAAGAGGGTTTTTTGGAGCAGGAGTTGATGAGCCATATGCTATAGTTCAAATGAATAGAAATAATGAAGTTGATCCCAACGTAAGAGCGACAGAACAAGAATTATTTGAAGGCTTAGAAGCAAAAAGTGTAAATTGTTGGCCAAATGTAGATTTTGATATTGGCGCAATAAACAATTTTTTAAACAAATTTTTCCCTGCAGGTTTTTACTATAAAACCTTTATGTGGCCTAAAAGCTTTTGGTATAGAATTTACGAGCCAATAATTAGGAAAGCAGCTGGTTTTGGAGCTGCATCAATTAAACACGACAAAGAAAGATATGAACACAAATATGAATACTGTGATTTATTGATTGCAGGATCTGGCCCATCTGGATTAGCAAGTGCTTATGCTGCTGCAAAAAATGGAGCAAAAGTTATTTTAGCAGAAGATAAGTCTAGATATGGTGGAAGTCTTTTAACAAGTGACGTAACTATTGGAAATCAAAGCGGGCAAGAATGGGCGGAAAAAATAATATCAGAACTTAAATCAATGCCAAACGTAATTGTGAAAAATAGATCTCAAGTTTTTGGTTATTATGATCACAATATGCTTGTTATGTCTGAAAGAGTAAGTGATCATTTGCCAAAAACAGATATATATACTCCTAAACAAAGGTTGTGGTATATACGTGCAAAAGAAGTTATCATTTCCACAGGATCAATTGAAAGACCATTAATTTTTGGAAATAACGATACACCAGGAGTTATGCTTTCTTCTGCAGCAAAAGAATATTTAAAAGTTTATGGAGTATTGGTTGGTAAAAAACCAATTATATTTACAAATAACGATAGCGGATATGAAACTGCAATAGAATTTAAAAAAAATGGAGTAGATCCGATAGTATTAGATTCAAGAAAAGATGATAGTTCAGAAATTATAAAACAAGCTAAAGAATTAAAAATAAATATAAAATTTTCTTATGTTGTGGTAGCCGCCAAAGGTTATAAAAAAGTCAAATCTGCAGATATTGCCAGAATATCAGATGATAAAAAAAATATTA
>CACIBQ010000017.1 GCA_902584915.1 uncultured Pelagibacteraceae bacterium
TTGCATGCACCAGAGTCTTGGTGCCTAATTACAATAATATCTGGATGCATAGCATTTAAAGTCATTGCTGTATCAATTAATGTTTCTCCTTTTTTAATTGCAGAGTTTGTAATATTCATGGACATTACATCAGCTCCCAATCGTTTTCCTGCTAATTCAAAGGAACTTTGAGTTCTAGTAGAAGGTTCAAAAAATAAGTTGATTTGAGTTTTACCTTTCTTCTAATAGAGAATACTATGAATATTATGGTTTATCTCCAGAAAAACTAGAATATGCAAAAAAAGATGCTTTAGTTATGCATCCTGGTCCGATGAATAGAGGTATCGAGATCGATACAATATTAGCTGACGATATAAATAAAAGCGTAATAAAGGAACAAGTTGAACTTGGTGTTGCTGTTAGGATGGCATGTTTAAAAATTTTTTGTAGTTAATGACAAATAAAAAAAAATACTTTCTGAATGCACATATAATTGATCCATGCAATTCGATTAATGAAGTGGGAGGAATAATTATTGATGAGAATGGAAAAATTGAAGCTGCAGGAAAAAGAGTAAATAAAAATAATATACCTGTCAGAGAAAAATTCACTGATTTAACTGGAAAACATATATTTCCTGGAATAGTTGATATGAGAGTTTTTGGTGGTGAACCAGGATATGAGTATAAAGAAAACTATAGATCTTTAAGTGAGGCAGCACTAGCTGGCGGTGTTACTTCTGTTGTTACAATGCCAAATACTAAGCCTGTTATAGACAGCGTTTCTATTGTTGATTTTATTCAAAGAAGAGGAAGGGACAAATCTAAAATTAATATTTTTCCATTAGCAACTTTAACTAAAGATGCTGAAGGTAATAACATGACTGAATTTGGTCTTTTGAAAAATAAAGGAATTGTGGGTTTTACTGATGGTTTAAGATCGGTTCAAAGCTCAAGAGTTATGTCTAGAATTATAAAGTCTGCTTATGATTTTGGTTGTTTAGTAATACAACATGCCGAAGATCAAGAATTATCAAAAGGTGGAATGATAAATGATGGAATTATATCTACAAAACTTGGAATACCTGGAATATCTGATTTGGCAGAAAAAATAATTATTGAAAGAGATTTAAGTTTGTTAGAAGAAATAAATTGTAGGTATCATATTTCTCAAATCTCAAGCAAAAAATCACTTGATTTGATTGAATTTAAAAAAAATAACGTAGCTTTTACTACAGGCATATCAATAAATAACCTTGCTCTAAATGAAAATGATATAGGTGAATTTAAAACTTTTTTAAAATTATCGCCACCTTTAAGGACAGAAGATGATAGAATTTCACTAATCGAAGGAATCAACAAAAATTTAATTGATGTAATAGTATCAGATCATAAACCAGAAGATGAAGAATCTAAAAGATTAACTTTTTCTCAAGCAGCAACTGGAGCATCAGGCATAGAAACATTTTTGAGTCTAGCGCTAGAACAATTTCATAACGGATCAATAAAGCTGGATAAAATAGTTGAGCTTATAACCCACAATCCAGCAAAAATTTTGAAAATTAATAAAGGAAATTTATGCATTGGTGCAGATGCTGATTTTTGTATAATTGACATTAATAAACCTTGGATTGTTAAAAAAGAAAATCTTTTATCTAAATCAAAAAATACTTCAATTGAAGGAAGAAAATTACAAGGTAAAGTAACAAATACTTTTGTAAACGGTCAAGAATTGTACAAATTAAAATGAAAATGGAAATTATTATTATTGTTTGCTATTTATTGGGCTCAATTCCTTTTGGTTTTTTGCTAACTAAAATTTTTTTAAAAAAAGATATTAGAAATATAGGTTCTGGTAATATTGGTGCGACGAATGCTTTAAGAACGGGAAATAAATTAATTGGTTACTCAACATTAGTGTTGGACATTTTGAAAGCTATAATCCCACTAATTTTTATTAAAATTTATTATATTGATTTTATATATGTAGCATCATTGTGTATATTTTTAGGCCATGTATTTCCAGTTTGGCTAAAATTTAAAGGTGGAAAAGGTGTTGCAACATATATTGGAATACTTTGCTGTATTAATTTTTACTTGGGTGTTAACTTTGGAATTGTTTGGTTAATAACATTTTTTTTATTCAAATATTCATCATTATCATCTTTAATTGGAAGTCTTTCGGTACCAATAGTTAATTTCTTTATTTTCAATGATGAAATAATTTTTTTCTTTATAATAATGTTTGTTTTAATTTTTTATACTCATCGTGAAAATATAAAAAGACTGCTAAATCGTACAGAATCTAAAACAAATATTTATTAATTTGACTATTGATCTATTTTTTGTGTAGTTTCACTAATTATGAATCTTGTCATAGTTGAAAGTCCAGCAAAAGCTAAAACTATTAATAAATACTTAGGTGATAATTATACAGTTTTAGCTAGCTATGGACACATAAGAGACCTTCCATCTAAAAATGGATCAGTTAACCCAGAAGATAAATTTAAAATGATATGGGAAGTAGATAGTTTTTCAAAAAAATATTTAAAGGAAATTATTGATGCTGCAAAAGACTCAGAGAAAATTATTCTTGCAACTGACCCTGATCGTGAAGGTGAAGCTATAGCGTGGCATGTTAAAGAATATTTGGATGAAAAAAAAATTTTAAAAGATAAAAAAATTGAAAGAGTGGTTTTCAATGAAATAACTAAAAAAGCAGTTACAAATGGGATTGATAATCCAAGAAATATAGAATCCAATCTAGTTGACGCTTACATGGCAAGAAGAGCTTTGGACTATTTGGTAGGATTTAATATATCGCCTATACTATGGACAAAGTTACCTGGTTCTAAATCTGCAGGTAGAGTTCAATCAGTTGCTTTAAGACTTCTTACAGAAAGAGAACATGAAATTGAACTATTCAAACCAGATGAATTTTGGACTTTAAATGTAAATTTTAAAACTTCAAAGGGAGACATATTAAACTCAAATATTGTTTTACTTAATAATTTAAAAGTGGATAAATTTTATTTTAAAAATAAAGAAGATATAAATAATGCGATTGAAGAAATTAAAAAACTAAAATATAAAATTTCAGAAATTAGTTCTAAAGTTTACACAAGAAATCCTCTTGGGCCATTTACTACATCTACTCTACAACAAACAGCATCTAGCAAATTAGGCTTTGGCGCCTCAAGAACAATGCAAATAGCTCAGAGATTATACCAGGGAATTGATATTAAAGGAGATACGGTTGGATTAATTACATATATGAGAACAGACGGTACAAATATATCTAATGATGCACTTATTGATTTTAGAAGCTTTATAAAAAAATCTTATGGAAATAATTATTTACCTAAAGAGCCTAATAATTACTCTGGTAAAAAAGCTAAGAATGCTCAGGAAGCGCATGAAGCGATAAGACCTACTGATATTTCAAGAACTCCTGAACAAATGAAAAAATTTTTAAGCACTGATCAAATTAAATTATACGATTTGATTTGGTCTAGGGCTTTATCATCACAAATGGAGGCTGCTAAATTTGATCGAAAAACTATAACCATAATATCTGATAATAATGTAAATCAATTTAAATGTTCAGGTTCTACGATTAAATTTGATGGTTTTTTAAAACTCACAAGAATTGATAATGAAGAAGATGAGAAAATATTGCCAGATGTGAATAAAGAAGCAGTATCCACAGAAAATTTTATTGATGAACAACACTTTACTCAACCACCGCCTAGATATTCTGAGGCAAGTTTAGTAAAAAAACTTGAAGAATTAGGCATTGGAAGACCTTCTACATATGCAAGTATAATATCTGTAATTTCTAATAGAGGGTATGCTGATATTGTTAATAAACGTTTTTTTCCAACTGATAGAGGGAAATTATTATCAGCATTTTTAGAAAAATTATTCTCCAAATATGTGGACTATGGTTTTACAGCCGGTTTAGAGGAACAGCTCGATGATATTACTGCCGGTAAAGAAGAATGGATTAAAGTTCTTGATAACTTTTGGAAAGATTTCAATATCAATGTTCTAAATGTAAAAGAAAAAAGAACAAGAGAAGTGCTAGATCTTTTAAATGAAAGTCTTGGAGAATTAGTATTTGAAACTGACGAAGGTGGTAAAATTGATAGAAAATGTAAACTCTGTAATTCTGGTGAATTAAGTTTAAAAAATAGCTTTAGAGGTGGAGCATTTATAGGCTGTTCAAATTATCCGGAATGTAAATTTACAAGACCCTTGTCTAAATCTAAAGCAAACAATCAAATTGCTTTAGCGGAACCAAAATTAATTGGCCAAAATGACAATGGCAAAGATATTTATTTAAAAAATGGTAGATTTGGTCCATACCTTCAATATGAAGTTATCAAAGAAGAAGACACATCTCAGAAAATAAAAAAGAAGAAAAAAAAAGAAAATGATAATATAAAAAATGTCTCAATACCTAAAGGTATTGAAATAGAACAAATAGATTTAGAAAAAGCTAAATATTTATGCTCTCTACCAAAAATTATAGGTCAACATCCGGATAATGGCAAAGATATAACAATTAATACAGGAAGATTTGGCCCATATCTTAAATGTTATAATAAGTCTGCAAGATTGGAAAATATTGAAGAATTATTTACAATAGGATTAAATAGAGCAATCACATTAATTGCTGAAGCTAAACCTGGAAGAATGTCTTCATCATTAATTAAAGACATTGGCGAACATCCTGATGATAAAAAACCAGTTAGAGTTATGAAAGGTCAGTATGGACCATATATTAAATATAAATCATTAAATGCTACAATACCTGAAGAAAAAGATCCTACAGAATTAACTATGGAAGAAGCATTAATTTTAATTGAAAAAAGAAAAGAATACGATAAAAATAAAAAAAGGAGAAAAAAATGAAAAGAATATTAATATTATTTACATCACTTTTGTTTCTTACTGGTTGTGAAACTTTAAGTTCAATTAAAAAACCTGACATAACAAAACCTTTCAGTAAATGCCCACCTCAGGAAGAAAGAACTCTTAAAGATATCCTTTGTAGAGAATAAGTTAATTATGAACATAGATGAAAAAATTAAACAATTGAATATTGTATTACCAGAAGCCACGGCTCCGGTTGGATCATATGTCGCTACAAGGGAAGTTAAAAAACTACTATATATATCAGGACAAATATCAATAGATAATAATGGAAATCTAATAAAAGGTAAACTTGGTAAGGATTTTACTACAGAACAAGGTTATGAGGCTGCTGTAAGATGTGCTTTAAGTATTGTATCACAAGCTAAAAAACATTTATCTAATGATCTTTCTAAAATTAAATCTTGTATAAAACTTACAGGTTTCGTTAATTCAACGGATGATTTTATTGAACAGCCCAAAGTCATCAATGGGTCATCTGATACAATTGTTAAAATATTTGGTGAATCAGGAATGCATACAAGAGCAGCAATCAGTAGTAACAGCTTACCATTAGGTGTTGCTGTTGAAGTTGATGCAATATTTGAATTAAATTAATTATTTTCCTATTCCATAATATTTAATACCATTTTTTTTCATCTTTTCTGGCGAATAAATATTTCTCATGTCATAGATAATTACGTTTTTATTTTTAATTAATTTTTTTAGGTTTAAATGCTTAAACTCATTCCATTCAGTGTGAATTATTATGAGATCTGCTTTCTTAGTGGCATTAACTATATTTTTTGAATAATTAACTTTTTTAAATTTATGTAGTTCTTTTTTTGCACCAGTAGGTTCATAATAATTAATTTTAGCTCCTCTTAAAAGTAAAGCTGGCATCAAACTAAGACATGGAGATTCTCGCATATCATCAGTATTAGCTTTAAATGTAGCGCCTAGAAAAGTTATTTGTTTATTTTTAATTTTATTTTTGAGAATTTTTAAAATTCTATTAAAAAGAATTTTTGATCTATTTTCATTAGATTTTATTACAGAATTAACGATACTTAAATTTGTTCTAAATTTTTTTGCTAATGTAACAATAGCTCTAGTATCTTTTGGAAAGCATGAACCTCCATAACCAGGGCCTGCTCTTAGAAATCTTTCACCAATTCTTTGATCTAATCCCATTCCAACGGATATATCTTCAATATTAATGTTACATTCTTCACATAGATTTGCCATTTCATTAATAAAGGAGATTTTAGTAGCTAAAAAAGCATTTGAGGCATATTTTATCAATTCAGCGCCCCTTCTAGATGTTGAAAAAAAACGAGTAGATTTTTTAATTATAGGCAAATATAGAGACTTCATAATCTTAATAGCTTTTTTACTTGTAGTGCCTACAACTACTCTGTCAGGAACTACAAAATCTCTAATAGCTTCACCTTCTCTTAAAAATTCAGGATTTGAAACAACGTCAAATTTAGATTTAAACTTATTTTTTTTTAAGATGTTTTCAATTTTATCACCTGTCGTTACTGGTACAGTTGATTTTGTTACAATAATTTTATAATTAATTAAATTAGATTTAATTTTTTTAGCAACTTGAAAAACATATTTTAAATTAGCAGCATTTGTCTTTTTAATAATTGGCGTACCAACACAGATAAAAATTAAATTTGATTTTTTAATTGCGTTCGATACATTAGTTGAAAATTTCAATCGTCCTTGCTTTAAATTTCTTTTTACCATCTCTTCTAAGCCAGGCTCATAAATTGGAATAATTCCAGAACTTAAATTATTAATTTTTTTATTATCAACATCCACACAGATTACTTCATTGCCTATATCAGCAAAACAAGTTCCGCTGACAAGACCAACATAGCCTGTGCCGATCACACATATTTTCATACTTTTGATATTTCCAAAGAAGATTTAATATATCCATTCATGGTGCCACAATCTAAATATTTTCCGGCGAAATTGTGTCCTACGAATTTATAATTTTCAAAAATTAATTTTCTGATTGAATCTGTAATATGAATTTCTCCACCTTTACCTTTGATTTGTTTTTTTAACTTTGAAAAAATATTTCTTGGTAAAATATATCTGCCTATTACAGCATTTGTTGATGGAGCATCATTTATATTAGGTTTTTCAATTACATCCTTAATTAAAAAATTTTGCTTATTGATTTTTTTGTTCACAGAATAAATTCCCCATCTATTTACATTATTTTTCTTAACTTTCATTGAGGCCATAACTGAACATTTAAATTTTTTATGTATTGTTATCATGTCTTTGGAACAATTTTTTTTCATAATTAAATCATCGGGAAATAACATTAAAAAGTGAGATCCTGTTATAAATTTTTTTGCTTTTAAAACCGCGTCACCTGTTCCCAAAGGTTTATTCTGATAGACAAATTTTATCTTTTTTTTAAACTTTAATATTTTATTATATTCATACTTTAATCTTTTATCTTTCTTTTTTTTGAGGATTCTTTTAAAAAAAATATCATTATAAAAATATTTTTTTATTAATTTTTTTTTTTTTGAAATAATAAAAATTATTTCATTAATACCAGCATCAACACATTCATCTAGAATATATTCTAAGCCAGGCTTACCATTAATTGGTAGCAATTCTTTGGGAAAAACACTAGTCAAAGGTAATAATCTAGTACCTAATCCAGCAAGTGGTATTATTGCTTGTTTGATCATAATGTAATATTTAATCAAGTATCATAAATGAAAATTATTAAAAGCTTTAAAGTTTTAAAAAAAGAAATTAATTTTAGTCAAAATATTGGTTTTGTCCCAACAATGGGTTCATTACATAAAGGTCATTTATCATTAATTAATATAGCTAAAAAAAAGTGCAAAAGAGTCTTGGTAAGTATATTTGTGAATCCCTCACAATTTAATGATAAAAAAGACTATCAAAATTATCCAAGAGAATTAGAGAATGATATTTTGAAACTTAAAAAATATAGTGTAGACTATTTGTTTTTACCTACCGAAAGTGAAGTTTATCAAAAGAAAATAGTCAAAAAAATTAATATATCTAATAACGATAAAATCTTATGTGCAAAGTATAGGAAAGGTCATTTTGAGGGAGTTTTAGCTGTAGTAAATAGATTATTGCAAAATATAAATTCAAAATATGTATTTTTTGGTGAGAAAGATTTCCAACAAATTTTTTTGATTAAAAAATACTTAAATAATTTCAAAAATAAAATAATTATTTGTAATACAGTAAGAAACAAAAGTTTTTTACCTTTATCATCAAGAAATAAATTATTATCAAAAATTTCTTTATTAAAAGCAGAGAAAATTTCACAATTAATACTAAATTTTAAAAAAAAAATTTTAACAAATTTTTCTAATATAAATCTATTAAATCACTATAAAAAAAAAATTAGAAAACACTGTGATAATATAGAATATCTTGAAATTAGAAATAAAAATAATCTATCGGTCAATATTAAAAAAAATAATTTTAAAATATTTATAGCTTATAAAATTAATAAAATTAGACTAATTGATAATGTTTAATTAGTAAAAAAAATAAGCACCTATTCCTAAAAAAGATAAAAATCCTATTACATCAGTAATTGTTGTTACGAAAACACTAGATGCAATTGCAGGATCAACTTTGAATTTTTTTAAACTTATTGGTATTAATATACCAAATAAACCGGCAACGATCATGTTTAAAATCATGGATATAGATATAATAAAAGACAAGATTGCATCTTGAAACCACAAGTGAACAATTAGGGCACTAATTACTGCAAATATTATTCCATTTAAAATTCCAATTGAAAATTCCTTAAGTATATTTTGTGAAAAATTGTTTTCAGTTAAATCATTTGTTGCAATAGCTCTTACGGTTACTGCAAGAGTTTGCATCCCTGCATTACCACCCATAGATGCAACAATTGGCATTAAAAATGCTAATGCAACCATTTGCTCTATAGTTGCACCAAATAAACTAATTACCCAAGTTGCAAGAAATGCAGTAAATAGATTAAGTAACAACCAATTAAATCTTCTTTTCGTTTTTTTTATAATTCCATCAGTAATTTCTTCATCTCCAACGCCAGCTAATCTTAGAGCATCTTCTTCAGCCTCTTCGGCAAGTACAGTCAATACGTCATCACTTGTAATCATGCCAACAAGTTTATTTGTTTTATCAATTACACAAGCAGAATTTAAATTATAATTTTCAAACATACGTCCAACTTCTTCTCTGTCCATATCAACAGGAATTAAAAATTGATTTTTATTAGTTATTTCAATCATTTTAGTCTCTCTAGGTGTTCTTAATACTTTTGATGAAGGCACAGTGCCAATGGGCCTAAATTCATTATCAACAATAAAAATTTCTAAAAATTCTTCAGGTAAATCTCTATTTTCTCTTAAATAGTCAATTGTTTGTCCTACAGACCAATTGCTTGGTATAGCAGTAAATTCTCGTTGCATAATTCTGGCAGCACTGTCTTCCGGATAACTTAAACTTTCTAATAAAACAAACCTATCTTTTGGTGGTAAAGAACTTAAAATATGATTTTTATTTTTTTCATCTAAATTTTCTAAAATTTGTATTGCATCATCAGATTCAAGATTTTTTAAAATAAAAACAATACTATCATTTGACAAAAATTTAGTAATTTCTACCTGAATAGCCTCATTAAGTTCTATAAAAATAGCTGGATCAATTCTAAAATTGTTTAACTTAATTAAACTTTCTCTATCTTCTTGGGATAGATGCTCAATAATATCGGCCGCATCAGCTGGGTGCATTTCTTTAAATGAATTACTTATAAAAGCAGTATCATTGCTTGAAATTTTTTCAGTGATAACTTTTATATATTCCTTGTTAAATTCAAAATTTACAATTTTATCTTTATTTTTTTTTATTAAACTCATGGCTGATAATCCTAGTTTTTTTGAGCGATATCCTTATATTACAAATTTAAAATGAGTATAGAGATAAAAAGATCAGTAAAACCTGTAGATTATCATGATGCTATAGCATTACTTGAAGAAAGAATGGAAAAACTAATAAATAAAAAAGGTAAAGAATTAATATGGTTTTTAGAACATAATGAAATATACACAGCAGGAACAAGCTCTAATACTAATGATATTATAGATAAAACTATTAAAGTAATTAAAACGTCAAGAGGTGGAAAGATAACGCATCATTCTCATGGTCAGTTAATTTGTTATTTTGCTATTGATCTTTCTAAAAGAAATAAAGATATTAGAAAGTTTATAATATCAATAGAAAATTCAATAATTGAAACTTTTAGTGAATTTAATATTTATACTAAAAGTGATAGAAAAAATATCGGAATATGGGTTAACCATGATAATGAAAGTAAAAAAATTGGCGCTATAGGTATACGTGTAAAAAAATGGATTGCATATCATGGTTTTTCTATAAATATCTATAATGATCTTAGTAAGTTTAAAAAAATTGTTCCATGTGGTCTAAAAGATAAAAAAGTAATAAGCTTAAAATATATTGCCAAAGTAAATTATTTGAAATTTGGTAAAATATTAGAACAAAAATTAATTAAAAATCTTTCTGTATCAAATTATTCCTAATCAAAAAATCTCTGAAGTACTTAGGTATTTTAGCTTTAAATGTATACTTTTTATTATTAAGAATAAATTTAATTTCATAGGCATGTAGCATTAAATTTTTAAATTTAGATTGTTTTTGAATAAAATATTTTCTATCACCAACTACAGGACAATTTAAATCTAATAAATGTTTTCTAATTTGATGCTTTCTGCCTGTTATAGGTTTAAGTTTAAAAAGAGAATATATTTTATTGCTATCTAGTAATTCATAATTAGTCGTTGCTCTTTCTAATATTTTCTTTTTTCCATCGTATCTTATCAATGAATTATCTATAATATCTTTTTTTTTATCAGTTTGGCCGATTGATATTGCAAGATAGGTTTTATATATTTTTTTAATCCTAAACAAACTTGTTATTTGTTGAGCAGTTTCTCTATTTTTTGCAACTATCAACAAACCTGATGTATCTTTATCTATTCTATGAACAATAAAAGGTTTTTCATCTTTAAAATAAATACTGTTTGTAAGAATATTAACAACATTATCTTTAACTTTAGTTCCTCCCTGTACCGGTAATCCAGCCTTTTTATTTATTACTAAAAAGTTATCATTATTTTCTACTATATCTTTTTCGGTTTCTTTAATTACTAAATCTTTAGGAATAAACTTTTTTTTTAAGATTGAAAAATCTTTATAATTTAAATTATGTAAGTATATTTTGTCTTTAATATTTAATTTGTATGAACTCTTAACCTTTTTTTTATTAACTTTAATCTTTCCATTTCTTAAATCTTTTTCAATTAAACTTTGGGGTATTTTTTTAAGATTAATTTTAATCCATTTATCGATTCTTAATCCAACAGAGGAATTGTTAATATTGACCACCTCTAACATTTATTTTCTATTATTATTTATGCAGTTTTTTGTTCTGGTGTAGATTCTTTAGTTTTATCTTCAGTTTTATTTTTTTTTCTATCTACTTTTTTTGCTTCTATGTCTCTGTCTACAAATTCAATTATTGCTAAAGGTGCATTATCACCATATCTAAATCCAGCTTTTATTATTCTTGTATATCCACCTTTACGTGTTTGATATCTTTTGGATAGAGTTTTTCTAATCTTATTTACAGTTTGAATATTTTGTAGTTTTGAAACGAGTCTCTTAGTGTTAGCTAAAGAATCTTTTTTTCCAATAGTAATTAACTTCTCCGCTTGTGGTTTTAAAACTTTTGCTTTAGGTAGTGTCGTAGTTATTTGCTCATATTTAACAAGTGAATTAAGCATATTTTTAATTAATGCCTTCCTATGTTCAGAAGTTCTATTAAGTTTTTTATGACTTATTCTGTGTCTCATTAAATTAAATAGCGTCCTCTAATTTTTTTGATAATTCAGCAATGTTATCTGGTGGCCAATTAGGAATTTCCATACCTAAGTATAGAGACATTCCACTTAATACTTCTTTAATCTCATTTAAAGATTTTCTTCCAAAATTTGGCGTTCTTAACATTTCACCTTCTGATTTTTGCACAAGGTCACCAATATAAATTATATTATCATTTTTAAGGCAGTTCATTGATCTAACCGATAATTCAAGTTCATCTACTTTTCTTAGAAGATTTTGATTAAATTCTGGTTCTTTTGGCTGGTCTTGTATTTTAACTTCTTGAGGTTCTTCAAAATTAATAAACATTCCAAGTTGATCTTGAAATATTCTAGCTGAATAAGCCAAAGCATCTTCTGCTGTAATTGATCCATTAGTTTCAATTTCCATTGTTAATTTATCATAGTCTAGTGCCTTACCTTCTCTAGCTGTACTTACTGAATATGATACTTTTTTAACTGGACTAAATAATGAATCTATTGGAATTAATCCTAATGGAGGCTCTTCAGGTTTATTTAGTTCAGCGGAAACATAACCTTTTCCATTTCCTACAAAAAGTTCCATATGAAAATTTGTATTTTCATCTAAATTACAAATAACTAAATTTGGATTTAAAATTTCTATATCAGGAACAGGTGTTATTTGAGAAGCTTTAATTTCGCCAGGACCTTTTACATCTAAAATTAGTTTTTTTTTGACTTCAGAATTAGTTTTTAAAGCAAGAGATTTAATGTTTAGTACTATATCAGTTACATCTTCTCTTACGCCTTTGATTGAACTATATTCATGTTGTACTCCATCAATTTGTATAGCAGTAACTGCAGCTCCTCTTATTGAAGATAGTAAAATTCTTCTAAGAGAATTACCTATAGTTAAACCATAGCCTTTTTCCAATGGTTCAGCGCTGACTTTTGCAAATGTCTTATCTTCATTTTGATCTACATCTATCTTTGTAGGTTTTATCAATGATTTCCAATTTTTTAAATTAACGTTGCTAGTTTCCATTTTTAAACTCTCCTTTTTTTAGGTGGTCTAGTACCATTATGTGGCATAGGCGTAGTATCTTTTATTGAAGTAATTTTAAAACCTCTCGCTTGCAAGGCTCTTAAAGCAGTCTCTCTTCCAGATCCTGGTCCTTTTACTTCAACAGTTAGTACTTTCATTCCACACTCTAAGGCTTTAACTGCAGCAGCGTCAGCTGCTACTTGAGCAGCATAAGGTGTGGATTTTCGTGAACCTTTAAAACCTTTTTGTCCTGCTGAAGCCCAAGATATAACGTTACCATTTGTATCAGCTATTGATACAATAGTATTGTTAAATGTAGATTGAACATATGCAATACCTGTTAATATATTTTTTTTCGTTTTATTCTTTTTCTTTATATAAGTTTTTTTCTTAACAGTTTCTTTATCGAGATTTTTATCTTTTGCTTCTTCTTTAGGCATATTTACTTTTTAAGTGGAGTTAATTTTTTTCCAGCAATAGCAATTGCTTTCCCTTTTCTAGTTCTTGCATTGCATCTTGTTCTTTGACCTCTTACTGGCAATTTTTTTTTATGTCGAGTGCCTCTATAACAAGCTAAATCAATCAATCTTTTAATGCTTAAAGAATTATCTCTTCTCAAATCTCCTTCAACACTGAAATTGCTGTCGATGTATTCTCTTATTTTTAATATTTCATCATCTGTAAGTTCATTTACTCTTTTAGATGAAGGAATACTTAATGCAGAACAAATTTGAGATGAAAATTTACTTCCTATGCCATAAATGTATGTAAGTCCGATATGAACTAATTTATTCTGTGGAATGTTTACACCTGCAATACGAGCCATGTTAATTGAAAAAAATTAGCCTCGTTATATAAGATGATTTTTTAAAGTCAATGCTCTTATACATTGATAAAACTGTCTATTTTTCTTGTTATTTCTTCAATTTCAAGGTTTCCGTCGATCTCGTGAAAGTTTGAACTTTTAGAATAGAAATCTAAAACAGGACTAGTTGTCTTCATGTAAGTATCATATCTTGCAAGAGTAGTATTTAGTTCATCATCTGATCTTTTTTCTATAATTTTTCTTTTTTCAATTCTTTTTACTATAATATCTTTATCTACATTAAGAAAAAAAATTAAATCAATCTTTTGATTTGTGTTATTTAACAATAAATCTAAATTTTTAGCCTGACTCAATGATCTTGGGTATCCGTCAAATATTAGCTTATTTTTTTTTTGAGGGTCAAAAATAAATTTTTTAATAAGCCTATCAACTATTTCATCACTTACAAATTTTCCATCATTCATATCATTAATTATCATTTTTCCAATTTCTGAATCTTTTTTAATTTCTTCTCTTAACAAGTCACCTGTTGAAATTTGAAAACCACTAATTTTTTTTACTAAATATTTAGATTGTGTACCTTTTCCAGCACCAGGAGGTCCAAATATAATAATGTTCACTTACTTTCCAAATTGAGTTTTTTTAATTAATTGCTCATATTGTGAGCTCATTAATCTAGTCTGAATTTGTGTTACAGTATCAATAGCTACAACTACAACAATTAGTATAGAAGTTCCTCCCAAGTAAAAAGGAATTGGATAATTAGCAATTAAAAATTCTGGCATTAAACAAACTAAAGTCAAATATAATGCTCCAATTGTTGTTAACTTTGTTAAAATATTTTCTATGTAAAGAGCTGTACTTTCACCAGGTCTTATTCCTGGTATAAAGCCACCATATTTTCTTAAATTTTCAGCTGTCTCGTTTGGATTAAAAGTTATAGATGTATAAAAAAAAGTAAAAAAAATTATTCCTGATGCATAAAGCAACATATATAGAGGTTGTCCTTGAGAAAAAAAGGAAGCTATATTCAAAAATGTTTCATTTTGAGAAATATTAAAATTTGAAAAAGTTATAGGCAATAATAATAAAGCTGATGCAAAAATTGCAGGAATAACACCAGCAGAATTTATTTTTAGAGGTAGATGTGACGAGTCTCCGCCATATATTTTATTTCCTACTTGTCTTTTTGGATAGTTTATAGGAATTTTTCTTAATGCTCTTTCCATGAAAACTATAAACATTATAGTTAATATTAAAATTACAAAAATAGATATTATGACTATAGTTGATAAAGCACCCGTTCTACCTAGTTCAAAAGTTGTTGCAAGTGCTCTTGGAATTTCAGCAACTATTCCAGAAAAAATGATTAGTGATATACCATTACCAATACCTCTTTGGGTTATCTGCTCTCCTAACCACATCAAAAACATTGTACCAGCAACTATTGTTGTAACAGTTGAAATTTTAAAAAACATTCCTGGATTAATAACTAAGTTTGCAGAAGACTCTAAACCAACAGATAAACCATATCCTTGAACTGTTGCTAATACTACAGTTCCATATCTTGTTATTTGTGTAATTTTTTGTCTGCCTTTTTCTCCTTGAGATTTTAAATTTTTAAAGTAATCAGATACTCCAGTTAATAATTGAACGATAATTGATGATGATATGTAAGGCATTATTCCAAGTGCAAAAATAGCCATTCTACTGATAGCGCCACCTGCAAATACATTGAACATTCCAAGTAGTCCTTTTTGATTGCCTTCCATCATAATTTGAAGTTGATTAGGATCGATACCGGGCAATGGAACAAATGTTCCTAACCTGTAAATAGCTAGAATAAATATAGTAAAAATTATTCTATTTCTTAAATCATTTTGATCAGTTGTACTCATTAAGAATTACTTTTTGAAATAAATGTTGATCCTGATTTTATTAATTTGTTTTTAGCGGTTTTTGAAAGTAAATTTGTATCTAAATTTACTTTACTCACTACATCACCCATGCCTAAAATTTTAAATTTTGTTATATTCTTTTTTATTAGTTTATTAGTTTTCAATAAATTTAAATCAATTTTACTGTCTGCTGAAATAATTTTATTATCAATTAGTTTTTGTATTTTAGATAAATTAATTATTGCATATTTTTCTTTATTTTTTATTGTTTTAAAACCTCTTTTGGGCAATCTTCTATATAAAGGCATTTGACCACCTTCAAAACTTTTTATTGCTACGCCACTTCTTGATTTTTGACCTTTTACACCTCTACCTGAAGTTTTGCCTTTTCCACTACCTATACCCCTTCCAACTCTTTTTTTATGTTTTTTTGTTTTAACAATTGAATTAAGTTTCATAATTAGCCTCTTTTTTCCACAATTTCTGATATTTTTTTGTTTCTTGAAAAAGAAATTGTTTTTGGAGAATGTTGTAGTTTCAAAGCTTTTAAACAAGCTCTAATTACGTTATGAGGATTTCCTGTTCCTAATGATTTTGCAACAATATCCTTTACGCCTAAAACTTCACAAATTGCTCTTATTGGTCCACCTGCTATAATCCCGGTTCCTTTTGGAGCAGATCTAAGAATGACTTTACCGGCTCCATCTTTGCTATATACGTCATGATGAATTGTTCTGCCGTCTCTTAATGGAATTTTTAC
>CACIBQ010000018.1 GCA_902584915.1 uncultured Pelagibacteraceae bacterium
CCCTAAGATCTTCTTGGTTCTGGGCAATTATTTTTTTTAAAAATTTATCTGCCATTTAGTTTGTTGAGGTAATTTTTATTCCTATTTTTTTAAGTTTTTTTTCAAGGTTATAATAACCTCGTAAACCATGGTATACTCTTTCAATTTTGCTAACACCTTTTGCGGCTATCGCGCCAAGAATAATTGAAAAAGTTGTTCTAAGATCTGAAGAAATACAATCTGCAGCGTTAAGTTCTTTTTGACCAATGATAATTGCTTTGTTTTTTTTAATTTTTATTGAGGCACCCATTCTATTCAATTCGGGAGCTGCCATAAATCTATTAGAAAATATCGTTTCATTGATATGACTTTTACCAGGTACTTTGGTTAATACAGCTAATATGAGAGGCATATTATCTGTAGCTAATGCTGGCCAAGGTCCTGTATTTATTTTAATTGGATTTAACTTTTTTCCTTGAGATAGAATTATTGCGTTATCATAAACCTGAATTTTATATCCAACTTTTTTTAAAATTCCTATTTCAGTTCTTAAATATTTTGGACTAATATTTTTTACTTTAATTTTTCTATTAGTTATTGCTCCAACACATAAATAACTAAAAGCTTCAATTCTATCTCCAATAATTGTATGTTTTCCATCAATCAATTCTTTTATGCCTGTTATTTTAATTGATCTTTTTCCTAAAAATTTTATGTCTGCTCCTGAATTATTTAAAAAATTAATTAAATCTATTACCTCGGGTTCAATCGAAATATTTTTTATAAAATGAGATCCTTTTGCAAGGATGGATGCCATAATCAAATTTGATGTTCCCGTTACTGTTACTTTTGGAAATTTATATTTGCTTCCAATTAAGCCCTTCTTTGCTGAAAGGTTTACATAACCTTTATTTAAGTTATTTATTGCACCTAAACTTCTGAAACCTGCAAGATGCCAGTTTGTATCCCTTATCCCAAGTGCACAACCACCTCCTAGAGCAACTTTAATTTTTTTGTTAGGATATCTTGCTAACAAAGGGCCCATTGTTAAAATTCCAGACCGCATGGTGGAGACTCTGTCGTGGCTGACTAGCAATTTGTGATTTTTGTTATTTGTTATTATCATCGTTTTTTTCGACTCTGAAAAATCTACTTTTGATCCCAAAGCAATTAAAAGATCTTTCATAGTATGTACATCTTTTACAAATGGAACATTTTTTAAAATTACTTTATTTTTAAATAAAATAGATGCTGCCATTAAAGGAAGGCAGGAATTTTTAGCTCCACTAATATCTACTTCGCCCTTAATAGCTTTATTAGGGCCTTTTATAATAAATTTCTTCATTATTTTATTTTGATTTTGCTAAAGTAATGCCTGTTTGACCTTGATACTTTCCATCCCTATCTGCATAAGAGATTTCTGGCTGTTCTCCTTGGAAAAATAAAATTTGAGCTGCTCCACTATTTGCATATAGTCTTATTGAATTGCTTGTGTGATTTGAAAATTCCAAAACTAAATTTCCGTGCCACCCAGCCTCAAGAACTGTGGGTGGAGTTCCTAAACCACATCTTGCATAGGTTGATTTTGCAGTAACAAGTCCGGTCACAGTGCGTGGCATTTTGAAGTATTCTAAACTGCTAGCTAGCGCAAAAGAATTTGGAGGAATTAAAATAGAATCCTCACCTTTTACAGTAATAAAGTTATCTTCACTGAAATTTTTTGGATCCGCCGTTGCTCCTTTTATATTAGTAAATATTTTAAATTCCGATCCACATCTAAGATCATAACCAAAAGAATTAAGACCATGACTAATTCCTTTTGATACACTTTTGCTAACAAAAGGATCTATCATTCCTTCGTCTTCTGCAAATTTTTTTATTTGTTTGTCACTTAGTATCATTTTTTTTTGTAATTTTTTTTTGTAAAACTTTTCTTTTTTTTAAATTCTTTCTTAAAGCATTCTCAAGATCAAGCTTTGAGGGCTTCTTTTTTTTTACCATGGAATAATTATTTTTTATTGTTTTCTGGATCTGTTAGGTGCGCAAGTGTAATGGTTTCATTTAATGGAATAGTTTGATCCCCTTGTTTTTTATTTAAGTCAACACCTTTCTCTAAAGCTTTAGCTTGTTTTTTTGCACGTCTCTCTGCAAGTTTCTTTTCCCTTTTTGCTTGCTTTTCCATTGCCTTTGCTCCCCGAGTGCTCTTAAAATCATAGTGTATCCCTGCATGAGAAATTCGTCCTTTATAATTAAAATATTCTTCTTCAATTACATTATTATTTTTATCTAAAATGATTTTTGTGTAAATTTTCATGATAATTACCTATGCCTAAATTACTTATAAATTAAGTCAATTGTTTGTCAAATTTAGTTTTATGCAATATTGTTGATAAATAGCCTCGATAGTTAAATGGTATAACAGATCCATGGTAAGGATCAGTTTCCAGTTCAATTCTGGATCGAGGCACCAATTATTTGAAAAAAGATTTTTTTAAATATATGCCAATTAACATTAGAAAAATTATTCCAATAACTGGCAAATAAATATCAGGTGTTAAGATTAGTTCAAAAAAACTTGGTGGCTCTTTATTTTCCTCTAAAATTTTACTTAAACCTGCTCCTAGAGAAACACCAACAAAAAGTTGCGGCGTCATTCCAAATACTGATCCAAAAAAGAAATTTTTTAATTTAATATTAAATAATGTTGGTAAAATATTTGAAATAAAAAAAGGAATTCCTCCAACGAATCTATAAATTAAAAAAAATATAAACTCATTTTTTTTAAACTGTTTTGTTAGGTTATTAAAACGGCTTGAAAATTTTTCTTTAACAATGTCTTTAAAAAAGAAGTTTGCAAATGTATAGAGAAGTGTTGCACCAATTGATAATCCAAAAACAACAAGAAGAGTGCCTAGCACTTTACCAAAGATAAAGCCTCCAACTAAAAATATAGGTGAACCAAATCCCAAAAGAAGAACCCAAATAATAGTCCCTAAGAAAAATATTATACTTGATAAAATTATATTGTTATTTTTAATTCCTTCTAAAGTTTCTCTGTTAGCTTTAATTAGTTCATAGCTTGTGAAATCTTGAATTGAAAAATTTTGTAAGAAAAACCACAAAAAAATTGAAATTATCAATATGTACGAAATACCCAGAACTATTTTGATATTTTTTGTATTGTTCATAGTGATAATTTATTAAAAATCCCTGTACTTATATAGTTTTATTTTCTATAAGAACGAAATTTTAACAATAATTTAATAACCTATGAAAAGAACCTGGCATCCAAGTAAAGTAAAAAGAAAAAGAAAACACGGTTTTAGATCTAGAATGTCTACAAAAAAAAGACAAAAGGTTCTAAAAAACAGGCGAAAAAAAGGTAGAAAAAAACTATCAGTTTGATGAAAAGTAAAATCTCAAGTCTTTCAAAGAATGAAGATTTCAAAAGTTTGTTAAGTGGAAAAAAAATTTCAAACCCTTATTCGATAATTTTTTTTAAAAAAATTTCTTCTAAAAATAACAAATTATTAAATGCCTCAATTGTTACGAAAAGGAAAATTGGGAATGCAGTTAAAAGAAATAAAATTAAAAGAAGATTAAGAAATATAATGAATGATGCTATCAAAAAAATAAACATGGATCTAAACTATTCATATTTATTTATAGCAAAAAAAAATATTTACGATGCAGAGTATAAAATGATAAAAAATTCAATATTTAAAGATTTAGCAAAAGTAAGATAATGAAAACAATATTGATATATTTAATTAAAATATACAAATTAATATTATCACCTATCTTGGGTCCTAGCTGCAGATATCTTCCAACTTGTTCTGATTATTTCATAGATTGTCTTAATGAACACGGCATTGTTAAGGGTACATTAAAAGGAACTAAAAGAATTTTATCATGCCATCCTTTTGGTGGAGATGGATATGACCCTGTAAAGAAAGGTAAAAATTAATGGATTTAAAAAATACTTTAGCTGCTGTTTCACTAAGTGCTGCAATTATAGTGCTTTGGAGTTTATTTTTTGCACCAGATGCAGAACAAGTAAAGAAAGCTCAATTAGAAAATGAAAGAAATGAACTTATTAACAATGAAGATGCTCCAAAATTAATTGAAAATGAGGAAATAAAAGTAATTACAAGAGAAAGTGCTATTAATGAAAGCTCAAGAATTATTTTTGAAAACGAAAACATTATTGGCTCAATCTCTCTTAACGGTGCAGTTATTGATGATCTTACATTTAAAAAATATTCAACAACTGTTAATGGTAAAGAAAAAGTTACTTTATTAAATCCTAAAGAAATAGAAACTGGTTATTACATAGACTCTGGATGGGCCATAAATAACAATGAAATATTAGTTCCCAACAGTAAAACAATATGGAATATTGAAGGAAATAATAAACTTACACCTAATAGTCCTGTTAAGCTAAGCTGGACTAATAATAGTAACTTAACTTTTGAAAAAATAATTAAACTAGATAATAAATTTTTGTTCAATATCGAACAGAAAATAATCAATAATTCGGAAAATACTTATAATTTTTACCCGTATGGACAAGTAATTAGAAATACAGCTCCAGAAGTAACTAACTTCTATATTCTCCACGAAGGTTTACTTGGTGTATTTGATGGTGAATTAGTTGAGGAAGATTATGATGATATTGAAGATAAATCATATTCGAAAAATGCTGATGAAGGATATGTTTCAATTGTCGATAAATATTGGGTGGCAAGTATTATACCAGAAAAAAATAAGTCATTTAGAGCTGATTTTGATTATAAAAATAAATTTAAAGCAAGTTTTATAGAAAATAAACCAACTATTGTTGGGGCAAACGAAACAAAATCAAATAATTTTAAAGTTATAGTAGCTGCAAAAGAAGTTGGTGTTATAGATGGATACGCAGAAAGTCAAAACATAAGTAAGTTTGATTTAGTAATTGACTGGGGCTGGTTTTACTGGATCGTAAAACCTCTATTCTTTGCAATAGATTATTTCTTTAAGCTTACAGGAAATTTTGGATTAGCTATTATTTTGATAACAATTTGTATAAGAATTGCGTTTTTTCCACTTGCAAATTTATCTTTCAGATCAATGGCTAGAATGAAGCTTCTTCAACCAGAAATGGCAAGGCTTAAAGAACTTCATAAAGAGGATAAGGTTAAGCTTCAACAAGAAATGATGGCATTATATCGTAGAGAAAAAGTAAATCCTTTAAGTGGATGTTTTCCTATATTGCTGCAAATACCTTTTTTCTTTGCAATTTACAAAATGTTATTTGTTACAATTGAAATGAGACATCAGCCATTCTTTGGATGGATTAAAGACTTAAGTGAAAGAGACCCTACAAGTATATTTAACTTATTTGGTCTAATTCCATGGGACCCACCAACATTTTTAATGATCGGTGCATTTCCATGCCTAATGGGCCTATCAATGTGGGCACAACAAAAATTAAATCCTGCTCCGCCAGATCCAATTCAGGCAAAAATATTTATGTTTTTTCCTTTATTCTTAACAGTAATCTTAGCTCCCTTCCCAAGTGGACTGGTAATCTATTGGACGTTTAATAATATTTTCACAATGATGCAACAAGTTGTTATTATGAGAAAAACAACTGTTAAAACTCAAGTCTAGAAATGAAAATAGAAAATTTGTTACCTAAAGATGGTCCATCCATCAGTGAAGTAAATAAATATATTGATAAATACAAAAATGATTTAATAGTGATTAAATATGGGGGAAATGTTTTTATTGATAGAAATATATTTAACAATTTTATTGCAGATATAAGTGTTTTAAATAAATTAGGTCTTTCAATCATAGTTATTCATGGAGGTGGGCCAAGAATAAAAAGGGAATTAGAAAAGTCAAATATTCAATCTAAATTTATCAGAGGCTTAAGAGTAACGGATGAAAAAATTATAAATATAGTTGAAGATGTGCTAATAGATTTTAATAAAGATATTGTAGACGCTCTAAAAAAAAATGACACAGAAGCGATTCCAATAAATACTAAAAATAATAATGTTATAGAAATTATTCCTGAAGCTAAGGAACTTGGTTTTGTAGGAAAACCAAATATGATTAATAATGATATTATAAAAAATATATTAGAAAAAAAAATGGTTCCTATCATCTCTCCTTTGGGCTTGGGAAAAGATAATCAAACATATAATATAAATGGAGATACAGCGGCAGGTGCTATAGCTAAATCTTTAAAAGCGAGAAGATTGATTTTAATGACAAATATAGAAGGTGTATTAGATAAAGATAAAAAACTTATAGAAGAAATCACATCTTCTCAAATACTTCAAATGATTAATAATGGAACTATAACTGAAGGTATGATACCTAAAATTAATACGTGTCTTGATGCTGTGAATAATGGTGTAACTGGTGTAGTAATCGTTGATGGAAGAATGCCACATTCAATTTTATTTGAAATATTTTCTGACAAAGGCGCAGGTACTTTGATTAGAAAATGAAGGATTTAAAAAAAGTTAAATATCTAATTCTTGATATGGATGGCTGCGTGTATCATCCTAGATATCTAAAAACTTTATTTGGCCAGGTATCTGCCAGAATGACGGAGTTTATAGCGCTTAAACTTGATATTGAAAAAACTAAAGCAAGAGAAATCCAAGCAGATTATTTTTATAAATATGATACTTCATTAAATGGACTAATTTTAAATCATTCAGATAAAATTGATGCCCATGAGTTTTTAAAATTTGTTCATTCAATAAATTATGATTGTCTTGATAAGGATATTGAGCTTAGAGAGGAATTATTAAAGCTCGATGTAAAGGCATTTTGTGCAACTAATGGCAGTAAAGAGCATGCAATAAACTGTATGAAAAGAATAGGAATAGATGATTTGTTTGAAGGAAAAATCATGGATATCGTAGATTTTAACTTTAAACCAAAACCAAACCCTGAATCTCTTAAATTAATGTGTGATAAGTTTCAAATCCCAACTGACGAAGAAACTCTTTATGTAGAAGATATTTGTAAAAATCTTACTTCTGAAACAGCAAAAAATATGATCAAAGTTTGGTTTAACAATGATGAGCCAATAAATAACATTGATAAATATAAAGATGTAGTAGATTATAGAATTGATAATCTTGCTTTATTTTTAAAAAAAATAAGGTTATTAAAAGAACAATAAAATTATGAGTGATATAAAAAAAATCATAAATGATGCTTGGGAAATAAAAGATAAAATTAATCAAAATTCTGACAAATCTATAAAGGATGTGATTAATCAGGTTATTGAAGATCTAGATAGTGGCAAATCCAGAGTAGCTGAAAAAATCAATGGTGAGTGGATAACTCATCAGCATCTAAAAAAAGCTATCATGTTAAGTTTTAGAATGTATCCTATGGAAAATTTAAATGGCCCTTATAGCAGTTGGTACGACAAAGCTCACTTACTTAAAGGGAAAACAGCAGGATGGACAAAAGATGATCATGAGAAAGCTGGATTTAGAATGGTTCCTAATTCACCAGTTAGAAAAGGATCGTTTGTTGGAAAAAATGCAGTTCTGATGCCATGCTACGTAAACATTGGTGCCTATATAGATGAAGGAACAATGATTGATACCTTCGCAAGAGCTGGCAGTTGTTGCCAAATTGGAAAGAATTGCCATATATCAGCCGGAAGTGGTGTGGGTGGTGTGTTAGAACCAGCTCAAGCACTTCCAACAATAATTGAAGATAACGTTTTTTTGGGTGCTATGTCTGAAGTGGTCGAAGGAGTTATAGTAGGAGAGGGTTCTGTGTTAAGTATGGGAATGTATATTGGTCAATCTACTAAAATTGTTAATAGATCAACAGGTGAAATAACTTATGGAAAAATTCCACCTTATTCTGTTGTTGTGCCAGGAACTCTGCCAGATAAAAAAAAGCCATCTGCTCCATCTTTAAGTTGTGCAGTTATAATTAAACAGGTTGATGAAAAAACTAGATCTAAAACTTCAATTAACGATCTTTTAAGAGAATAGATCAATGAAGACTTATGATGAATTAAAATTAGCTCAAGAGCTAATAAGATTTCCAACAGTTAAAACCGAGGATAAGGGTATAATGAAATTCTTATCAAAAAAACTTACTACTATTGGTTTTAAATGTACAATAATTAAATCAAAAGGAACTGGACCAAATCCAGCTTTAAATTTATATGCAAGATTTGGTAATTCAAAGCCTCATATAAATTTTTTAGGACATACTGATGTAGTTGCCAATCTTAACAATTGGAAATTGCCACCATTTAAAGCTGTTGTAAGAAGTGGTTATTTAAATGGTAGAGGGTCTCAAGATATGAAGGGTGGTATAGCTTGCTGGATAAGTGCAATCAGTAATTTTATCAAAAATAAGAAATTTAATGGATCTATCTCAATTATTATTTCAGCAGATGAAGAAACGACAGGTTATGGTTGTCCAGCGGTTATGAAATATCTTAGAAGAAAGAAGGAAAAAATAGATTTTTCTGTAGTAGGAGAACCATCTTCAAATAAAAAAGTTGGGGATGAAATAAGAATTGGAAGACGTGGTTCTATGAATGGAATTATAAATGTATATGGAAAAAGCGGTCACTCAGCATTTGCTGGATCTTATATAAATCCATGCACAACCTTAGCTAAAATAATAGCAAAATTAAAAAGTTCGTCTTTAGATAATGGTACTGAATTCATGCCACCATCTAATTTAGAATTTACGAAAATGAATGTTGATAATGTATCTGAAAATGTAGTACCTCAATCAGCTAGTGCAAAATTTAATGTAAGATTTAACTCTAAACACACATCATCTTCTTTGAAGAAAAAACTTAATAAAATAATTTATACAGTTGCAAAAAAAGAAAAATGTAAAATAAAAATGGAATATAGAGTGAGTGGTGAAGCTTTTTATACTAAGCCTAACAAAGAAATTTATATGGTTAAAAAAATTGTTAAGAAAGTTACTGGTAATTCTGCAAAATTGAATTGTAGAGGTGGTACAAGTGATAGCCGATTTTTAGGATCAATTCCAAGACTAGAGCTAGGATTAAGAAATAACAGTATTCATCAAGTTAATGAAAGAACTTCAATTTCAGATATGAAAAAATTGACTAAAATATATTATAATATTTTAGAAAATTATTTTTAAATGAAAACAGCTATTGTTACATCAAAATCTTCATTGAATCATAATACTGGATCTGGACATCCTGAGAGTATAGCTAGAGTTACCTCAATACTTGAAACATTAAAAAAAAATAAAAAATTAATTTGGAAAAATCCAGTTAATTTCGACAAGAAAATTATAAAACAAGCACATTCTTCTAGTTATGTAGATGCAGTTGAAAGCTCTTTTCCAAAAAATGGTTTAGTATTTTTAGATGGCGATACAGTTGTTTCGCCGGGCAGTAAAGATGCAACTTTTGATGCAGTAGGTTCAATAATAACTGCAATTGATGGAGTTGAAAATAAAGAATTTGGTGCCGCTCATTGCGTGACTCGACCTCCAGGTCATCATGCAGAAAAAAGTAAAGCTATGGGTTTTTGTGTTATCAATAATGTTTCGGTGGCCGCAAAGTATTTAATTTCTAAATATAAATATAAAAGAGTTGCTGTTTTGGATTGGGACTGTCACTTTGGAAATGGAACTTATGATATTCTTAAATCTAATGAGAATATTTTTTTCTCAAGCTTGCATCAGTATCCATATTATCCAGGAGGTGGAACAGAGGATCAAAAAGGCGATCATAATAATGCTCTGAATATTCCACTGCCAGCGGGTACAAATTCTAGAGAATACTTTGATGCATACGAACATATGTTAAAAAAACTAAAAGAGTTTAGACCTGAATTTATATTGATGTCTGCAGGATTTGATGCTCATAAAGATGATCCTTTATGTCAATTAAATTTGGAATCTAAAGACTATTATGAAATAACTAGAAGAGTTTTAGAGACTACTAGAGATTTTTGTAATGGAAAAGTTGTATCTATTCTTGAAGGTGGATACGATTTAAATGCTCTAGCTGAAAGTGCAAACGAGCATGTCAATGCATTCTTAGAATTTAATTGAGATTTCAAAAAATTATCGTAAATAGACCTAATGAAATTATATAAAATAAAAAAATCAAATATTGACAATAAAGGTTTAATCGCAGCTAAAGATATTAAAAAAGGAACAAAAATAATTGAATATAAAGGAAAATTAATTTCTAAAAAAGAAAGCGAAGAAAATCCTAAATTTGATAATGAAAAAAGAATTTATCTTTTTGAAATCAATAAAAGATATGATTTGGATGGAGATTTTCGTTTCAATTCTGCTAGATTAATAAATCATTCCTGTAATCCTAATTGTGAAGTAACTGGCAAAGGTTTAAAATTATGGGTTGAATCTACTAAAGACATAAAAAAAGGTGAAGAGCTATCATATGACTATGGCTTTAGTTTTGATGAAGATTTTAAAAACTACCCATGTAGATGCAATTCATCAAATTGCTGTGGATATATTGTTAGACAAGAATCTAGGTGGCGTATTAAAAAATCTATAGAAATTAATAAATAACTTTAGATAGATACAATCCTTGAGCAGGTGCAGGTGTTGCACAATTTTTTCTATTTTTTGATTTTAAAACTTTTTCTAAACGTTTAACATCCCATTTTTTTTCACCAACATATTTTAAACAACCAATGATTGATCTAACTTGATTTTTGAGAAAAGATCTTGAGCGTAAAACAAAAAATATTTTTTCATTTTTTTTTGTTATCTTTAATTTTTTTAAAGTTCTAATAGGTGAATTGGCTTGACAGTTTGATGATCTAAATGCATTAAAATTATGTGTTCCAATTAATTTTTTTGCAGCTTTTTTTAATAAATTCATATCGAGCTTAGATCTTAAGTGCCAAACTTTATTTTTATCAAGTACTGGTGGTGCGTTACGATTAAGAATTATATATTTATATTCTCTCTCCTTTGCAGAAAATCTTGCATGAAATTTATTATTTTTTTTTATAATTTTTTTTATTGAAATATTTTTTTTGCTTAAAAAATAATTAATTGATGAAATAAATTGATATTTGTTTAATATATTATTTTTAATATCAAAATGTGCTGACTGATTTGTTGAGTGAACTCCAGCATCTGTTCTGCCTGCACTAATAACTTTTATTTTTATTTTCAATATTTTTGATAAAATTTTTTCAATTTCTTTTTGTACAGATTTTCCATTCTTTTGAGATTGCCAACCAACATAACCTGTACCATCGTACTCTATTATGATTTGGAATCTAAACATCTATCAAACTGGTTCCTTTTTTAATTTGAGAACCAAGCAAAAACTCATTAATTTTTTGAGACTTTTTTCCTTCTCTTTGAATTTCTAATATTTTAATAGAATTAATTCCACAGCTAACTTCAAGATCATTTGTTAAAACTTTTCCAGGATTTTCTTTAGAAAATGATTTTTCTGCCTTTAAAATTTTATATCTTTCTCCTTTAAATAAAAAATAACCTCCTGGATAAGGATATAATCCATTTATTTTTCCAATAATATTTTCAGCGTTATCATTCCAATCAATTAATCCTTCTATTTTTTTTATTTTTTTTGCATATGTTGCTTTTGAGTGATCTTGAGGTTTAAAATTAACTTCTTTATCAAAAATACTATCTATTACATTTGATATATTCTCAGAAGCCAAAATGGAAAGTCTATCACTTAAACTTTGTGCATTTTCATTTTCTATAATATTTATTTTAAAAATATGAGAAAGGTCTCCCTGATCTAATTTTTCATTAATTTTCATAATACTTATGCCAGTCTCTTTATCTTGGTTAATTATTGATCTTTGAATTGGTGCGGCGCCCCTCCATCTTGGAAGTATTGATGCATGTATATTTATAAAACCATTTTTGCTTAATGACAAAAAATTTTTTGGGATAATCTGACCATATGCAACTACTATAACTAAATCTAAATCTAAATTTTTAATATACTCATACTCTAAATTGTTCTCCTTGAAGTGATTTGGAGTCCTAACATTAAGATTTAAAGTTTCTGCTAATAAATGTACAGGTGACTTTTCAAATTTTTGTCCTCTATTTGATTTTTTTGGTGGCTGTGTGTAAACAGCTGAGACTTCATAGCCATTCTGATACATACACTTTAGAATTGGAACAGCAAAATTAGGTGTCCCCATAAAAGCAATTTTACGTTGCATTAATTAAATAACTAAAGTTTCTGAATTCTTTTTGCTTTTAGAAAGTTTTTTTATAATCATCGACTTTTTTAATTTTGAAAGATAGTCAATAAATAATATTCCTTCTAAATGATCCATTTCATGTTGAATACATGTAGCTAATAATCCCTGCGCTTTTAATAATTTTTTTTCTCCATAATAGTCTAAATACTCAATTTCACAGGTAGCTGGACGATCAACTTCTGCAAATTGATTTGGTACAGATAAGCAACCCTCTTCATAGGTAGAAAATTCTTTATTTTTATTTTTAATTACAGGATTTACAAAATACATTGGGTTATTTTCTTGACCATTTTTAGAAATGTCCATAACTATAATTCTTTTTGGTACTCCAATTTGAATTGCTGCAAGTCCTATACCATTGGCCTTATACATAGTTTCTAACATATCATCCATTAAGATTTGCTCTTCTTTGGTAACTTTATCTACAGTCTTAGATACTTGTCTCAATAATTTATTTGGTTCAGTCAATATTTCTCTTATAGTCATAAAAATAAATTGATTTATACCCTTATTGGTAAAGTTTTTAAAATAATTTTATTTCTTATTTTATCAAGATCTAATTGATTCAACGTAATTAATATAAAATTTAAAGTTTCGGAGCCAAGATCATTTAATTGATCCTCACCAATTATTTCGACAAATCTTAATAAAATTAAACCTAAGTCTCTATTATTTACTTTTACTTGCAAATCAGGAGGTATATTTACCTTGGAGTCGTATCTATCTGTAAATTTTTTTGATATTTTAATTCCATCATATTTTAAAGATTCTAATAATATTTCATCATTTGTGGTAATAATATATTTTTTGTCTTTTAGAATACTTTTTAATATATCATCTGTTTCTTTTTCCATCTTAGAAACATCTTTTTTATCTATAAAATAATTTAATAATTTAGACTGATGTATAATTTTATTATTAAATTTTATTTTTTTTATTTCCGTATCTTCGTTAATAAGATTTGTTTCATAAAAAGAAGTGTATTCTGGAGTTATTTCCACAGAATCCAATTCGTTTAAAATCTTAGATAATTCAAAATAAAAGGCATTTTCCATGTTGTCATCTTTAAATAATTTTTTTAATAATTCTGCCAATTCCATCTTTTCATTTATTTCATTCGTTAAAAGCATTTTTTGGTAAATTAATGCTCTTTGGCTTGATTTGTCTAAAGTTTTGTAATTATCTTTCGCTGTTAATAGTTGATTAAAACTAAACTGAAATCTAGTATATATGTTAAATAACTCTTCTTCATCATACTTCATTTCATGAGTAGCTTTTTCAAGTAACTTAATTTTTTCAATATCTTCTAAATCTATACTTTCAATTTTTTCAAGTAAGTTTGTAGAAGCAAGATATTTCCAAATATCTTTTGGCGTATTTTCATTTGGTATATAATTAAAATTTTCTACTGTTCTGTGTGATAAATGTAATGCCAATAAATTTTTATCAGAAATTTCATTATTAGCTTCTGTTTCAAAGCCAATTATTTTAAATAACTTTTTTTCAAAAAAAGTATCTATTAATCCCATTTCTTTTTTTAAATCGAAAATTAGTAGTGCTTTTTCGATTTGATTTGCATTTACTAAACAATAAATTTTTAACTTAGAGGTGTAATCATCTGATACTGTATCAACTATATCAAATATTTCACAACTTCTTTCTATGTTTGCTTCTGCTAGATAGTGGTTGGCGTAGTAATTAATTAAATCATCTTTGCCAATAAAATTTTTATTTTTTTCTAAAAAAAGTTTAATTAAATTTAAATCGTTTTTTTTAATTAAAAAATTTTTTTGAAAATTATAAAACTCATCTCTTGTAATATTTGTTTCTGGGGCATTAGAGTTTGTTAACAAAGCAACTTCAAGTAGATCAGTTGCATCCTCGGACAAATCTTGAAGAATAATCTTATTAAGTATTTTTTTTATTTCATTACCCTCAGATTTCTTCCACATATCTATTGTTAAATTATTTTGGTCTGGATCATATATTCCAAATAAAGAAACTTTATCTTGTAAATTATTTTCTTCTAAAACAATGGTTTGATTATTATTATTTTTATTATTATTTAAATCATAAATAGATATGGAATCTCCATCTGTATCATTTGAAATTTCTAATTGGTTTTTATTTTCTGTATTAGTTTCTATTTTGCTTTTATCAATGTTCCATATGTCTTCTGGTTCGTTTGCTGTTGAAATATTAAAAAAAATAAGAAATAAAAAAAATATATAATTTTTTTTATTTAATAACTTTGAAATTTTCATTAGGTATAATTTTCTCAATTTTTTTGTTGGGAGCTGGAAAATCAATAGACCCTAAAACATACACGAAACCTACTAAAATTATTAGAATAAATGTTATTTTTAATAGTGGCCCTCTAAGCTTGCCTATAATTGAATTATTATTTTTTCTTTGAAATTCCATAAATGTTTAATTAGTTTAGAAATAAGACATATTTATGTTTTTGCAATATTAATAAATGTTTAAAAAAAATATAGTATTAATTGGTATGATGGCAGCTGGTAAAACGACTATTGGTTCTAAACTAGCCAAAAAATTAAACTATAACTTTTTTGATGTGGATTTTGAAATTGAAAAATTAGAAAAAAATAAAATTATTAATATTTTTGAGAATAAAGGAGAAAGTTACTTCAGAAAAGTTGAGGAAAAATTATCGTTAAATTTTGTTGAAAAAAATAATTGTGTTATATCTCTAGGAGGTGGAGCTTTCATTAATGAAAACATAAGAAAAAAGATCCAAAAAAATAGTCACTCGTTTTGGTTAAACTGGAAAATTAAAACTATTTTAGATAGAATATCGAAAAATAAAAACCGACCAATAGCGTTAAATTTAAATAATAAAGATCTTGCAGATCTCTATAAGAAGCGAGTTAAATTTTATAAGCTTTCTGACTTTAGAGTAAACTGTGAGAAAAAAAATAAAAATGAAATAATAAAAATTATCCTTGAAATATTAAAAAATGAAAATTCTTAAAGTTAATACTAAAAGTAAAAAATATAAAATTTATTTTGGCCATAATATAATTTCTCAATTTAGTAAGATTGTAAAAAAAGAAAAAATTAAATTTAAGAAATCTTTAATAATAGCTGATAAAAATGTGCCAAAAAAATTTGTTAAAAAAATTTATTCAAAAATAAAATCTGAAAAAAAAATCATACTTTATTTTAACTCATCTGAAAAAAATAAAAACTTTATTAATATTAATTATATTCTTAAAAAATTATTTATAGATAATTTTTCTCGTAACGATGCAATAATATGCATTGGCGGCGGTATAGCAGGTGATGTTTCAGGTTTTGCCGCGAGTATATATAAAAGAGGATTAAAGTTTATTAATATTCCTTCTACACTTCTTTCCCAGGTAGACTCTTCTATTGGGGGCAAAACAGGAATAAATAATAAGTTTGGAAAAAACTTAATTGGATCATTTTACCAACCAGATTTGATAATTTCTGATACAGTTTTATTACAAAGCTTGGCTCAAAGAGAAATAATATGCGGATATGCTGAAATATTAAAACATTCATTAATTAAAAATAAAAAATTTTTTTTATTTTTAGACAAAAACTTAAAAAAAATTTTAGGATTGAAAAAATACTTTATTGAAAAAGCTATTATCGAAAGTTGTAAAATAAAAAAACAAATTGTCGAAAAAGATGAAAAAGAAAATGGTTTGAGAAAAAGTTTAAA
>CACIBQ010000019.1 GCA_902584915.1 uncultured Pelagibacteraceae bacterium
CTACTTTTTTACTATCATTTTTTTTAACCCCAATTAATTGTTCATCAAAACCTTTAATAAACAAATCTTTACCTAAAATAAGTTGCGTATTTTTACCTTCGTTACCTTTAAAATCTTTACCTTCTGAAGTAGCTTTATAATCAAAAATTACTAGATTTCCTTTTGAGGCTTTATAATTTTCGCCCGCATCTTTAAAATTATTTTGAGATTTTGCGATTTGATTTATTCTTTCATCCGTGTGCTTTTTATCAATTTCAATCTTATATTCATCAAATTTTATATTTTGGAGCTGTTTTGTATCAACTTGAGGAAGTTCTGTAACAGACATTACATATTCTAAATCTTTACCTTCACCATACTTTTTTAAATCTATTTTGGGCTGTGTAGCTGGTCGTATTTTGTTTTCTTCTAATGCTTTGGCTGAAGTATCTTTTAAAACTTTATCCAAAACTTCACCCATTATAGCTTCGCCAAATTGTCTTTTGAGAACTTCTCGAGGAGCTTTTCCTGGTCTAAATCCTTTTAAAGTGTAATTCTTTTTAATTTCTTCATATTTATTCTCTAAATATGAATCCATAGTTTTTTTATCTATGATAACTTTTATATCTTTACTTAGGCCTTTTTTGTTCTCAATTGTAACTTTCATATAAATATTATGGTAGGGCGAAAAGGACTCGAACCTTCACCGATTGCTCGACTGGTTCCTAAGACCAGCGCGTCTACCAATTCCGCCATCGCCCCAGTTTTAATATTTTGCTTTATATATTATTGATGTTATTTGTCCAATTAGAATAATAGTGTAAATATAGTATAAAATTTAAAAAAATGACAATTTCACCTTGCATTAGCATTTGTCGAACTGATCCTTTAACAGGTTATTGTTATGGTTGTGGGAGAAGCAATGAAGATAAGATTAAATGGAAAGATCCAAATACAACTGAAAAATGGAAAATTGAAAACTTAAAAACTATAAGATCTAGATTAAATGGGTGGCAACTAGAAAGTTTTAATGAATCTTATGAACACAAAGTAAAAAATGGAAAGTCATTATTTAAGGCTAGTCAAAAATAATATGGATAAGGCAAAAATTGCAGCTATTATATATGTTTCGGGTCTAATATTTGGTGCTGTTGTATTAGATATGTGGAGCGCTGAAACCAGTCCAAAAGCATTATTGGGTATACTTTGGACAACTTTTTTTGCAATTTCTTTATTTTACATAGAATCTAAAAATAAATAATATTTACTTAATTATAATTAGAATAACTTAAATATTTTATAATTTATCAGTTGAATATTATTTAATTCGATTATAGTTTTCGAACTCGTGAGAATTGAAGAAGAACTTAAACTGGATTATTCTGACGTATTATTTAGGCCTAAAAGAAGTACTCTATCTAGCCGAAAAGACGTTGATCTAAATCGTACTTATAAATTTAAATACAGTAAAAATGAATGGTCAGGTATTCCAATAATGGCTGCTAATATGGATGGTGTTGGAGAACTTGGCATCGCCGATAAATTATCTGCAAATAAAATGATAACATGTCTTACAAAGCAACATGGTGTTAAAAAATTATCAAAATATAAAAATTTAAAAAAAAATTATCAAAATGTTGCTCTTAGTATTGGAATTAAAAAAGAAGATTTCGAAAATCTAGATAAAACTTTAAAAGAATTTAACTTCATTAAATTTATTTGTATTGATGTTGCCAATGGATATTCAGAACATTTTAGTAGTTTTCTTAAAAAAGTAAGAGATAAATATCCTACAAAAACGCTTATAGCAGGTAATGTTGTAACTGCTGATATGACTCAAGAACTTATATTAAGTGGAGCTGATATTGTAAAAGTTGGTATTGGCCCTGGGAGTGTTTGTACTACAAGAATTCAAACTGGTGTTGGATATCCGCAGTTAAGTGCTGTTATAGAATGTGCCGATGCGGCTCACGGTTTAGGTGCTCATATAATTGCAGACGGCGGATGTACGTGTCCTGGTGATGTTGCAAAAGCATTCGGAGGCGGAGCAGATTTTGTAATGTTAGGTGGCATGTTTGCTGGACATGATGAAGGAAGTGGAAAAATAGTGAAAGTTAATGGATCTAAGTACATAGAATTTTATGGATCAAGTTCTGACACAGCTAATAATAAACATTACGGTGGACTTTCAGACTACAGAAGTAGCGAAGGTAGAACTGTAAGAGTTAAATATAGAGGAAAAATTCAAGATACTATTTTAAATATTCTTGGAGGCTTAAGAAGCAGTTGTACTTATGTTGGTGCACCTTCTTTAAAACAATTAAGCAAATGCACAACTTTCGTAAGAGTTTCAAATCAATTCAACGATACTTTTATAAAATAAATATTTTATATTTTAATTATTATAAAAACCAAGTTCAGTTAATTTTTGTCTAATCTCTGCATCGCTCCACTTAGAATATATTTTTGATTTTTTTCCTTTTCCAGGATTAATATCATTCTTCCATTTTATAATTCTTTTAAGTGCAAATTTTTTACAGATTTTTCCTGTTTGTCTTTCACAAGCTTTTGTATCTTCCTTTATATTTCCTTCCATGCAATTTCCTTGGCCATAAGAGCAATACCAATAATGATAAGATGATCCATCTGTAGTAACAAAAAAATCATTAGGTGATTTACCTTTTTCACCTCTTATATATGTTATAAATCCATTTACTGTATAATCAGATAATTGTAAATCTCCTGTTCCATATTTATAATATGTTTCAGAACTAGCATTTGAAATATTAAAAATAGATATAATAATGACAGATAAAATTAAATATAATTTTTTCATAATTTATTATAAAAAAAAAGGAATTTAATAAAAGGTTTATTTCAACTTTGTTCTAGGATTTTTAAGAGGTTTAGATATTAAAGAAGCTTTATATTTTACTTTTTCTATTTCAACTTGAATTTTTTCATTTGATAACTCATCTATTTTAAAGTCTGTTGTAACATAGCCAAACAGTAAATTTTTATTATAATTAAATGAGTAGTTCGCTGAAGTGGTATTTCCACAAATTTTGCCATTAATATAAATTGGCTCAAAATGTAAAGCTAAAGGTTCTCCTGGTTTTGTATTATCTAAACTAAGCATTATAAATTTTTTTTTAATTTTATCTTTATTCATTTTTAATAAAGCTTGCTTTCCAATAAAATCATAGTTTTTCTTAAAACTCACTGCAAAATTTAAACCTGCTTCAAACTGATTTTCCTCTGGAGAAATATCATGTCCCCAATGTAAAAATCCACTTTCCATTCTTAAAATATCCATAGCGTGAGCACCACATAATGATAAATTAAATTTTTTTCCCTCCTGATTAATTTTGTCAAAAATTAATTTTGCTTCAGAAAATTTAATATAAAGTTCATAACCAATTTCTCCTACATAAGATAACCTTTGAACCCAAACTTCTTTATTTTCAACTAAAACATTTTTTGAATTTCCAAATTTTAATATATCGTTTGAAAAATTATCTCTAGAAATTGCTTCCATTAAATCTCTCGATTTAGGACCAAACAGTCCTAAACACACATAATCATCGGTAATATCAGTTAGTTCTATATTTGTATCTATATGTTTTTTTATATGAAATTTATCTCGTTCTCTTGTAGCGGCAGCTCCAATTATTCTGTAATGATTATCTGATAAACATACTACAGTTAAATCTGTTTCAATTCCTCCATCTTGATTTAGCATTTGAGTATATGTACATCTTCCAATTTCATTTTTAATATTTGCAGTACAAATTTTTTGTAATTCATCATAAACCGTGTCTCCTTTTAATTCAAATTTAGAAAATGGAGTTAATTCATATAAGCCAACATTTTGAACTGTATTTTTTGTTTCAAATTCTGCAGATGGATACCAATTTTGAAAATTGTAACTATAATCATATTCAGCTTTTCCATTTTTTGAGTACCACATTGGTCTTTCATATCCAGCTGCAACACCAAAACAAGCTCCGGCTTTCTTTAAATCATCATGATAAGGAACTAGTTTAATATTTCTTGATGTTTTATGTTGTTTATAAGGCCAATGCATTCCATATAAATCACCTAATGTTTCTGTAATTCTTTCTTTTATAAATTTTACATCCGAGTGAAAATTTTGAAATCTTTTAATATCATAAATGAATAAATCTTCATTTATATGTCCATTCATTATCCATTCTGCTGTAACTTTTCCAACTCCTCCTCCACTTCCTATTCCAATACTATTTAAACCACAACAGGCAAATAAATTTTTAATACCTGGCACTTCTCCTAAAAGAGTATTCGTGTCTGGAGTAAAAGATTCAGGTCCTGCAAAAAATTTTCTAATTCCAGCTTTTTCTAAAAGTGGAACTCTTTTTAAAGCTGCTTCTAAATATGGTTCAAAATGTTCAAAATTTTCTGGAAATTCACCATATGAAAAATCTTCTGGCACTCTATTAGTTTTATTAAATGCTGGAATTGATTTTCCCTCAAATATACCAATTAACATTTTTCCAGCATCTTCCTTCAAATATAAGCTATCGTCAAAATCTCTTAGAACAGGAATATTTTTTGGTAATTCATTAATACCTTCTGTGATTACGTAAAAATGTTCTGCGGGATATAACGGAATGCTAAAACCTGTATCTTCACCTATTTGCCTAGACCACATACCGGTAGCAAGTACAATATATTCACATTCAATAGTTTTACCATCAACAACAACCCCTGCTACTTTTCCATTTTTTTTTATTATTTTTTTAACTGGTGATTTTTCAAATATCTTAGCACCTTCTTTTCTTGCTGCTTTTGCCAATAAATTTGTTACACCAATTGGGTCTGCTTGACCATCTCCTGGCATAAAAATTCCACCTAAAATATTTTTTTCATTAATAATTGGATATATTTTTTTTATTTGATCAATATTTAATACTTCAACATTTGCATCATATAATTGCGCTGTTGTTGCTTGTCTTTTAAGTTCTTGCCATCTTCCTTTTGTTGTAGCTATGGAAAGTGCACCATTTAATTTTAACCCACTTGAAAAATCTAATTCTTTTTCTAATTTTTTGTAAAGTTCTAAAGAATATTTTCTAATTTTTGTTATTGCTGCTGAAGGACCTAATTGGCTTACTAGACCAGCCGCATGCCAAGTAGTTCCTGATGTTAGTTGATCTCTTTCAAGCAAAACAACATCTTTCCAACCATATTTAGCCAAATGATAAGCGCAAGATGAGCCTGCTACTCCACCTCCAATAACTACAACTTTGCAGCTATTTGGAAGATCGGCCATTAATTATGCTAAAGACTTTTGTGGTTTCATGTCGGATTTATTTATACCTGCTACCGCGACAGGTTTCTTCATTGCATCTCTTCTGAAAGGTTCACCTAATTCTTGATTAAGAATAACTTCTACAAAAGTTGTTATACCTTTTTTCTGATTTTCGCATCCTTCTTTAATAGCTTTGGTGGTTTCTTCCATTGTTTTAGCTGTTATACCTTTTAAACCACAAGCATCTGCAACTTTAGCATAACTTAGTTCTGGATCTAATTCTGTTCCAACGAAATTATCATCGAACCATAGAATAGAGTTTCTTTTTTCTGCACCCCATTGATAATTTCTAAATATAACCATAGTTATAGCTGGCCATTCTTCCCTTGCACATGAACTCATTTCATTCATACTTATTCCAAATGCGCCATCACCTGCAAAACCTACTACTGGAGTATTTGGACAACCAATTTTAGCTCCTAAAATTGATGGAAAACCGTACCCACAAGGTCCAAATAATCCTGGTGCTAAATATTTTCTACCTTTTTCAAAAGTTGGGTAGGCATTTCCAATTGCACAATTATTTCCAATATCACTAGATATAATTACATCTTCTGGTAATGCTGATTGGATTGCTCTCCAAGCTTGTCTTGGTGACATTCTATCTTTATCTCTTTCTCTTGCTTCTTTATTCCAAACTGTTCCTGGATCATCATCTTCATGATCTAAACTTGTTAAAGTTTGAAGCCATGCTGATTTAGTTTGATGGATAGTATTTTTTCTTTCTTCTCTATTTGTATCACCTGCATTTGAAGATAATTTTTCTAATAACTGATTTGCAACCATTTTTGCATCACCACATATTCCAACTGTAACTTTTTTTGTTAAACCAATTCTGTCTGGATTCATATCTACTTGAATAATTTTTGCATTTTTTGGCCAATAATCAATTCCGTATCCTGGCAAAGTTGAAAAAGGATTTAATCTTGTTCCTAATGCTAAGACTACATCAGCTTTTGAAATTAATTCCATCGCAGCTTTGGATCCATTATAACCCAATGGTCCAACAGCTAATGGATGGCTTCCTGGAAAACTGTCGTTATGCTGATAACCACTACAGACAGGTGAGTCTAATTTTTCTGCAAGTTTTTTTTGTTTCTTCAATTGCATCTCCAATGACAACACCTGCTCCTGATAAAATTACAGGAAATTTTGCATTTGATAAATATTTTGCTGCACTTAAAATTGCTTCTTTTCCCCCACCTTGAGTTTCGAATCTTACTATTGGTGGAAGATCAATGTCTATTACTTGAGTCCAAAAATCTCTAGGTACATTTATTTGTGCAGGAGCTGAACCTCTGTATGCTTTTTCTATAACTCTATTTAATACTTCAGCCATTCTAGATGGGTCTCTAACTTCTTCCTGATAACAAACCATATCTTTAAATAAATTCATTTGTTCTACTTCTTGAAAACCACCCTGTCCCATAGTTTTATTTGCTGCTTGTGGTGTTACTAAAAGTAAAGGTGTATGATTCCAATATGCTGTTTTAATTGGAGTAACAAGTCCTGTAATACCCGGTCCATTCTGTGCTATGACCATTGACATTTTTCCTGTTGCCCTAGTGTAACCATCTGCTATCAATCCACCGTTTGTTTCATGGGCTACATCCCAAAATGTAATTCCAGCTTTAGGAAATAAATCAGAGATTGGCATAAATGCAGATCCGATAATTCCAAATGCATGCTCTATTCCATGAGATTGAAGAACTTTTATAAAAGCTTCTTCTGTTGTCATTTTAGTCATAGTTAATCCTTTTAAAAAATTTCTTGCTATTGAATGAATAATATATAAATAGTATTTTTTCTATATAGAATTCTAAAAATGGCAAGCACAGATATTATTATACATGACAAAAAAGACAATGTTGGTGTTGTTGTAATTGAAAAAGTCGCACCAAATCAAACGTGTAACTGCTGGATAATGGAAGGAGATGGATCAACAACTGTTGAAGCTAAAAATGACGTTCCATTAGGTCATAAGTTGGCTTTAGTTGATTTAAATGAAGGAGATACAATTATTAAATATGGCCATGATATAGGAAAAGTAGTTAAAGCAATAAAAAAAGGTGAACACGTTCATGTTCACAACGTTAAAACTAAGAAATGGTAATATAAAATGGAAATTCCAAAAAGTTTTTTAGGTTATAAAAGAGAAAATGGAAGAGTTGGTACAAGAAACCACGTAATAATTCTTCCAGTAGATGATATTTCAAACGCTTGCGCGGAAGCTGTATCTAATAATATTAAAGGTACTATTGCGCTTCCACATTCATACGGCAGATTGCAATTTGGTGCTGATTTAGAATTACACTTTAAAACTATGATTGGAACAGCAAAAAACCCAAATGTAGCAGCAGCAATTATAATCGGAATTGAACCCAAATGGACAAAAAGAATTGTTGATGAAGTAGCAAAGACAGGAAAACCTGTGGAAGGATTTAGTATTGAAGGAGCTGGTGATATCGAAACAATTATGAAAGCTTCGAAAAAAGCTCAAGAATTTTCAATCTGGGCATCAGAAAAGCAAAGAGAAGAATGCCCTGTTAGTGATCTTTGGATTTCAGTTAAATGTGGAGAGTCTGACACTACATCTGGTCTAGCTTCAAATCCAACAGTAGGAAATTTGATGGATAAATTGGAACCACTAGGAGTACATTTGTGTTTTGGTGAAACTTCAGAACTAACCGGAGCTGAACAAGTGTGTGCAAAAAGAGGAAAAACAAAAGAAGCTCAAGATAAATTTATGAAAACATGGAGCGATTATAATGATTTTATTTTAAAAGAAGCTACTGATGACCTTTCAGAAAGCCAACCAACAGCAGGAAATATTGCTGGAGGCCTAACTACTATTGAAGAAAAAGCTTTTGGTAATTTTCAAAAAATTGGATCAGTGCAGTATATTGATGTTTTAACACCAGCTGAAGAACCTCAAAAAGGACCTGGATTATACTTTATGGATACTTCATCAGCTGCAGCCGAATGTGTAACTCTTCAAGCAGCTGGAGGTTTTAATATTCATTTATTTCCAACAGGACAGGGAAATATTATTGGAAATCCAATAGAACCTGTAATTAAGTTAACTGCTAATCCTCTTACGGCAGTTAAAATGAAGGAGCATATTGATGTAGATGTATCAAAAATTCTTTCAAGAGAAATGAATTTAGATCAAGCGGGTGATGAACTGATTAAAGCAACTATAAGAGTTGCAAATGGTAGATATACATGCGCAGAAGCTTTAGGACATAAAGAGTTTGTTATGACTAAGCTTTATAGAAGTGCTTAATTTATTTTGAAGCTTGTAGTCTTGCTATTCTTTTTTTATTCCAGTTAGAAATTACTCTTCTTATACCCGCTGCACCAACACCTAAAACAATTGCAAGAACTACTGATGTTAATCCATAAAATACTGGAAGATCTTTAGAATATTCTAAAATAAACTTTGCTATAGAACCCAAAGACTGAACACCGTTATCGGTAGCTACTATAATTTGATCATCTTTTATAAAAGTGTCATAAGCAATTGCTATACCTATGCATAAAATTAATACAGCCAATATCGTTTTAAACTCAGAACTATCAATTTTCTCACCAATTTTTTGTCCAGCTTGTACACCTATAATCGAACCCAAAATAAGTATAGTAACCAAAACTAAATCAATAGTTCCATAATTAAATGAGTGTAATACAGTTACAATTGCACTTACAAAAATTGTGACAAATAAGGATGTGCCGGGAATTAATTTGGTAGGCATGCCAATAATATAAATCATTGCTGGAACTAATATAAAAGCACCACCAACACCCATAATAGCTGCAATATATCCAACTATCATTCCTATAATTATGGGTGTGAAAATACTTTCATAAACTTTAGATTTTTTAAATCTCATTCTAAATGGAAGTCCATGTATCCAATAATGAACATGTAATTTTTTCTTAACAACTATTTTCTTCCTAGCTTTATCAATCTCAGAAACACCCTGAATCAACATAAACGTTCCAAGTATGGCCAACACATACATATAAGCCAATGAAATAACCTCATTAATTTTCCCAATATCTTTTAAATAACTAAAAGTTAATATTCCTAATAAAGTTCCAAATGTTCCGCCAATAACAATCATAAATCCCATTTTATAATCTAGAGTTCCCTTTAAATAATGAGTAGTAGATCCTGAGACTGATGTTCCTAAAATATTACTTGCTTCATTAGGAACCGCATAAGCTGGTGGAATACCAAGGAAAATTAAAAATGGAGTCATTAAAAATCCACCTCCAACACCAAATAGGCCGGAAAGGACACCAACAACTAAACTAAGAATAAATATATAAATAATGTTTATTTCGACTTGAGCGATCGGAAGAAAATATTCCATAAGACTTATTATTCACTTGGTACTCCTCAGATTAATAATTGTCAACTATTTGATGTTAGATACGGAAGAAGGTGCCAAACAAAATTACTGACCAATATATACCCAAAACAACGTAAAGAATTTCTTTTGTATGATTTGATATAAAAGTTTTTGGTATTAAATTGGATATTTTTTTTGAATTTTTTAAAATAAAAGACGTCACATATCGCAAATAACAAAATTCTATAACTTTGCAAGTTTTTTTTTAAAAATTTGCTAAAAAATTGTAGCTCCAAAAATTTTAACTTGCCCACCCTCTTCACCTAGGACAAGACGACCTAAAAACTCTCCAGGTATCTTCGTGCTGGTTTGTTTATATAGAATTGTAACATACTGACCTCTTTTAAGACATCCAAATGGTTTACATCCATCTGACAATGAAGATATTAGCTCGTTGCTTGCCCATTGTTTGCCAAGTTCAACTTCATTGGCTCCATAAAGCATTTGAGAGGAAAAATCTTTAGTAAAACCTCCATAGTCTTTAATATTTGAAGATTTTACTAGGTTAGCCCATATCGGCTCAGCAATTTTAATTATTTCTTCGTCAGACTTATCTAGAAGACTCATTATTGTTAAGAGGCTTCTTTTTTCTCTTTCTCATCAACTATATGGTAAACTGGAGCTTTCTCCATAGAAAATTTTCCAGTTTTTGGATCTCTTCTTGACAGTGTTAAACAATGCCAATTTTCATCATCTAATTTCATATAATCTCCTCTGTAGTAGTATCCAGGCCAACGAGTTTCTTCTCTAAAAAGAGTATGCTCTGTAACGCACTGAGATGTAAGAGTTCTATGTTTTAATTCCCAGGCTCTCATAAGCTGGTGATAGTCTTCTGCTCCAACATTTTCAAGATCTTCTTGAAGCCATTCTAACAGCTCTAAACCTCTTTTTAGTGTGTTTTCGTTTGTCATATAATTATAACTTATACCACCAACATACTCGTCCATTATTTTTTGCAATCTTTGAAGGCCTTGTATTGGAGATATATAACTAGGAGAAACTGTTCCTCCAGTTATCTCGTTCCTTCCAACAGTGTAGTTCTCTAATGGTTTAAATATAATATCTTTAAACTCATTACATTGTTTATCGCTTACTTTGATATCTTTGGCTTTTTCCTCTTCAATATATTTAACAGCAGCTTTTGCAGCTAATCTACCTTCTGTGAATGATCCGGATGAAAATTTGTGGGCACTTCCTCCAACGGTATCTCCAGCACCAAATAAGCCTTCTACAGTTGTCATTCTATTATAACCCCAAAAATATTCTGGAGGTGAGATGTCTTCTGGTCCGCTTACCCAAGCTCCTGAACAGGTTGCATGAGAACCCATAACATAAGGTTCAGACGTAGTTAATTCTGGATTTGTATATTTTGGATCAATATTTTGAGATGCCCAAACAACAGCTTGTCCAACTGTCATTCCTAGGAAATTTTCCCATCCTACAGTTTCTAAATGTGGATCTTGAAAAGCTTCTTTTGTAACCATATGTATTGGTCCACCTCCTGCCATGGTTTCTTGTATAAATGCATGGTTACGTAAACAAGTTGGAGTTGGGTGGTGATCTATATATTCCCCAACTAATTCTTTTGTTTTTTCATACCATTTCTTTTCGTAATTTTCACCGTTTGCATTTTGAGTGTAAGTTTTTAAATGTAAAAAGTAAGCACCTACTGGGCCATAACCGTCTTTAAATCTACATAACACAATTCTATTTTCCATTTGTGTCATTTTAGCTCCAGCTGCTATTGGAAGAGCATATGCTGAACCATTGCTCCAAGGTGCATACCAAGTTCTACCCATTCCCTCTCCAACTGCTCTTGGTTTAAATATGTGAGATGCTCCACCTGCGGCAACTATTACTGTTTTTGCTTTAAAGACATGATAGTCACCTGTTCTCATATTAAATCCTACTGCACCACCTACTCTATTTTCTTTATTCTCGTCCATTAACAGATGAGTAATCATTATCCTGTTGTAAATTTTATCAGCAGATTTTTTTGCAGCTTCTGCAACAATTGGTTTGTAACTTTCGCCATGAATCATTATTTGCCATTTACCTTCACGTTGATAACGACCAGTTTCTTTATTTTTCATCATAGGCAAACCCCATTCGTCAAACATATGAACAGTTGAGTCTACGTGACGGGCCATATCATAACCAAGGTCTTCTCTTACTAATCCCATAAGGTCATTTCTTGCATAACGCACATGGTCTTCGGGTTGATTTTCACCCCATTGCATTCCCATATAACAATTGATCGCATAAAGCCCTTGAGCCACAGCTCCGCTTCTGTCTATATTAGCTTTTTCAACACATACGATTTTTAAATCTCTACCCCAGTGTCTAGCTTCAAAAGTAGCACCTGTTCCAGCCATACCTCCGCCTACAACAAGAATATCACAATCTTCAATTATAGTTTTTTTAGCCATTAATAATAAACGCCTTTCTTAAATGCACTTTTTTCTACTTTAGGTAATTCTTTATTAGTATTTAAACCCTCAGGTTCAGAATAAAGAATTTGAGAATTTATCTCTCCTTGGTTTGGTTTGTCCCCTTCAGCTAATTTAGGAATAAATTTACCCCATGGTTTTGTTGTTATTGGTGAAACAAAATCTTTTACGGTTCCATTTCTAAATTTTATTTTCCATGAAATGGTTCCTTTCTCTTCTTCTCTTCTAACTCTAACACTATGACCCATTGGAGCAAAGTCAGCATAGCCCCTAACGTCAATAGCATGGTTTGGACAAGCTTTAACACATGAGTAACATTCCCAACAAAAGTTAGGTTCTATATTTTTAGCACGTCTAATAGTTTCATCGATGTGCATGATGTCAGATGGACATATGTCAACACAATGTCCGCAACCATCACAACGTGTCATATATACAAATGTGGACATAAATTATTTTTTTCCTTTCAATCTCATTTTAATAATGTTTTGGATCTTCTCTTGTTATACCTAATCCAAACTGTTTTGGGGCATCTGCTTCAGGTGGCAAATTGTCTCTAGAGCCGTCCGCTTCAGCTAAATTTTTTTGTATTGCTGCACCAGGTTTATAAAACATGTGTGCAAATTTTGACCAATAAACTCCTCCAAATAAAACTAGATTTGATACAATAAACAATACTAAAAATACTTTGTCATCCCATCTATCATTTAAATTTAATGATTGTAAGTATGACCAAATTAAACCAGTTAACGATGAAGCAACAAGTGCAAGAACAAATAAATCTGCTTTTATAATTCTATACCAAGGTTGTGCTTCTGAATAAACATCTACTCTTAAAAAAAACCAAAACCAACCTCCGCCAAGAACTGTCATAATAGCTCCAACATGCCAAATGATTGGCCAAAAAGAAGGAGTATCTGAGGATGGATTTGAATAACAAAAAATCATTATTGCTGATCCAATCCAAAATAAAATTGTCCCGTACATTCCAAGTAAATGAGCAGCTCTTCTTTTTCCAGCGCCAAGTTCAGATGTAGTCGCTATATCACTTACAATCGTTTTAGAAATTACAGAAATTCTTTCGCCAGTACTTAATTTTTTTGTAGCTGATAATTTTGCTTTTTTTGCATTTTCAAAAAAATATTTAACATTTTTTTTATGAATTATATCTAGTATGGTTCCAGCAATCGCAAGTACTACCATTATTATTACAAATATTTGCATTACCATTGGAGACACGGTTTCAGCTAGTGTTGAGAATGGATTTATTGATATCATTTTCCCTAATGTATCTAGTATAGTTAAATTAAATAATCAATAAGCTAAATTGGGAATAATTATCAACATCTATTAGAATTTAGTTTATGATTTTCTTGTATAATGTTGTTTTAAAGGAATGACTGATCTAACCCCTCCTTGAGGGTTTTCAACATCACCTTCCCTTCTTGGAATCAGGTGGAAATGGCAGTGCATAATTGATTGACCAGCTACTTTTCCAACATTTGTGCCAATATTAAAACCTTTAACTGTAGGATCTTCTTTTAAGATTTGTTTTTTAGTTTTTAAAATTAGTTCATTACAAGCCTGGATTTCCTCTTTATTCATCTCAAAATAATCTTTCACATGCCTTTTTGGAACTATTAAACTATGAAATTTTGATACAGGATAGCTATCTGTGGAAGAATAAGCTAATTCGTTTTCAAATCTTAACTCATCTTTTCTTATTTTACAAAATATACAAGGATTGTTTGGATCTTTCATGCTTAAGTAAGAGAATTATATATTTTATTAATTTTATTATAACAAACACTTTTTTTTCTCTTCCACTTTAATTCATTTATTCTTGAAACTGATGTGATTCCTTTTCCAGATCCAATCAACATTATTTCTTCAAA
>CACIBQ010000020.1 GCA_902584915.1 uncultured Pelagibacteraceae bacterium
CAAAACAACAATAATTTTGATGACATTACGGATTTATTTGAAATAGATTATGTTTACGAAAATAAGCCGATTAAAAGAACTTTCGAAGAGCCAAATCCAGAAAAGAAACAATCTTTACTAGAAAATTTAAAACAAAAAATTTTAGAAATTTCGGATTGTGAGTTAAAAAAAAGTTCTAGCAAAATAGTCTTTAGCGATGGTGATGCTAACAGCTCTATTATGATAATTGGCGAAGGTCCAGGGCAAAAAGAAGACGAGATGGGAAAACCATTCGTTGGTGATGCCGGAATTCTTCTCAATAGAATGCTTGAAGCAATTAAAATTAAAAGACCTAAGGTTTATATTACCAATGTGGTAAACTACAGACCTCCAAATAACAGAAAGCCAGAACCATCAGAAATAAATAGGTACTCAGTTTTTTTAAGAGAGCACATAAATATTATAGATCCTAAAATTCTTATACTAATGGGAAGTACTGCTATGGAAGCCTTATTTGGCCAAACGTTAAAAATTTCTAAAGAAAGAGGCAAATGGAAGGAGTTAATTGTTAATCAAAAAACATATTTAACAATTTTAACGTTTCATCCAGCATATTTATTAAGACAACCTGATCAAAAAAAATTCTCTTGGTCCGATTTAAAAATGATCAGAGAAAAAATAGATGAATTGAAAATTAACATTTAATGAAAAAAATTATTGCTGGTGTAGATGAAGTTGGTAGAGGAAGTCTTATAGGCCCAGTTTTTGCAGCAGTAGTCATTTTTAAAAAAAATATAAGTAAAAAAAATATTAAAGATTCAAAACAACTTTCAAAAGATAAAAGAAATAGTTTAGAAAAATATATTAAAAAAAATTCCTTCTGGGCTATAGGTTCAGCTTCTTTGAAAGAAATTGAAAAATTAAATATTTTAAATGCGAGTTTATTGGCTATGAAAAGGTCTATAAAGAAACTCAAACTAAAACCCTCAATAACTCTGATAGATGGAAATAAATTACCAGATATGACTGGCTATAAACTAAAATCTATAATTAAAGGTGATCAAAAAATACCTGAAATTTCAGCTGCATCTATTATTGCTAAAGTTGCTAGAGATAAACATATTACAAAAATGTCAAAAAAATTTACAAAATATGCTTGGGATAAAAACTTAGGCTATGGAACTAAAGAACATTTAAAAGCAATTAAGAAATTTGGAATAACCAAACATCATCGAAGAACTTTCAATCCTATACACAATATATTGAGTCCCAATTAAAATCTATAACAAGACGAGTCCATTTTTTTCAATCTCTGGTTGACGTGGAATCTGTGCTGGAGTCTAATTGTTTTTTAAAAAATGAATGCACAAAAATTATATAACAAAATAGTTAACGGGGATAGTTTAAAAGAATTAAGAAAAATTCCCGATGAAACATTTGATCTAATATTTGCAGATCCACCATATAATTTACAATTACAAAATAGCTTGATCAGACCAGATAGGTCAAAAGTTAATGGCGTTGATGATAAATGGGATCAATTTAAAAGTTTTAAATCTTATGACAAATTTACATATGAATGGCTAACTGAATGCAAAAGGTTACTAAAACGAGATGGATCTATTTGGGTAATCGGAAGTTATCATAATATTTTTAGAGTTGGAAAAATTATTCAAGATTTAGGTTTTTGGATATTAAATGATGTAATTTGGAATAAAAATAATCCTATGCCAAACTTTAGAGGTACTAGATTTACAAATGCTCACGAAACATTAATTTGGGCATCGAAAAGTAAAAAATCAAAATATACTTTTAATTACCAATCAATGAAATCTTTTAATGATGATCTACAAATGAGATCAACTTGGAATTTGCCGATATGCAACGGTAAAGAAAGATTAAAAAATAATGGAACAAAAGTCCATTCTACTCAAAAACCTGAAGCTCTACTACATAGAGTTGTATTAGCATCTTCAAATAAAAATGACTTTATTTTAGATCCTTTTTTAGGATCAGGCACAACAGCTGTAGTTTCAAAAAAATTAGGTAGATCTTATTTTGGAATTGAAAAAGAGAAAAAATATTTTGATGCTGCTAGTAAAAGAATAAAAAATTCAAATATAATTAAGGATGAATATTTAGATACAATTCAAAATAATAAATCTAAACCCAGAATTCCTTTTGGATCATTAATTGAATTAGGAGTAATCAAGCCGGGTACAGAAATCTATGATCAGAAAAAGAAAATTTTTGCAAAAGTTATGGTTGATGGGAGCATCAAACACAAAGAAAATGAAGGATCAATTCATAAAGTAGCAGCTCAAATATTAGGAGCAGAAAGCTGTAATGGCTGGACGTATTGGCACTATCAAGCAGGTAATAGTTTAAAACCGATTGATGAGCTTAGACAGCGTCTTAGACCAGAAAATTAGCTGTTATAAATTTTACCTAAATATTTTTCTAGAAAACTTTTATTTTTTGTAAGATATTTTAACAAAATATTTCTAAAAAAAATATTTAATGGACTTGATAGATGAAAAGCAAAATGATTAATTAAAGACCTATTATTTATTTGCTTAGTCTTGAAAATCCTTGCTTCGTTATACTTTGAAGAGTTATTCTTTAAATCATTAAACAATTCATTTGCAGCCTCGATTGATTGGGACGCACCTTGTGCAAATGAAGGTGAAAATGAATAAAATGCATCACCAGTTAAAAAAATATTTTTCGAATTAGGTATTTGAATTTTTTTGCTTACAAAAATTGGAAAACATTTAATTTCTTTAACTCTTTCAGTTAAATTTATATTAGACTTATTAGAAATTTGATTTAATAAATTATTAATAAAAGTATTATCATTAAATAAATTTTTACTTGAAATTTCATTTTCGATTAATTCTTTTCTTACTATTGATATAAAGTTAAACTCTTTGTTTTGATTGATAGGATAAATTACAAAGTGAAAATTTTCCCCTAAATATATTGAAATATCTAAGTTTTCAAAGTTATGAATATTTCCTCTAATTGCAATTGAGTTAAAATATTTTGGTAGACCTTCTTTTTTAAATAAAATTTGTTTAGTTCTTGAATAAACTCCGTCAGCAGCCACTAAATAGTCAAATTCTTCATTTTCTTTATCTCTAAATAATAATGATAATTTATCCTGATCTTTAATATCAATAAGATCCGAATTAAAAATTAATTTTTCTTTAGGAATATTTTCTAATAGAAATTTAATAAGTTTTGATCTTTTTAATGTCGTATATCTATTACTTTGATTATTAAATTGAGATAAGTCGACATCGCAAATTTTTTTTGATTTTTTTGCATCAAAAAAATTTACTTTTTTTGGAAAATAAACATCACTTGAATTGATTTTGTGAAAGCCAACTTTGTTTAGAAAATTAATACTGTTTACAGAAAGTTGTATTCCATACCCATTATTAAGATCTAATGAATTTTTTTTTTCAAAAATTTTATAAGCGAAAGATTTGTCTTTTTCTAAAAGATTTGCGAAAAACAAACCTGAAATTCCAGCTCCAATGATTGCAATTTTTTTCATTAAAAATGAGACAGTGAATTAAATATTTTTTTTGTAAATGATGGCAACATGTATTTATTAACATTGGACTCATCTAAAAAGAAGCTGCCCTTAGCTTTTTTTATTTTATTATTTTTGTTAATAATAATTTTCATATTCATATTTGACATTTTTACATTTATTTTTTTTCTAGCTGATTGTTTGAACTTCTCTTTATTTATTTCAGTCATTGGAAAAATGACCAAATTTTTTAAAAAATTAAATTTTTTATTTTTAATCAATAAGTATTTATTTTTATGCTCATAAACATTTGCGACAAAGTATTTTGTTTTATTAAATTTATTTTTAGTTTTTATTAAAAAATCTTTTTTTTTATAAGCTTTGCAGTTTTGAGTTAATGGACAAAGAATGCATGATGGTAATATAGGTTTGCAAACCAATGCACCAATTTCCATTATCGCCTGCGCGTAATCGTTTGATCTTTTGGAAGTAGCAAAAAAAGACTTTTTTTTAATTAAGTTTTCTTTTGAAATTTCATTTTCTTTTTTAAGTAAAAAAACTCTTTTAAGTATTCTCTCAACATTACCATCCATAGGAATATATGGTTTATTGTGTGCAATAGCTAAAATTGATCTTGAAGTATATTCTCCAATTCCTGGAAGTGATTTAAGTTTTTCTAAATCTTTTGGCAATCTACCATTAAATTCTTTCAATAATTTGATAGCTGTTTTTTTTAAGTTTCTTGCTCTTGAATAATATCCAAGCCCTTCCCAATTTTTTATAATTTTTTGTTCATTTGCTTCAGCTAATGATTTTATATTAGGAAATTTTTTTATGAAACTTTCAAAATAAGGAATTACAGTTTTTACTTGTGTTTGTTGAAGCATAAATTCACTGACTAAAGTGAAGTATTCTCTATTTTTAGTTGATGTTTTTTTTCTCCAAGGAAGTTTTCGCTTATTATTATCGTACCATTTTAAAATTTTATTTGGTATGTTTGATTTTTGCATATGAATCCAAAAAATTATAATAAGAATAACAGAAAATTTATACAAGGTCTTAGATCATTTAAAGACATTTTGCCTTCTAAAGTAAAAAAACTGATAAATAAAAAAGGTCAAATATATTCTGAAATATTGGATAATTGGAGATATTTTGTTGGTAATGAATTGTTTGATATAAGTTTTCCAAAATCTTTTAAAAATGAAAATAAACTTGGGTCTAGTTGTTTAACTGTAATGTTAAAAAGAGGCAACGAGGTTGATTTTGAGTATTCCAAAAGTGTAATAATTCAAAAAATTAATTCTTTTTTTGGTTATGATGCAGTTCAAAATATTAAATTAGTATCTTTTGAGGAAAAAAATAAAGAATTTAAAGAAAACCAGAGCACAAATGATGTGACAAAAAATAAATATAAAAAACAAATTTATGACATAAAAAATGAGAAAATAAAAAGTTCATTAATTGAATTAAGCAAAGTATATAAAAAAAAATGAAAAAAATATTATTTACGTTATTAATTCTTACATTTTCTACTGTTAATTTAATTGCAGAAAATGAAGTTAAAAGAATTTATGAAGGAAAAGAAGATTCCAAAATTACTATCCTATTATATGAGTCACTTACTTGTTCTCATTGTGCAAAATTTCATTCAGATATTTATCCAGATTTAAAAAAAAACTTTATTGATAAAGGATTTGTTAAATTAGAATACAGAAATTTTCCACTAGATCTTGCGGCATTCAATGCGGCAAAAGCCGCACATTGTAAAATTAGTAATGGAGAAGAAATTCTTCACTTTCTATACAAAAATCAAAGTGAATGGGTAAAAGGAGAAACTATAGAAGGTTTGAATTCAAATCTTGAAAAAATCTTAAAATCTAAGAATTTTGGCATAGATTATAACAAATGTATTAACAATAAAAATATCGAGGATTTTGTTTTAGAAGATCGAATCGAAGGAGTAAAAAAATACAACGTGAGCGCTACTCCAACTTTAATTATAAACGGCAAAAAGTTTGAAAAATCACTAACCTATAAAAATTTAAAAAAAACTTTAGAAAAACTGTTATAAGTTAGTTCATGGAGTTTAAAAAAATCCAATTAAATGGATTTAAATCATTTTCAGAAAAAACTACCTTTTTAATTGAAAAAGGATTGACCGGTATAGTTGGTCCAAACGGTTGTGGTAAATCAAATATTGTTGAAGCTTTAAGATGGTGCATGGGAGAAACATCAGCAAAAAGTATGAGAGGATCTGGTATGGAGGATGTTATTTTTTCAGGAACATCTAATAAACCATCTAAGAATATTGCAGAGGTAAATATAAATGTTTCAAATCCTGAAAAGTCAGGATCTTTCCAATTCAAAGAAATGGAAGAAATAGAAATAAGAAGAAAAATTGAGAGAGATAAAGGGTCACGATTTTTTGTAAATGATAAAGAGGTTAGAGCAAAAGATGCTCAAATGTTTTTTGCAGATCTTTCAACTGGGGCACATTCTCCATCTATAATTAGCCAGGGAAGAATTGGATCTTTAGTAACAGCTAAACCTGCGGACAGAAGAGCAATATTAGAAGAGGCAGCTGGCATTTCAGGATTGCATGCAAGAAGACATGAGGCTGAATTAAGATTAAACGCTGCAGAAAATAATTTGAAAAGAGCTGATGAATTAAGAAGACAATTAGAAAAACAGCTTACTAGTTTAGAAAAACAGGCTGAAGAAGCAACTAAATATAAAAAAATATCTGATGAAATAAAACAAGTAGAGGCAGGATTATATTTCTTAAAAATTAGAGAAATTGAAAGTGAAATAAAATTAGAAAATGAAATTAACGCAGACGCAGAAAAAGAATTTTCATTATTCAATGAGAAAATATTAGATTTAGAAAATTCAATCAAAAAATTGCAAGATGAGCTACAGCCCGTTAGAGATAATAATTTAGAGATTATTTCTAGAATTCAAAGACTAAATTTAGAATTACAAAATTTAGATGAAGATACTAAAAGAATGTCTGCTGACATAGAAACAACTAAAGTATCGCTAAAAACTATTGAAGAAGATGTAGACAGGGAAAAAAGTATCGTAATTGATGCAAATTCTAATGAAAAAAGACTTAAGGAAGAAAAACATGAATTGATTGAAATTGACTCAAAATACTACGATACAGAAAAACAGTCTAGTGAAGATCTAGTTGCTGCAAAAAGTAAGTTAAACCTAGAAATAGACAAGATTAAAGAATTGATAAATGCTCAAAAAAATAATGAAGCTATAACTGTTCTTGATAATTGTAGAACAATAATAGATGAATACGCCAATAATTTTAGTAAAAACCAAAATATAAAAAAAGAGTCTACAAAAAGAAAAGAGAGAATTAACAATATAGATTCAGAAACTGAAAGTTGGAAAAATTTGTTAATAAATTCCGAAAAAATGATTATCCAATTAGGTGATAGAAAAGAAAAACTTAATAAGAAATTATCAGACTTAGAAAAACAACCAAATATAAATGCAGAAAAAAAAGGTCAAATTTCAGAAAATCTTAGAATTTCTGAAAATGAAAAAGAAAATAATGAGATTAAAATAAATACTTTTGAACAACAGCTTGAAGAAAATAGTTATAAATTAAATGAAATTAAAGAAAGCTCTATAAGTGTTAGGGAAAAAAGAGCAAGTGCAAATGCAACTATAGTTGGATTGAATAAAAGAAAAAATGATCTGATTGAAAGAGTTGAAGGTGAATTAAATATTAAAGAAGAGAATCTTTTAGATTTTTCAAATTTGGAAAAAGAAGAAGAGTTTCCAGATACAGTAAGTCAAGAGGAATTATTAGATAAAAAAAAAAGAGATAGAGATAATTTAGGATCTGTTAACTTAAGGGCAGATGAAGAAACAGGAAAATATAAAGATGAAATTATAAAAATGGAAAAAGATAGAGAGGATATTGTTACGGCTATAACTAAACTCAAAGATAGTATTAACGAATTAAATAAAAAAGGAAGAGAAAGACTTTTGGAGGCATTTGATAAAGTAAGTAGGAAGTTTAATGAAGTATATACTAAGCTGTTTAATGGAGGAAGTGCAAAACTAGAACTTGTAGATTCTGAAGATCCTCTAGATGCAGGATTAGAATTATTAGTTAGTCCTCCTGGTAAAAGACTTCAATCAATTACATTGTTATCTGGTGGAGAGCAGGCTTTAACTGCCTTGTCTCTAATTTTTGCAGTTTTTTTAACAAACCCAGCGCCAATTTGTGTATTGGACGAAGTTGATGCTCCTTTAGATGATGCAAACGTTACTAGATTTTGTAATCTATTGGATGAACTAACAAGAATTACTACAACAAAATTCATCATTGTAACTCACCATGCATTAACAATGTCTAAAATGGATAGACTTTACGGTGTTACAATGCCAGAGAAAGGAATAAGCCAATTAGTATCAGTAGATTTACAAAAAGCTGAAAGCCTAGTTGCTTAAAATGCCTGACGACTTAAAAACTCGCCTAAAAATTGCAAAATCAAAGTATAAAAATAAAAACCAATCTAATAATGACAACAAAAAATCTAGCTTTGGTAAGGCTTTTCAGCTCAGCACAGAGTTAGTATCTGCGGTATTAGTAGCCACAATTATAGGGTTTATTTTAGACAATTGGTTTGATACTAAGCCCTGGTTAATAATAATATTTTTTTTTATAGGTGTGGCAGCAGGAATTATGAATGTTATCAGATCAGCAAAAAACATGCAGAAAGACTAGATAAACATGGCAGCAAATCCAATGACTCAATTCAATGTCTATAGAATTGGGCCAGAAATTAAAGTAGGTACATTAGATATTTCTTTTACTAACGCAAGTCTGTTCATGGTAATCAGTACGATTACTATTCTTTTGATATTTAATTTTGGAGCAAAAAAAAATTCTATAATCCCAAGTAAACTGCAGTTACTAGGTGAGTTAAGCTATTCATTTATATCCAAAATGATTAGCGATACTGCAGGTACAAAAGCTAAACCATACTTTTCATTTATATTTTCACTATTCATGTTTGTTTTATTTTGCAACATGTTAGGAATGATACCATACACTTTTACAGTAACTAGCCACATAATTGTAACTTTTGTTTTGGCAGCATTTATTTTTATTGGAGTGACAATAATTGGTTTTATTAAACATGGGTTAGGATATTTAAAGCTATTTGTGCCAAGTGGCGTACCTATGGTTTTATTACCATTAATAGTGGTCATTGAAATTATTTCATATTTAAGCAGACCGATTAGTCTTTCGGTTAGATTATTTGCCAATATGATGGCAGGGCATACAATGATGAAAGTATTCGGAGGCTTTGTAGTAAGTCTTGGAATAGTGGGAGGATGGCTTCCACTTGGTTTTTCAGTTGCACTTACTGGCTTAGAAATCCTAGTAGCATTTCTACAAGCATATGTATTTGCAATATTAACGTGCATATATTTAAATGATGCATTAAATTTACACCATTAGTATTAACAAAGGAGGATATAATGGAACTAGAAGCAGCAAAAATGATTGGAGCAGGTTTAGCAGCTATTGCTCTAGCAGGTGCAGGAGTTGGAATAGGAATTATATTTGGTAATTACCTTTCTGGAGCGATGAGAAATCCTTCAGCAGCTCAAAAACAATTTCCAAACTTATTGTTAGGTTTCGCATTAGCGGAAGCAACGGGACTATTTGGACTAGTTGTTGCATTAATTATTTTATTTGCATTTTAATTAATGTTTAAAAAAATAATATTAAAAATAATAGCTGTATATTTATTTTCTATAAGCTTTACATATGCAGCTGAAAGTGGGGGTATGCCTCAGCTTGATCCTGAGTTTTGGTTTTCTCAAATATTCTGGTTGGTCATAACTTTTGGGGTATTATATTTAATTTTATCTAAAATAGTTTTGCCAAAAATAAGTGATAATCTTGAAACAAGAAAATCACAAGTATTAGAAAATTTAGAAATTGCTGAAAAGCAAAGAAACCAAAGTGAAGCTAAATTAAAAGAGTTTGATAATATTATTTTAAAATCAAAAATTGAAGCAAAAAATCTATTTAATGAATCAAGAAAAAAACTATTAGATGATATTAATAGTAAAAAACAAAAACTTGAAGAAGAGATAGATAAAGAAGTTAAAATTGTAGAATCAGAGATCAATGAGCTGAAAAATAAATCACCTGAAAAAATTAATAAAATAGCAATTGAAACTTCGGCTGATATAATTAATCAATTAATTGGTGTTAATGCTAATAATAGTAGTATTACTGCGATTGTCAGTGATATTTCATCTAAAAATAAAACTTTATGAGTTTTGACGCAACATTCTGGGTAGCAGTATCATTTGTTATTTTTTTTGGAGCTTTAGTTTATTTTAAAATACCTAAAAAAATAAACGACCTATTAGGCAACATGATAAGTGATATAAAAAAAGAAATTGATGAAAGTGAAAAATTAAGATCAGAAACTAAAAATATGTTAAATGAGGCCCAAAAAAAACTGGACTCTGCTGATAAAGAAGTAAACAAAATATTAAAACAGGCTAAAGATGATAGTGAAAAGCTTGTTTTGGAAATGAATGAAAAATTTCATAATTCCTCTGAAATCAAAAAAAATACTGCACAACAGAAAATTAATCAAATGAAAGAAAATGCTATCAAAGAAATAAAAAATACATCTGTAAAAATAGCAGTTGAATCAGTAAAAAAAATCATCTCTACATCGGTCGATAAATCAAAACTCGACAATCTTTTTGACAAAAATTTAGAAGAAACTAAAGCTGAATTAAAAAAAATAAATTCTTAAAATTTAACTAATATAAGTTAAATTTAAATATTATGAATTCAATAGTAATAGGTGCTGGTTTTGGAGGAATTGCAGCTGCACTTCGCCTTAAAGCAAAAGGTTATGAAGTAACGTTAGTTGAAAAACATAACGATCTTGGAGGAAGAGCAAGAGTATTTCGAAGAAATGGTTTTACTTTTGATGGAGGACCAACAGTAATAACTGCCCCATATTTAATCAATGAATTGTTTGAATTATTTAAAAAAAATCCCAAAGATTACATAGATCTATTGCCACTTAATATTTGGTATCAATTTGTTTTTGATGATGGGTCTAAATTTAATTACTCTGGTGATGAAATTAATATGAAAACTCAAATTGGAAAAATTAGTGAAAATGATATTGAGGGATATACAAAATTAGTAAACTTCACAAAAAAAATTTTTGATAAAGGTTTTTCTGAACTTGCAGATGTTCCTTTCGATAAACCATTAGTAATGATGCAACAATTGCCCTCTTTATTAAAATTAAAAAGTTATAAATCAGTTTATTCTTTAGTTTCTTATTATGTTAAAAATGAAAAATTGAGAAGGATGTTAAGTATGCATCCTTTGTTGGTTGGTGGAAATCCTTTTACTACAACTTCAATATATGGATTAATTTTATATTTAGAAAAAAAATGGGGAATTCATTATTCTATGGGAGGGACAGGAAATATAATAAAAGGACTAGAGAGGCTGATGAATGAAGTCGGAGTTAAAATAATTAAAGGTCATGAAGTAAAAAAAATTATTTCAGATAATAAAAAAATAACAGGCGTACAACTAGACGATGAACAAAAAATAAATGCAAATTATGTAGTGAGTAATGCTGACCCACCAGCTGTTTATGAAAATTTATTAAACGAAAGTAAAAATAATTCTTTTTTATTTAAATGGAAAAAAAATAGAATGGAATATTCTATGGGATTATTTGTTTATTACTTTGGAACTAAAAAAATTTATAGTGATATTGAGCATCACACAATTAAATTTGGAATCAAATACAAGGAACATCTAAATGATATATTCGATAATAAAATATTAAATAACGATATAAGTTATTATTTACATAGACCTTCAGCGACAGATAAATCAATGGCTCCTGAGGGCCATGATTGTTTTTACGTTCTTGTTCCGGTGCCTAATAATCAATCTAATATTGATTGGAAAAATGAAGGAGAAAAAATGAAAAATTTAGTTATTGATAAAATGGAAAAAGATTTAATGCCAGATTTAAGAGAAAATATTATTGAAGATTTTTATTTAACCCCAAATTACTTTGAAAAAGATTTAAATACAAAATATGGATCGGGATTTTCAATTCAGCCAAAATTTTCTCAATCAGCTTATTTTAGATTTCATAACAAATCAGAAATATATGATGGACTTTATTTTGTGGGGGCCGGAACTCATCCAGGCGCTGGGGTACCTGGGGTACTATCATCAGCAAAAATATTAGATAAAATAATTTAATGAAAAAAAAAAATTATCTTGCTACTTTTGCTAAATCATTTAATTGGGCTGGATTTTTTTTACCAAAAAATATTTACAATGATTGTACTAAGCTTTATGCATTTTGTAGAGTGTTAGATGACATAGTTGATGAAAAAGCAGATTTAGAAATTAGAAAAAAAAAATTTAATGAAATTAATAATATTTATAAAAATACTTATGAACTAGATAATAAAAAATCAAAATATCTTGGTGAAAATGAATATGAAGAAATTGTAGGCGAAATAATTGACCTAGCTGATAATAATAATATTAAACGAATAATTTTAGATGACTTAATCGAAGGTATTGATTCAGATTTAAAAATAAAAGTACATTTTAGATCAGTTAAAGATTTATTAGTTTATTCGTATAGAGTGGCTGGAACTGTTGGTTTAATGATGGCTAAAATATTAAGTGTAAATGACACAAGGGCTTTAAAGGGTGCTATAGATTTAGGCATTGCAATGCAGCTAACAAATATTGCTAGAGATGTGATTGAAGATCAAAAAATGAATAGACAATATATAAAGCCAGATTTTGAAAATATTAAAGCAACTTTAATACTTGCGGATATGTTCTATGAAAGCTCGTTTAGTTCTATGAAAAAAATTCCATTTAAATATAGATTTACAATAATAGTCGCTAGAAGAGTTTACAGACAAATTGGAAAAAAAATTATACAAAAAAGAAATATTGAAAATTATGAAAAATCTGGAAAAATTTATGTCAATAATTTTGGAAAAATATATCAAACAATTCTTTCTTTATGGGATTTATTAAAACTTTTTTTTGTAAATATAGAAGTCCATCAAAGAATAAAAGAGTATGAAATTATAAATGAGGAAATAAATCTTGATGAAAGACTTTGATTATATCATTTTAGGTGCCGGCTGTGCAGGGCTATCTTTAGCTTTTGAACTTGAAATGAATAAAAAATTAGATCATAAAACTTTAGCTATAGTTGAAATTCGAGATGAATATAAAAGGGATAAAACTTGGTCTTTTTGGAAAGTTTCTGATCATAATTTTGAGGACTGTGTTATCAAAAGTTGGCATAATTTTTCTATTAATTCTAACTTAGGATCTCATGAGATTGTTAGTAGAGAGTATCCTTACCAAACAATTGATAGTGGTTTATTTTATAAAAAAGTCTTAGATCAATTGACTAAAAATAAAAATATTCAATTTTTTAAAGATTCAGAGGAGTTAAATTTAGAAAATTCATTCGTATTTAATAGTATTCCATCAAAAAATAATGACCTATCAAATATTTGGCAACATTTTAAAGGTATAGAAATTGAAACAATTAAAGATAGTTTTGATGATGAAATTTTTAACTTAATGGATTTTGACTGTGATCAAAGAGATAATGTACACTTTTTTTACACTTTGCCTTTTGCAAAAAACAGAGCTTTAATTGAAACAACTTGGCTATCTAAAATGGATGATAAAACATTAAAAGATTATGACTTTCAATTAGAAAAATATATTAAAGAAACTCTTAGAATCAAAAACTACAAGATAAATTATCAAGAAGAAGGCGCTATACCTTTATTTTACCCACAAATTAAAA
>CACIBQ010000021.1 GCA_902584915.1 uncultured Pelagibacteraceae bacterium
AATGTTAAAAAAGATAGTTTTTATGTTCAGGGTCATTTTCCTGGAGAACCCGTAATGCCAGGTGTTTTAATCGTCGAAGCTTTTGGTCAAGCCGCAGCCGCTTTAACAGCGGCTGGTATCGATAAAGCTGAGTACGAAAATAAATTAGTTTTCTTGATGAGTGTAGAAAAGGCTAGATTTAGAAATCCGGTTATACCTGACTGTAGGTTAGAGTTAAATATTGAAGCTATTAGATCTCATGGCAGAGTTTGGAAGTACAAGGGGGAGGCATTTGTTAAAGGAAAAAAAATGGCCGATGCACAATGGTCTGCTACAATTGTTGATAGGAAATAATTAGCAATAAATCTTGATAAGCATTTAAAATAAGTTTTGATATTAAACTTATTGATGTCTAACCCTTTTTTTAAAAATACTGGACCATACGAAATTAATGACTTATTAAAGTCAATTAATTTAAAAAATCAAAGTTTTCCAGAGGAAAAAGTTATTGATATTAAAGATCTAAGTTCATCTCAATATGGTGAAATTACTTTCTTTCATACAAAAAAATACAATGATTTAGCTAAAACTACCAAAGCATCATACTGCTTAACCACAGAGAATCTAAAATCAATTTTACCTAGCACTTGCAAAGCCATAATATCAGATAAAGTTTTGTTACATACTTCTATGATAACTCAAATTTTTTATCCCGACTCTGTTAATGATGATTTCGATACCACTGTGGAAGATATAAATAAAACACAATATAAAAATAAAGTTAAGTTTGGTCGAAATGTTTTAATTGGTAAAAATGTTAATATTGGATCTAATTGTTTAATAGGACACAACTCAATCATAGAAAAAAATGTATCTATAGGAGACAATTGTTCTATAGGGTCAAACGTAATTATTAGAAATTCATTAATTAAAAATAATGTTTATATTTTAGATGGATGCGTGATAGGAAAAAAAGGATTTGGTTTTTTTCCAGATAAAAATTCTAATCTTAGATATCCACAAGTTGGTGTTGTAATTATTGAAGATAATGCTGAAATAGGTTGTGGTTCAACTATTGATAGAGGATCACTTTCAAATACTATTATTGGAAAAAATACATACTTAGATAATCAAATTCATATAGCCCATAATGTCAAAATAGGTGACAATTGTGTTATTGCCGGTCAAGTTGGTTTTGCTGGTAGTTCAACCCTGGGAAATAATGTAATGATTGGTGGCCAAGCAGGTATCTCAGGCCATTTAAAAATAGGTAACAATGTACAAATTGGTGGAGGAAGTGGTGTAATCAAAAATATACCAGATAATACTAGAGTTATGGGTTATCCAGCAAAAGATTTAAAAAATTTTATAAGAGAAAATAAATGATAGATAAAACAGCTATAGTAGATAAAAATGCAAAAATTCATTCGACTGTTAAAATTGGTCCTTATACTGTAATTGGTCCAAATGTAGAAATTGGCGAAAATGTAATTATTCATTCACATGTGAATGTTTCAGGTCATACAAAAATAGGAAAAGGTAATTTAATTTATCCCTTTGTATCTATAGGCAATGATCCACAAGATTTGAAATATAATGGTGAGAAAACTTTCTTAGAAATTGGAGATAATAACAAGTTTAGAGAATATGTTACAGTTAACCCAGGAACTTCTGGTGGAGGAAGATTAACGAAAATAGGAAATAATTGTCTGTTCATGATATCGTCTCATGTTGCTCATGATTGCAATGTTGGGAATAACGTAATTATAGCTAACAATGTGCCTTTAGGAGGCCATGTAACAATTGAAGATAACGTAGTGATAGGTGGCAATTCTGCTGTGCAGCAATTTACGAGAATTGGACAAATGGCAATGATTGGCGGAATGACAGGTGTTTTGCATGATGTTATTCCATATGGCCTTTCAGTAGGTAATAGAAACTACCTTCAAGGATTGAACTTAATAGGGTTAAGAAGGGCAAACTTCGAAAACAAAGATATTTTAGGTCTTTCAGAAGCGTACAAAGAAATATTTGCAACAAAAAATCTTTCCGAAAATTTAAATAAACTAAACGGAGTTTTTAAAGAAAATCCATTAGTAAAAAATGTAATAGAGTTCATTAATAAAGATAAAAAAAGATCTATTTGTACACCTTTTTCAAAGGAGTAGCATGATTGGCTTAATATTTGGTGAGACTAGTCTCCCAATAGAAATATTAAAAAAGATAAAGAAAAAAAAAATTAAATATATAATTATTGATTTAACAAAATCTAAGAAATTTAGAAAAGATAGAAAATCATTTTCAGTCTCTATAGGTCAATTTGGAAAAATAATTAGTATTCTTAAAGATAACAAGTGTAAACAAGTATTATTTGCAGGAAAAGTATCAAAACCTAATTTTTCAAAGCTCAAGTTAGATTTGAAAGGATTTTATTATATTCCAAGAATAATTAAAGCTTCAAAACTAGGAGATGCAGCAATCTTAAAGGAAATAATTAACATTTTAAGAGAACAAAAAATTAAAACTCTAAATTCACTAATTTTTAATCCTGAATTAACTTTAAAAAAGGGTAATTATACTAAAACAAGACCTAATAATAAAGATATGAAGGATATTCTAAAGGCAATTAAAACATTATCAGCTTTAGGAAAATATAATTTTAGTCAAGGAACTGTTGTTAGAAATAAAAAAGTAATTGCAATTGAAAGCAAAGGTGGAACTGAGCAAATGCTTAGAAAATGTAAATCCAAAAAAAAAAATTATAGCGGTGTATTGGTAAAATTCCCAAAAAAGAAACAAGACTTAAGGATAGATTTACCAACAGTTGGTTTAAAAACTCTACAACAATGTAAGAGCGCTGGAATTAAAGGAATTGTGCTTAAAAATAAGCAAAATATTTTTTTAGAAAAAAAAGCATGTATTAATTATGCCAATAAAAATAAAATGTTTGTTACAGTAAAATGAAAAAAATATTTATTTTAACATGTGAACCTTCTGGAGATAAATTAGCCTCAACAGTTATTTCTAAATTAAAAGAAAATCACTCTGATATTGACTATTTAAGTGTCGGAGGAATACATCTAAGTAATTTAGGGATTAAATCAATTTACGATATTAAAGAAATTACTTATATCGGTTTTACTAGTGTAATATTTAATTTATTTAAAATTAAAAAAAAAATTGATGAAACTGTTAATAAAATAATTGAATATAATCCTGAAATTTTATTTAGTGTAGATAGTCCAGACTTTACCTTAAGAGTTGCCGAAAAAGTAAAGAAAATCAATCCTAATATTAAAACTATACATTATGTTGCTCCACAAGTATGGGTTTGGAGAGAGAGTAGAGTTAAAAAATTTAAAAAATTCTTAGATCATGTTCTCTTACTTTTTAATTTTGAAAAAAAATATTTTGATAAAGAAAATATAAATAACACTTTTGTAGGACATCCATTGCTTGAAAATAAAGAAAATGCTAAAACAGATTTATCTAATTTAATTAATACAGATAAAAAATTAATATCTTTATTTGCTGGAAGTCGGTCATCCGAAATTAAAATTCTTCTGCCTATATTGATAGATTTTATAAAATTAATGAATGACAAATATGATGAATATCATTTCGTATTTCATTCTACAGATCAAAATAAAAACATAATAAAAGAAAAAGTAATAAATTCGAATTTTAAAAATGTTGAAGTAATATCTGATGAAAATATAAAATATCTAATATTATCTCATTCAAAATTTGCTGTAGCTAAATCTGGCACAGTATCATTAGAGATCTGTAATTTAAAAATTCCATCAATAATAATCTATAAAATGAATTTTTTAAATTATATGATTGTTAAATTTTTGGTCAAAACTAAATATGCAAATATAATTAATATAATAAACCAAAAAGAAATTATTCCTGAGCTTATCCAAAATGAATGTAATGCTAAAGAAATTTTTAGATCTGTTGTTTATTTGTTAAAAAATCCCGAACTTATGAATGAACAAATAAACCATATTAGCAATACTTTAAATAATATTAGATCTAAAACTTCTTCAGCTGAGGAAGCATCTGCTATTATTTCAAGATATCTTAGCACCTAATCTTTTTTGAACTTCATCTTTTCCAAGAGAAATAATTATATCATATATACCTGGTCCAAATTTAGATCCTGTTAAAATAATTCTTAATGGCTGACCAACACCTTTAAAATTTGTGTTATTAGATCTAATCAAATTATTAACTATTGGCTCTAGTTTTTCTCTTTCAAATTTATCTAATTTTGAAATACTATCTGAAAATTCAGAAATAATTTTTTTAGCATTATCATCTATTAATTTTAAATCTTCCTGATTAAAATTAACTACATCATTAAGTATATATTTTGAGTTACTGTAAATATCTTCTAATGTTTTAGCTTTATTTTTTAAGAAACTTAATGATTTCTTAATTTTTTCTGATTTTTCACTAGGCATTTTATCTTTGTAATTTTCACAATATTTACTTAGTTGATCGTAAAGATCATTTTCGTCCATATTTTTAATATAGTGTTCGTTTATGGATAAAATCCTACCCATGTCTAGTTTAGAAGGAGATTTGCCAATACCATCTAAATTAAAGTATTTTATACTCTCTTCTTTAGTAAAAATTTCCTTATCTTTGTAAGACCAGCCTAGTCTTAAAAGGTAATTTCTCAAAGCTTCAGGCATAATTCCTATTGTAGAATAATCGTCTAATGTTGATGCTTTATCTCTTTTTGATAGCTTTTTGCCTTCTGTTGTGTGTATTAAGGGTATATGAGCAAAAGATGGTAAGTCCCATTTCATTGCCAAATAAATTTGCATTTGTTTAAATGTATTAATTTTATGGTCATCACCTCTAATTATATGCGTAATATTCATTTGATGGTCATCAACAGATGCAGATAAATTGTATGTTGGCGTTCCATCATTTCTTAAAATAATAAAATCTTCAATAGTATTATTTTCTATTTCAACATCTCCTTGAACTAAATCCTTCAATACTGTAGTTCCATCTATTTTACTTTTAAATCTTATTGTAGGTTTTGCATCTTTTGGAGCTTCTGCTTCACTTTTGTCTCTCCATTTTCTATCATAAATGTATGGAATTTTTTTTTGCTTTGCTCTTTTTTTTTGTTCCTCTATTTCTTCACTAGAGCAGTAACATTTATATGCACTACCATTTTTAAGTAATTCGTTTGCAATTTTTATATGATCATTAATTTTTTTAGATTGAATATATTCGTCTCCATCATTTTCTACACCAATCCATTTAAGAGATTTAATAATTTGTTCTTTGTATTTATCTTTTGATCTTTCTTTATCAGTATCTTCAATTCGAAGATAAAAGGATCCACTTTTATTTTTTGAATATAACCAATTAAATAGAGCTGTTCTAACCCCGCCTATATGTAAAGGACCTGTTGGAGAGGGTGCAAAACGAGTTGCAACTTTTTTCATAGATATTTTGTAGACTATTTTAGTTGAAGTTTCTATATAAAGATATCAATACACCTTGAACTTTTACCCTATCTGGGCCGAAGATTTTTGTTTCATAATTTCTGTTAGCACTTTCTAATGCAACAGTTTTACCTTTGATTCTAATTCTTTTTAACATTGCTTCGTGGTCATCAATTAAAGCAACTACAATTTTTCCATTTTCTGCTCTATCAGCTTTTTTTATTATAACTGTATCGCCATCACTAATTCCAGCCTCTATCATTGAATCTCCTTTAACTTTTAATCCAAAAAACTCGCCATTATTTTCTATGTTTGATGGCAAAGGAATTCTTGAAACTTCATTTTGAATAGCCTCAATAGGAGTACCTGCTGCAATACTACCTAAAACGGATATCTCATTTTTATTTGTTTTATTTGTGTCGCTTAAACCACCTTTAATCACACTAGGTGAAAAAGAATTATAAATATCATTAGCAGAAGCTGTTTCTGGCAATTTTACAACTTCTAGTGCACGAGCCTTATGTGCTAATCTTTTAATAAAACCTCTTTCTTCTAACGCACTAATTAGTCTGTGAATACCAGATTTAGATTTTAAATTTAAAGAAGACTTCATTTCTTCGTAAGAAGGAGACACACCAGTGCCTCTAATTTTTTTATTTATAAAAAGTAACAGGTTTTTTTGTTTTTTTGTTAACATAGAACAAATCAAGTACATCTATGTTCTATAAAAGTTCTTACAAAAACACAACCAAAAAAAGGCCTATAATTAAAGGGTTTTTGGCTATAGAAGAGAGTATATTGAGTTGCTATCCAAGTTTTTTAACAATGATTCACCAATTAAAAAAGTTTTAATATTTGTTTTTTTTGTAATTTTTAAAACATCATCTTTATTTTTAAATCCACTTTCAGAAACTAATGGACCTTTGTGATTTATTAAAACATCATTAATTTCAAAAGTAGTATTTAAATCAGTTTTAAGAGTTTTTAAATTTCTATTATTTATACCAATTAAAGCATCTTTAAATCGCAAAGCACGCTTAGCCTCCTCAACTGTGTGCACTTCTACAATAATAGACATGTTGTGTTTTATTGCCTCTTGATACAATTCATCAGCCAAATTATCAGTAACTGCTGCTAAAATAATTAATATTGCATCAGCACCTCTACTGCGTGCCCATAGGACTTGGTATTTATCAATAAAAAAATCTTTACATAAAACTGGAAGATCAACTTCTGCTTTACATAAAAACATATGAAACATATCACCTAAAAAAAAATCTTCTTCACACAAAACAGACAAACATGTAATTTTTTTATTTTTATATATTTTCGCAATATGTTGTGGGAAGAAATCTTTAATAATATTACCAGCTGATGGGCTTGCTTCTTTAATTTCTCCAATAATAGAGATTTTATTTTTATCTAAATTGTTTTGAATATTTTTTTTAAAATCATAAAATTTGAGATTATACATATGTTCGTAATCTTCTAGAGCCTGATATAAATCTTCAATAGGCCGGGTCATTTTCATATATTCAATTCTTTTAATTCTAGTATCAATTATTTTTTTTAATATATCCTTAGACATTTTGTATTTTTTTTAAATGATCAAAAGTTTTTCCTGACAAAATATGATCTCTGGTTTGTTGATAAGCATCTTTAAAATCACTTTTATTTTCTGAAACTATTAGCCCAGCAGCTGCATTTAAACAAACAGCAATAGAAAAATCATTATCTTCACCTTTGAAAATTTCAATAATTTTTTGTGAATTATAATCTGCATCCTGACCTAAAATTGTATCAAAGCCTTTAGTATTTATTTTTAATTCAGTTGGATTAATTGAAATATTTGATATTTCTCCATTTTTTAACTGACAAACATTAGTAGTTGCATATGGTGAAATTTCATCTAAACCATCTTCGCTATTAACAATCCAAGCATTTGTAATTTCTAAATTTTTCAAAGCATTTGCAAAAATATTTAAAAGTTTCTTATCGAACACTCCAACAACTTGTTTTTTGACCAAAGCAGGACTGCTTAGAGGTCCAATCATATTAAAAATAGTTCTTTTGCCAATTTTTTTTCTTGTAGGTCCAACATATTTCATTGCTGAATGAAAATTTGGCGCAAACATGAAACCAAAATTAACTTTATTTATACTATTCTCAACTGCTTTAGCGTCTAAATTAATATTTATATTCAATTTTTCTAATACATCTCCAGATCCACATTTAGATGAAACTGCCTTGTTTCCATGCTTGGCAACTTTAATTCCCATAGAAGCTAATAAAAGCGCAGATGCAGTTGAAATATTGAGAGTATTTTTTCCATCTCCACCTGTACCACAAGTATCTATTGCATTTTCTGCGTTTACTCTTGATGATTTTTCTCTTAACACATAAACGCCAGCAGCAATTTCATTAGATGCTTCGCCCTTATCCGACAATAACGTCAAGAAGTCATGCATTTCGCTCTCTGAGACCTCACCGTTCATAATCTTTGAAAATATATCTTTAGTTTCATTAAAGCTAAGATCAATTTTTTCTTTTAATTTCTTTAAAGAACTTTCCATTTTATATTTTAACAAAATTTTCAATTATTTTCATACCAACTTTTGTATTAATACTCTCTGGGTGAAACTGAACACCGTGAACATGATACTTATTATGCATTAATCCCATGATTATATTATTTTCAGTTGTGGCAGTAACAATTAAATCTTTAGATAAAGTAGCCCTATCTACAATCAAACTATGATATCTAGTAGCTGTAAATTTACTTTTTATTCCTTTTAAAACTCCCAATCTTTTACTTTTTATTAAACTAGTTTTTCCGTGCATAAGTTTTTTAGCTTGAATAATTTTTGAACCAAAAACTTGACCAATTATTTGATGACCCAAACAAACACCTAGTATTGGAATTTTATTATAAAATTTTTTTACTATTTTTAAACAATTTCCTGCTTGATCGGGATTGCCTGGACCTGGTGAAATAATTATTTTTTTATATTTATTTTTAACTATATCTTTAATATTTACTTTATCATTTCTTTTTACATCAACATTATTATTAAACGAAGATATATAGTGATATAGATTATATGTAAAACTATCGTAATTATCTATTAATAAAATTTTTTTCAAAAAATTACTCCATTGCTTTTATTAAAGCTTTAGCTTTATTTTCAGTTTCAATATATTCATTAATAGGTTTGCTATCAGCAACTATTCCAGCCCCAGCTTGTGCATATAAATATCCACCTTTTACAATTGCAGTTCTTAAAGCAATGCACGTATCAAACTCACCTGCGGCAGTAAAATAACCAATACCTCCCGCATAAACTTTTCTTTTTGTAGTTTCCAATTCATCAATAATTTCCATAGCACGTATTTTAGGAGCGCCAGAAACTGTACCCGCAGGGAATCCAGAAAGCAAAGTATCAAATTTACTGAACTTATTATTAAACTTTCCAATAACATTAGAAACTATGTGCATTACATGTGAATATCTTTCTACCTTGAATTTTTCAGTTACATTAACAGTATCAATTTTTGAAACTCTACCAGCATCATTTCTGCCTAAATCTAAAAGCATTAAGTGTTCTGCAAGTTCTTTTTTATCTTTAAGAAGATCCTTTTCATAAAATAAATCTTCTTTTTTATTTCTTCCTCGCGGCCTTGTTCCTGCTATTGGTCTAATTGTTATTTCTCCTTTTCTTAATCTTACTAGTATTTCTGGGCTAGCTCCTATTATTTGAAAATCATTAAAATTAAAAAAATACATAAATGGAGAAGGGTTAGTAACTCTAAGTTTTTTATAAACTTCTATTGGATCTTTTTCTAATTTAGCCTTAAATCTTTGACTAAGAACCACCTGAAAAATATCACCTTTTTTAATATATTTTTTTGCTTTGTTAACATTATTTAAAAAATGCTTTTTGCTTATATTAGATCTAACTTTTACTTTTTTTTTTATCTCTTCTGCTTCATAAAAATTTTTACTGTTTGCAAGTAAAATTAAATTTTCAATATCAGATTCAATATCTTTAAAAACTTTATAATAATTATTAACCTTTTCTTCTTTAAAAAAGTTTCTAATAAAATGAATTTTTTTTTCTAGATTATCTAGAATTATAAGAGATTTTGGTCTGATTAATCTAACATCAGGTATATTCAAGTCATTTTTGCAATTATTGGGAATTTTTTCAACATATCGAATTATATCATATGAAAAATAACCAGAAATAATAGAGCTTATGTTGGGTAGTTCTTTTGGTATTTCAAACTTAAAACTTTCAATAATTTTATCTATTATTTTTTTTGGCGAACTTTTTAAAGTTTTATTTTTATTATAAAAAATTTGCTTACATTTATTTCCTTGAAACTCCCAGATGTAGTCGGGGTTTCTACCTAATATTGTGTATCGCCCTTTAATTTTTCCTTTTTCGACTGATTCAAATATGAAACTATTTTTTTCAACTAAAAAATTATTAATTAAATTTTCGGTCTCTTTTGTACCGTCAGATTTTATTGTATGAAATAATATTTGATTTTTTTTGTTTTGGTGTTTTTGTTTGAATTTGGATATAGATATA
>CACIBQ010000022.1 GCA_902584915.1 uncultured Pelagibacteraceae bacterium
TTTTTATACTCTTTTATCTCTAAAACTTTTTTAACTATCTCTGTTCTCTTTTTAACTAATTTAATAAAAGAATTATCCAATTTATCTAGACTTTTTCTTAGTTTTATTAGTTTTTTTAATTTATCTGGCGACATTTATTAAATTGGATTTAATAATAATTATTATATTTATTTGAATATGTACATAGAAAATAATGTTACCAAAAAACAATTATCATTTTGGTTAAGCTTTATGTTTTGGATAATTTCTTTAATGATTGTGGTTGGCGGCTTAACTAGATTAACCGATTCTGGATTGTCGATTACCCAATGGGAATTATTTTCTGGATTATTTCCACCTTCAAATGAACAACAGTGGTTTGATTATTTTGACCAATATAAACAAATTCCTGAATTTAAACTTCAAAATTATTCAATGACATTAGGAGAGTTTAAAATAATATTTTGGTGGGAATGGATACATAGATTTTTAGGAAGGCTTATTGGAATTTTATTCTTAATACCATTAATTTATTTTACATTTAAAGTGAATTTTAAAAAATTGATTAATTTGTATTTTATTTTTTTACTTATATGTTTTCAGGGTTTTATTGGCTGGTACATGGTTTCAAGCGGTTTAGTTGATAGAGTTGATGTAAGTCATTTTAGATTATCAATTCATTTAATAATTGCTTTTATTATAATATCATCCATTTTATGGAATTATCTTAGTTTAAAAACTAACAGAAATTTTACAGGAAAGTTTAACTATTATATTATATTTATTTTTTTACTTTTAATATTTATTCAAATATTAATTGGTGCGTTTGTTTCAGGAATGGATGCTGGTCAGATCTATAATTCTTGGCCATTAATGGGATCATCTTTTTTTCCTGATGATAACAGTATTGATAACTTTTTTAAACTTTCAGCTTTTAGCGATCCTTCCTTGGTACAGTTTATGCATAGAAATTTAGCGTATATAATATTAATATTTTATTTAATTATTTTATTTAAGATTTACAAAAAAAAATTAATCAATTTATATTATCCAATAAATTTAGTTGGCTTATTTTTATTTATTCAAATTCTTCTAGGAATTTTTACGCTTTTATATGGTGCACAAATATATTTAGCATCAATGCACCAAATAAATTCAATATTTTTAGTCAGTTCTTCAGTTTATCTACTTTATCTAAATACTAATCAACAGCTTTCAAACTAGGTTTTCCAGACTGATTTAAAGCCTGATCTAAATCTTTAATAATATCGTCTGGATGTTCAATACCAATAGACAATCTAACATAGCCGGGCGTCACACCAGCTGCTAAAAGCTCTTCCTCAGTTAATTGACTATGAGTAGTCGTTGCCGGGTGAATTGCTAAACTTCTAGCATCACCTATGTTAGCAACATGATAAAACATCTTTAATGACTCAATAAATTTTTTACCTGCTTCTACTCCTCCTTTGACTTCAATTCCTACCAAGGCTCCATTTCCACCCTTTAAATATTTTTTTGATCTTACTGCAATTTCTCCTTCATGAAGAGTAGGGTATATAACTCTTTCAATATTTTTATGTTTCTTTAAAAAATCAACAGTTTTTTCTGCATTCGAGCAATGTTGTTTCATTCTTAAAGGTGCAGTTTCTAATCCTTGGATAATTCCCCATGCATTATCAGGTGCCAAAGGTGCTCCTAAATCTCTTAACAAGCACACTCGAGCTCTTATGGCAAAAGAAACATTTGCCCCTGTCAATTGAGGTACAACTTCTCCCCATTTAGCACCACCATAACTCATGTCAGGTTCATTGAAAAGAGGTTGTCTTTTTGGATTAGCAGTCCAATCAAAATTTCCGCCATCTACCAAACACCCACCGATAACAGTTCCATGGCCACCAATAAATTTAGTTAAAGAATGCACCACTACCGCTGCACCATGTTCTATTGGTTTACATATAACTGGGGATGCTGTGTTGTCCATTATTAATGGTATATTATGTTTTCTACCTATGTCAGCCACTTCTTTAATTGGAAAAACTCTTAGATAAGGATTTGGTAAAGTTTCAGCATAAAAACACCTTGTCTTTTCATCAATAAGCTTCTCAAAATTTTTTGGATCTGCAGGATCTGCATATCTACATTCTATTCCAAGTTTTTTTAATGTATGCGTAAATAGATTAACTGTTCCACCGTATAAATCTGTTGAACTAACAAAATTATCACCAGATTGACATACGTTCATAATTGCAAAAGTTGATGCTGCTTGACCAGAACCAACTGTCAATGCTGCCAACCCGCCTTCAAGTGCCGCAACCCTTTTTTCCAGTACATCATTTGTTGGGTTCATTATTCTAGTGTAAATATTACCAAACTCTTTGAGTGCAAATAAATTTGCAGCATGTTCTGTGTTATTAAATTGATAAGATGTTGTTCTATATAAAGGCACTGCTACTGATGTTGTAGCCGGATCACTTCTGTAATCACCACCATGCAATGCAATTGTTTCTGGATTTTTGCTCATTAATATCTCCTTTTTTTAACATTTTCCTTTATGTAAGGAGTACAATCAAGCTTAAATTTTATTTTTTTGGAGGATAATTGGTTGTAATGAAGTTTTTCAACACTTTTAAAACTCTGTCAGCTTCTTCTAGTAACATCATATGCCCACAGTTATCAATGATATCCACTTTGCTTCCTTCGATGAGATCAGCTAATTTTTTACCTTCTTTCACAGGACACATTTTATCGTCAGTAGCTAATATTGATAAAGTTGGTATTTTAATTTTTTTAGCTGCCTCAAATCCATTTTTATAATTATCACATGCTCTAAAATCTACCCCAAGAGTATCCTTAATGGTTCTAGATTTTGCTAGCATTCCTCCAGTATTTATATGATATAATCCAGGAACTGGATGGCCACCAAAATGACCTGCTGGACCGTGAGCCCAATCCATCATTAAATCAACTGCTTTAGGATCATTATTTTCTGCAAGTGATAGCAGTTCTGGATTCATAGGTATAGCTCCTGCACCTCCCATTAAACTCAAAGTTTTAATCTTATTTGGGTATCTAGATGTGCATTCAATAGTAACTAAACAACCTTGAGAATGTCCAACTAAAGATGCCTCTTTGTATCCAACAGTATCAATTACATCACTTATCCATTCAGCCATATTTTCAATAGATTTTAAACTTTTGCCTCCAGATAAACCGTGACCAGGCATATCCAAAGCAAGCACACTATAACCATGAAAAGCAAAGTACCTTGTTTGAAGAACCCAAGTCATATGAGTTAGTCCACTTCCATGAACAAAAATAATTAATGGTTTATTTTTATCAAAAGGTCGTCCACCAGTAGAGGCAAACACCTCTTCACCATTTACTTTGAACTTCATTGATTTGCGACAAGCCTTGGTTTTCTTGCCGCTCTAAAACCAACTTCAAAATCATTTTTGATATCTTCAATATCTTCAATACCAACAGATAATCTAATCATATCATGAGATAAACCAGCAAATTTTAATGTAGCTTCATCCATCTGAGAGTGTGTGCCAGATGCTGGGTGAATAACCAAAGTTCTTGTGTCGCCAACATTTGCAAGATGTGATGCTAGTTTAACATTATTAATAAATGCAACACCTGCATCTTTTCCACCTTTAATTCCAAAAGCAATCATTGAACCACGTCCATTAGGTAAAAGTTTTTTTGCCAGTTCATGATCAGGATGATCGGGAACACTTGGATGAGATACCCAAGCAACGCTTTCATGAGCTAATAAATATTTAACCATTTCTTCAGCATTAGAACAATGTTTTTTCATTCTTACCGATAAAGTCTCTATTCCTTGTAATACATTCCATGCATTTTGAGGACTCAGGCAAGGACCAAAATCTCTCATACCTTCTGCTCTTGCTTTCATTGTAAAAGCAGTAGGTCCAAATTCTTCAGCAAAAGATAATCCGTGATATCCCTCGTAAGGTTTCGTCATAGTAGGAAATTTATCATTTTGCATCCAATCAAAATTTCCACCTTCAACTAAAATACCTGCCATTGATGAACCATGGCCGGCCATCCATTTGGTTAAAGAATGAACTACTATATCAGCACCATGTTCAAATGGTTTGCAAAGGTAAGGTGTTTGATATGTAGCATCAACAATTAATGGTACACCTGCATCATGAGCAATCTTCGCAATTTCAGGCATATTCATAAGTTCATTTCCAGGATTTCCAACTAATTCACCAAAAATTCCTTTTGTATTCTTTTGAATTGCTTTCTTAAAACCCTCTGTATCTCTAGGTTTAACAAATGTACATTTAATTCCAAATTTTGGTAAAGTTAATCTAAATAAATTAACAGTACCACCATATAATTGTGAAGAAACAACTAAGTGGTCACCAGCTTCACATAATGTCATTACGGTTAAAAAAATTGCACTCATGCCAGAAGATGTTGCTAATGCAGCTGTTCCACCTTCAAGAGAAGCAACTCTTTCTTCTAAAACTCCAACTGTTGGATTAGAAATTCTACTATAAATATGTCCACCTCTTTCAAGATTAAATAGAGCTGCAGCATGATCTACGTCATCAAATAAATAAGAAGTAGTTTGGTATATAGGGACCTGTCTAGATCCGGCATTTTTATGTGGTTGATAACCGGCATGTAAACTTAAAGTATCGAATTTATAAGTTTTTGGATTAGTATCTTTCTTGTTCTTTTTATCGCTCATTATTTTTCCTTATAGTAATATTTTTTTAAAATTTTATTCGGTTTATCCGCACTTAAACCATGCAATTATTATCAATATTAATATAATTTGACAATATTAGCTTTTATAAGTATTAATCGCGCCAAAGATGACAAAATTTGTTAAGAAAAACGAGATTAATAATGATTGGTATGAAATAGATGCCTCTAATGCAGTAGTAGGTAGACTTGCATCAATTATAGCCAAGATTTTAAGAGGCAAAAACAAAGCAACATTCACACCCCATATGGATAATGGTGATTTTGTAGTAGTTAAAAATATAGAAAAAATAAAATTTACAGGTAAAAAATTTAAAGATAAAAAATATTATAAACATACTGGATATCCGGGTGGTATTAAAGAAACTACACCAGAAAAACTTTATGACAAAAAACCTGATGAAACATTAAAACTAGCAGTTAAAAGAATGCTTCCAGGCGGACCACTAGCAAAAAAACAATTAACTAAATTAAAAATTTACAAAGGATCTGAACATCCACATTCTGTTCAAAAGCCAACTGTAATAGAATTGTCAAAATTAAATAATAAAAATATAGCTAGAAATTAAAATGCCAGAAGTTCAAAAAATAGATTTTAAAGATAGCAAATACGCTACAGGTAGAAGAAAAACTTCAATAGCTAAAGTTTGGCTTAAAAAGGGATCAGGTCAAATATTAATTAATGGAAAAAAATATGAAGATTATTTTACAAGAGAAATACATAAAATGAAGCTTTTAAGACCTTTTGAAATAATTAATCAAACTGCAGACTATGACGTTAGAGGGAATGTAACAGGTGGTGGATTAACTGGACAAGTAGGAGCTTTAGTCCATGGTATTTCAAAGGCATTACTACAATTTGACGAAAATTTAAAACCAACATTAAAAAAAGAAAAACTTACCACGAGAGACTCTAGGGCTGTTGAAAGAAAGAAATATGGTCATAGAAAAGCTAGACGTAGTTTCCAATTTTCAAAAAGATAATTTTTCTTTTTCAAATACAACAGTTATAATAAATTATGCAAAAGCTAAATATTTTAGTTGCTGGTTCCACAGGATACATTGGTACAGAATTAATTAAACTTTTAATTAATCACAAAGGTGTAAATATAAAATACTTGTGTGGAAATAAATCAATAGGGAGAAGTATTTCATCTTATGATAAAACTTTAAAAAATAAAAGATTGCCTAAAATAATTAAATTTAAAGAAAATTTGCTTAAAGAAATAGATGTAGTCTTTTCTGCTTTGCCAAATGGTCAAGCGCAAAAAATTTCAAATAAACTTACAAAGCGTAATGTTCTTATTGATTTATCAGCTGATTTTCGACTTAAAGATCCTAATTTATATTCTAAATATTATAAAATTAAACACTCAGCAGTAAAAAATATAAAAAAAAGCATATATGCACTTCCCGAAATTAAAAATAAAAAAATAAAAAATTATAATATAATTGGTTGTCCTGGTTGTTATCCTACATCAATACTTTTGCCTTTAATTCCACTTATCAAAAGAAATCTTATTTCAAAAAAAAATATTATAATAGATTCAAAATCTGGTTATTCTGGAGCTGGAAGAGGTATACATAAAAAATATAAAAATAAAAATTTGTACGAGTCTTTAAGTGCTTATGGTATTAAATCTCACAGACATAATTCAGAAATTCAACAAGAGCTTAACATTGAAACAAAATATAAAATTGATTTTACTTTTACACCTCATCTTACACCAATGTTCAGAGGTATTTTAAGTACTATTTATGTTGATTTAACTAAAGGAACAAAAATAAAAGAAATTATAAATGATTTGAAAAAATTCTATAAAAATGAAATTTTTGTAAAAATTGCCAAACAAAATTCATTAATAAGCACTAATGAAGTTATTAATACAAATAATTGTTTAATTTCTGTTTGTGAATCTAAAAAAAAAAATAAAATTATTATATTGTCAGCAATAGATAACTTAATTAAAGGTGGTGGGGGGCAGGCCATACAGAACTTGAATATTTTATTTAACTTTAAGAGAAATTTAGGTTTAAAATGAAGTATGTATTATCAATAATGGCTCTATTTTTTTTATTTTCATGCACTTCGCAAATAAACACAGATAAAGTGCTTAATATAGATATATATCAAAGTGATATGACTTATGAAAAATTTAAACAATATGTTATAGAATATGCAGATAAATCAACTTATCCAAGTTTGACTAATGAAAAATAAAGTTAATATAGCTGTAATTGGTTTAGGTCACGTAGGAAACTACTTACTTAACGAATTAAATACTAAAAAAAAAGATATTGAACAGAAAACTGGGAAAAGAATAAATGTTGTTGCTATATCAGCCAAAAATAAAAATAAAAAAAGAAAATTTAAAATAAATAAATCAATTTATTTTTCTAACCCATTAGACATAATTAAAAAAAAAAAGATTGATATACTTTTTGAAATAATTGGAATGAGCGATGGTATCTCAAAAAAGATTGTTGAATTATCATTAAAAAATAAAATACATGTCATTACTCCAAATAAAGCTCTTATTTCAAAGCATGGCGATTATTTATCTAAATTAGCAGAAAAAAATAAAGTTAATCTTGAATTTGAAGCATCTGTTGCTGGCGGTATACCTATTTTAAGAACAATAAAAGAAGGTTTGGCTACAAATAAATTATATAAAGTTTATGGAATTCTTAATGGAACATGCAATTATATTTTATCTGAGATGGAGAAAACTAAAGACAATTTTATAAATGTGCTCAAAAAGGCTCAAAATTTAGGTTACGCTGAACAAGGAAATCCAAAACTCGATTTAAATGGATATGATGCTTTTGCTAAAATAAGAATTTTATCATCATTAGCTTTTAATAAAAAGATATCTAAAAAAAATTGTTTAATGGAAGGTATTGAAAATATCGACTACAAAGATATAGATATAGCTTCTCAATTAAATTTTAGAATTAAACTTTTAGGTATTACTGAAATGGTAAATGGTAAATTATTTGAAAGGGTTCATCCATGTTTAGTAAAAAAAGATTCCTATATAGGTAATGTTAATGGTGTAATGAATGCTGTAATTGTACATGGTAAACCTGTTGGAGAGAGTGTTTTACAAGGAGAGGGTGCTGGGCCAGGAGCTACATCATCTGCATTAATGTCTGATTTATTATCTATTTTACGTGGAAACATCAAACATCCTTTCGGGTTACATAATAACAAAAGAAAAAAGGCTTTAATTTATAATCAAAAAAACTCATCTAATTCTTTATACTTGAGACTTGAAGTTAAAGATAAACCTGGTGTTTTATCTGAAATAACAAAACTATTAGCTAATAATAAAATATCCATTGAACGAGTAATTCAAATTCCTGATCATAAAAAAAAATCAGCTTCTATAGTAATAATTACTCACAAGGCAGTAGAATTTAGATCTCAAAATCTAATTAATGGTCTTAAAAAAAATAAAAATATGATTAAAAAACCAATTTTAATAAGACTTTTTTAATGGAAATATACATAAAGCTTTTTGAAGTCTTATTTCCAGTTTTTTTTATTGTCTCTATAGGTTATTTTTTAGGTAAAAAAAATCCAAATTTGGATACATCATTCATAACAAATTATTCTGCTAATTTTGGAACTCCTGCATTAATAATTTTTGCAGTAATGACTTCTGGACTTTCATATACCATGTTTGCTGATTTTTTTGTTTATTGGTTAATAGCAATGTTTTTTTTTGGTTTAGTTGGTATTTTATTTTTAGTTTTAATGAAAAAGGATTATTTAAGAGAATTACCTCCTTTTATTTTACCTAATACTGGAAATATGGGAATTCCAATATGCTTATTTGCATATGGTACTTCAGGCATGGGGATAGCGGCTGCTATATCTGCTGTTATTGTTCTTTTACACTTTACATTAAATGTTTTTTTAGCAAGTAGGAAATTTGATATTTTAGTTATTATCAAAAGTCCATCATTCTATGCAATTTTAGTTACAGTTATTTTTCTATATTTTGAGCTTGAAATGCCAACTTTTGTTATAAATACAGTTATGCTTCTAGGTTATGCAATGATAGTTATGATATTAATGTCATTGGGTATAGCGCTAACTCAACTAAAAGTTTTTTCATTAAAGAATTCCATAATTTCTTCTGTAGGAAGAGTAATTGCTGGACCAATTATAGGTTATTTAATTATTAAAACATTCAATTTAACTGGATATGCTGCTGGAGCTTTATTAATACAATCGTCTATGCCAAGCGCTATCTTAACGTATTTGATAGCATCAATGTATTCGCCAAAAGAAATTATTGATAACATTGCTAGTACAGTTGTTGTTTCTACTTTAATGTCTATTGTTACTGTTCCTGTAATTGTGTTTATTTCTCTTAAGTATTTTTCTTAATGAAAGCAATAGTACTTAATTTAAGTGCGTGGATAATACTTCCTTTCATGGATGCTATTGCTAAATATTTATCTTCTGAATTATCTTTTTTTCAAATTACTTGGGCTAGATATTTTTTTACTGTCTTTTTTACCTTTCCATTTATGTTTTTATTTTTCAAAAATCAACTTAAATGGACTAAAAATCCAAAGTTACAATTTTATAGAGGGTTAAGTTTGCTTCTTGCAAATATTTGTTTTTTTTATTCAATTTCAATAATTTCAATGGCAAAAGCTTTGACTTTAGCTTTTGTAGCACCACTAATAACAACATCTCTATCACCATTTTTTTTAGGTGAGAAGGTGGGATTGAGAAGATGGTTCGCGGTAATAATTGGTTTTTTAGGAATATTAATTGTAATTAGGCCAGGTTTTATCGAATTTAATTTTGCAAGTATTACTTCGGTTGGAACTGGTTGCTTCTATGGAATTTATTTAATTATTACTAGAAAACTTCATTCTACGGACAGTCCATTATTAACATTACTTTTAACTGGTGTAGTAGGGGTCATAATAGCTTCATTTTTAGTTCCTATTGTTTGGATTAGTCCTACAATAGTTCAGTGGTCTTGGCTTTCTATAATGGGTATTTTTGCTTGTTTAGGACATATACTTCTTATTTATTCACTACAGTATGCTGACGCTTCTAAATTAGCACCATTTGGTTATTTTGAGATAATCCCTAATATTATATTAGGTTATTTTTTATTTAATGATTTTTTAGATTATTGGTCGTTTTTAGGTTTATTTATTATTATCTCTTCGGGCCTGTA
>CACIBQ010000023.1 GCA_902584915.1 uncultured Pelagibacteraceae bacterium
AAGATTTTCAATTTGATATTTTGGCACATAATCTAAATTATCAAAAACTCCGTTATTTCTATTTACCCACACTGGATTAAAACCATAATTTCCACTTGCAGAAACATCAAAAGTATTTGCACTCAAATATGCAACTTCTTCTTTTTGTATTTGGTATTTTTCAACTGGGATATTATAAACATTTGAATGTGGTTTATAAACTTTAACCTCTTCAATTGAAAAAATATCATTAAAAATATTTTCTAAATTGTTGCTTTTAACTAATTGATTTAATAGAGCCGGTGTTCCGTTTGAAAGAATAGCTAACTTATAGTTTTTTTCTTTAAGTTTATTTAAAGCATCATTTACTTCTGGAAAAGTTGATAAAACTTTATAGAGATCTAATAATTCACTTCTCATTAATGGATCTATATCAAAAACTGCCATAGATTTGTCTAGACTATCTTCTGTTATTTTCCAAAAATCCTCATGCCTATTCATTAAGGTTCTTAGCCAAGTGTACTCTAATTGAGTGGTTCGCCAGTAATTTGAAAAAATATCCCACTTATTAATTCCAATTTTAGCTTTACATTTTTCTGCTGCAGAATTGACATCAAATAATGTCCCGTAGGCATCAAATATTATTGCTTTAATATTTTTCATAAATTAACTTGTCCTAATGAGTAATATTAGATTATTTTTTAAAGATACTTTATCACTTAATTTAGTTTCAAATCTAGACAAATCTCAATCACGCTATATTTCAAAAGTAATGAGAATAAATACTGGTCAAAGTTTTTCTTTGTTTAATCAAAGTGGTGAATGGGAAGCAAATGTAGACAACATTAATAAAGGCATTGTAGAGTTTTCAATTGTAAAAAAATTAAGATCCTCAAAGATCGAAAAAGAGGTATGGCTAGCATTTACTCCAATTAAATTAAACTATTTAAATATAATGATTCAAAAGGCAACAGAGCTCGGGGTATCAAGATTTATTCCAATACTGACCGAAAGAACAGTTGTTAGAAAATTGAATGAAAATAGAATTAATAAAATTATTACCGAAGCGTCAGAGCAGAGTAACAGATTAAAAGTGCCAAATTTAGAAAAACTTACAAATTTAGATAGCTTTTTAAAATCTAATCAAAATACTAATATTATTTTTGGTGATTTAAATACAGATAACAAAAAATTAGATCTTAAAAATAAAAATCCATTATGCATATTGATTGGCCCTGAGGGAGATTTTTCAATAAAAGAAAGAGAAAACATTCTAAAACTAAAAAATATAATTCCTATTAAAATAAGTAATAATATTTTAAGATCTGAAACAGCAGCCATTTCTATAATTTCAATAATTAGTTTTAATTTATTATCTTAAATATTTATTTATATTTTTAAAAACTTCATCATACGGAGCATGATGGCTAATTCTATTTATATATTTTCCATTTTTTAAAAGAATTATTGATGAACTATGATTTATTAAATATTCACCTTCACCGGTAAATATTTTTTCAGACATGACGCCCCAAGATTGAGACATTAAAAAAACTTTTTTTGGATTGCCAGTTATACCATACATTTTATTATCAAAAGAATTTAGATAATCTTTTATGATTTCTGGTGTATCTCTTTCAGGATCAATGCTTACAAAAAATACTTTAAAATTTTCTTTCTTTTTTTTATCCAGATTATTTATTGCTAGGTCTAAATTATTTAAAGTCATTGGGCAAATATCAGGACAATTTGTAAATCCAAAAAATATTGCTGTGAGTGGACCTTGAAAAGAGGACTCTGTTATAGTTTTATTATTAACGTCCAATAAAGAGAACTCAGATCCTTGAAATTTTGATTCAATTTCATTTTTTTGTTTCTCCATTGATAAAAAAACAGGCAACATAATAAAAAGAAAAATTACCAAACAACCTGTAATAATTGTAATTGAAGTTTTTAATTTCATTGTTGTAAAATAAGTTTTACTCATTATATAGGCATCATGCGCTCTTTATTAAAGAAAATATTTGGCACACTGGCACAAAAACCTTGGGAAACTGATCAAGCAGCTATTGATGCTAATCATTCGGGTCAGACATTTAATCTTTCAAATCAAATGTCAGCAGTGATAATTATCTTTGGTGTAAGTTCAGTTTTATTTAGTTTAATATTTACTGGATATCTTTACTCACTTCCTCCAGGACAAGATACAACTTTTATACTTAAAACAAATCTTCTTTGGATAAATACTTTAGTATTAATTTTAGTTACATATTTTTTTGACAAAATTAGAAGAGATTTTAATAATAATTTAACTAACAAAATTAGAAAGAATCTAATTGTGGTTGGCGCCTTAAGTTATCTGTTCCTATTGTTACAATTATTATTGTGGTATCAATTAATGTTAGATGGAAACTATGTTTCAACAAATACTTACTTTTCATCTTTTTATTTCTTTACAGCATTGCATGGAGTCCATCTTTTAGGTGGTTTATTTTTTTGGGGAAAAGTTACATCAAAATTATTTAAACTAGATGAAAAAGATTACAAAAACGAAAAAAAAAATATTAATGCTCTATCAGTTTATTGGTTATTTTTATTTATTGTGTGGTTTTTCTTTTTCGCAATTATGTTTTTTTATAATGATGCTGTCCTAGCATGGTGTAAATCACTAATTTCTTAAAATTATTTTTATATAAATAAAACTAAAATAGATCCAACCACTGCAACTATAATTAATAGAATGTTAACTGATCTTAAATATTTTTTTGTTTCTGGTTTAATTTTATCTTTAGAGAAGGCCCCAGCACCTATAGAAATCACAATAAAGAAGAGTAAAACTAAAGCGAGTATAGTTATTAAAATTCCAATTTTTCCCAACATATTTCCTTGAATATAGTGGTTAATTTAACACTTTTTTATGACATTTTGTCCTAGGTATTTTTAGTGTTATTGTTCTATATAACCCGTATGCATGCAGGTATAGTATTTTTTTTAGTCATTCTTGGATCTGTTTTGTTCCATATTTTTACACCGTGGTATTGGACTGATATTGCTTCCAACTGGGGAGGAATGGATGACACTATAACTCTTACATTCTGGGTCGGTGGAGGAGTTTTTGTAGCTGTTTGTCTATTCATGACTTATTGTATATTTAAATTTTCTTATAAAGAAGGAAGAAAAGCTGAGTACAAACCAGAAGATAAAAAATTAGAAAGAATTCTTACATGGGCAACAACAATAGGTGTTGTTGCATTACTAGCACCTGGTTTAATTATATGGAATCAGTATGTTAACGTTCCAAAAAATGCATTAGAAGTAGATGTAATGGCCTGGCAATGGGGATGGCAGTATAGACTACCAGGTGAAGATGGAAAATTAGGAACAACAAAAGTTATAAATATAAATGATAATAATCCATTTGGAATAAATACAGATGATCCGTACGGTCAAGATGATGTGATTATTCAAAGTGATGTTTTAAATTTAAAAACAAATAGACCAGTAAAAATTTTATTAAGATCAGTAGATGTATTACATAATTGGTATGTCCCTCAATTCAGAGCTAAAATGGATGCTGTACCAGGAGTGGTGACATTTTATTGGTTTGAGCCCAATAAAGTTGGAGAGTATGAAGTTTTGTGTGCAGAATATTGTGGAGTTGGACATTATGCAATGAGAGGAACAGTTATCGTCCAAGACGAACAAAATTATAATCAATGGCTAAGCGAACAAGAAACCTTTTCAGAATTTGTAGCAAAATTAGACAAATTAGAAATTGAAGAGAAAAAAATTGTAAAAAAAATAAATTTAAACTAAGTATAAATATAGGAAAAAATTATGTCGGATGAACTAGAAAACAAATCAGGTTATCAAGCTCAATCTTCAGAAACAGTGAATGAGTATTCAGGATCTGCAGTTGGTGATGTTGATTATGTAAGACCTGCTGAAGTTTCTGACCAGGATTTATATCACGGTCATAGTTTCATAACTAAATGGGTATTTTGTCAGGATGCCAAAGTAATCGGAGTGCAGTATTTTTTAACTGCAGTATTTACAGGAATAGTAGGGTTGATCTTGTCTTGGTTAATGAGATTGCAATTAGGATTTCCTGGATTGGCAGGATTCATGACAGCAGAACATTATTACCAATTTGTTACAATGCACGGGATGATAATGGTAGTCTACTTTTTAACAGCTTTATTTCTAGGTGGCTTTGGTAATTACTTAATTCCATTAATGGTTGGTGCTAGAGATATGGTTTTCCCATATGTAAACATGATAAGTTTTTGGATGTTCTTTGTTGCAGTTGCAGTTTTAATGGCAAGTTTTTTTGTTCCAGGAGGGCCCACAGGATCTGGATGGACACTTTATCCACCACAGGCAATATTAGAAGGAACCCCAGGATCTGGAGCGGGAATACTTTTAATGCTTATTTCGCTATCACTTTTTGTAATTGGATTTACTATGGGTGGATTAAATTATTTAATTACAGTTCTTCAAGCAAGAACAAGAGGAATGACCTTAATGAGAATGCCACTGACTGTTTGGGGTATTTTTACAGCTACTGTATTAGCTATGCTCGCATTCCCAGCTCTTCTAGTAAGTTCAATAATGATGACTTTAGATAAAGTACTTGAAACAAGTTTCTTTATGCCAACAATCATAAAAGCCGGAGAAGTTTTAGGATATGGTGGTGGAAGTCCAATTCTTTTTCAGCACTTATTTTGGTTCTTTGGTCATCCCGAAGTTTACATTGTAGCATTACCAGCGTTTGGAATAGTATCTGATTTAATTTCAGTGCATTCTAGAAAAAATATATTTGGTTACAGAATGATGGTTTGGGCAATTGTAGGAATTGGAGCTTTAAGTTTCTTTGTTTGGGCCCACCACATGTATGTAAGTGGAATGAACCCATGGTTTGGATTCTTTTTTGCAACAACGACTCTAATTATTGCAGTTCCTACAGCAATGAAAGTTTACAATTGGATATTAACTTTGTGGAGAGGAAATATTAGAATTAATACTGTAATGCTATGGTGTTTAGGATTTATAGTAACGTTCGTTAACGGAGGTATTACAGGTATATTTTTAGGAAATGTTTCTGTTGATGTACCTTTATCAGATACTTACTTCGTAGTTGCTCACTTTCATATGGTTATGGGAATCGCTCCACTCATGGTTATAATGGGTGCTGTATATCATTGGTTTCCATTAGTTGCTGGAAGAATATTAGATGAAGGACTTGGAAAATGGCATTTCTGGATAACTTTCTTAGGAGCTTATTCAATTTATTTCCCGATGCATTATTTAGGATTTATAGGGGTACCTAGAAGATATTTTGAAATGTATGATAGCCCATACATGACATCAGGTGTTGGATTGAATGAATTTATAAGTTTAGCAGCATTTATTGTAGGAGCTGCGCAGTTCATATTAATATATAATATTATTAAAACATTAAAAACCGGTAAACTTGCAGGTAAAAACCCATGGCAAGCTAATTCTTTAGAATGGCAAACTTCAACAGTTCCACCAGAACATGGTAATTTTGGAGAAAAACTTCCTGTTGTTCATAGATGGCCTTATGACTTTAGTGTTCCTGGGGCAAAAGATGATTTTATACCACAAACTGTACCACCAAGCGAAGTTATTGACACTGAGGTAGAGAAAACTTAAAGATTAAATTATGTCAGATCCTAAAATAGAAGGCTATCAATTTAAACCTGGATTTAGAGGAATGGTTGATGATACTGCATCAGACCAAACTATGTTCAAAGGTGTACATTGGGGCAAGGCTATGATGTGGATCTTTTTGTTAAGCGATACGTTTGTATTTAGTTGTTTTTTAATTTCATACATGAAGGGTAGAGGTTCTACACCAGTCGAATGGCCTAATGCTAGTGAAGTATTTGGACTTCATGTGTTTGGTGTTGATGTACCTTTATTACTAATTGCTATAATGACATTTGTGCTTATCACAAGCAGTGGAACAATGGCTCTTGCTGTTAAGTATGGTTATGAAAAAAATAGAAAGATGTGTGGTTGGTTAATATTAGCCACAGCTATCGGAGGACTAACTTTTGTAGGTATGCAAGCTTTTGAGTGGTCAAAATTAATTCACGAAGGTGTAAGACCTTGGGAAAACCCTTTTGGAGCTGCTCAATTTGGTTCATTTTTCTTTATGATAACAGGTTTTCACGGAACCCATGTTTCCATTGGAGTTATTTTCTTATTTATTTATGCCTACAAAACTTTTGCTGGCCATTACGATGAAGAAAAAAGAGGTTGGTTTACTTCAATGAAAGGTAATTATGTAGAAATCGAAATTTTAGGTCTTTATTGGCACTTTGTTGATTTAGTATGGGTATTTATTTTTGCATTTTTTTATTTATGGTAAATTTAAAGTATGAGTGAAACAAACAAAAAAGAACAGACGACTACACATAAGATAGGAATATACTTGTGGATATGGGGTCTGCTGTTTGTTTTAAGTTTCTTTTCATACATGGTGGATTGGTATCAGTTTCAAGGAATGTTAAGATGGAGTTTAATTTTAATATTCATGTTCTTAAAAGCAGGTTTAATAATGGCATTTTTCATGCATTTATTTTGGGAAAGATACGCGTTAGTGAATGTTCTTTTATGGCCAATGACGGCAATTGCCTGTTTTATATTTCTTATGGTTGCAGAGTTTGAATATACTCTTTTTTCTAGATTATTTTATTTTTTCGTAGGCGGGGTGCAATAATTTATGGATGGTTATACAATATTAGGAGGATTATTAATATTTTTTGGTCTTTTCATTTATCTAACTTGGTTTGGTTTTTCCGTAAAAATAGACAATGAAAAAAATGAAAGTTCTAAAATTAAACTTAATCCTTATGATAATTTACCACTTCATAGAAAACTTATTGATAAAAAAAATAGCAAAGTGGGAGCTTTCGATTTAGGAAACCATATTCTAATTATAGGATTTGTATTGATTGTTATATTTGTGACTTTAAATGTTGATTAAAAGTGACTGTTAATACTCTTAATAAAAGAACTGTTTCAATAAATTTTTTAACTTATCTCAAATCTTTGTTGTTATTAATGAAACCAAGAGTAATGTCTTTGGTTATATTTACATCTACTGTTGGATTATTAACGGCTCCAGTTAATGTTTCTTTTTATGAATCTGTAATTGGAATTTTTTTTGTTGCAATGGGAGCTGGAGCAGCTGGAGCTTTAAATATGTGGTATGAAGCAGATTTAGATAAGCTAATGACAAGAACATGCCTAAGACCTATACCAACCGGTAAAGTAAACAGAAATCATGCTTTAATTTTTGGTATAGTACTTTCAATTATATCTGTTTTGGGACTTAATTATTTTGCAAATACAATTTCGGCTATCTTGTTATTTTCTACAATTTTCTTTTATTTATTTGTTTATACAATTTGGTTAAAAAAACTTACTCCCCAAAATATTGTTATTGGAGGGGCATCAGGAGCGCTACCACCAGTTATTGGATGGACTATAGCAACAAATGCAATATCTTTTGAACCAATTACTTTTTTTTTAATTATATTTTATTGGACCCCATCTCATTTTTGGGCATTAAGTCTTTACAAAGCTAAAGATTACGAAAAAGCGAAAATTCCGATGTTGCCGATTACTAATGGAATTGAGGAGACAAAGAAAAAAATATTTGTTTATTCTTTGTTTATGCTTCCAATAGTTATACTTCCTTATTACATAGGTTTTGTAGGTGAAGTATTTTTATTTTCTTCTTTATTACTGACTCTATATTATAATTATATATGTTACGATTTATTCAAATTTAAAAAGAACAAATTTGAATTAAAAAAGGCCAAAAAGGTATTTTCTTACTCAATTTTATATTTATTTTTGCTATTTGTTTTATTTTTGATAGACCAGATTATAAGATAAATAATTTTATTTATTTTATATGAAAATGGTAAAAAAAATTCATGAGGTATGTAAGCACTAGAAATAATTCTAAAGAATACAATTTTGAAAATGTTTTTTTAAAAGGTTTGGCTGATGATGGGGGCCTTTATGTGCCAAAATCATTAAAAAAATATAGCACTAAAGAATTATCTGAGCTTAAAAATTTAAATTTTAATGAATTATCTACTGAAATAATTGGTCAATTTTCATCAAATTTTATCTCAAAAGACAAACTTAAATCTTTAGTTAAAAAGTCATACTCAACATTTAGAGAAAAAGAAGTGGTTAAAATCTCAAGCGCTGGAGAGCTAAAAATATTAGAATTATTTCACGGTCCAACATTAGCTTTCAAAGATATAGCAATGCAATTTATTGGAAACTTGTACGAATATTATTTAAGCAAAAATGACAAAAAAATAAATATTGTTGTTGCAACATCAGGAGACACTGGTGCAGCAGCCATAGATGCTATCAAAGGAAAATCTAATTTAAATATTTTCGTTCTGCATCCAAATAATAAAATTTCATCTGTACAGAGAAAAATTATGACAACTGTTGAAGAAAAAAATGTTTTCAATATTGCAATAGATGGAAATTTTGATGATTGTCAAAATATTGTAAAACAAATGTTTTCTGATCTTGAGTTTTCTAAATCTATAAACATGTCTGGAGTAAACTCAATAAATTGGGCAAGAATTATTGCTCAAGCAGTATATTATTTTTATTCATATTTTAAATTAGGGAAAGAAACTATTTCTTTTTCAGTTCCAACAGGAAACTTTGGCGATGTCTTCGCAGGCTACCTTGCAAAAAAAATGGGATTACCAATTGATAAACTAATTGTTGCAACAAACGAGAATGATATTTTGCATAGAGCCATTTCAAAGGGAGATTATGTTTCAAAAAAAGTTAAAGAAACATTATCACCTAGCATGGATATTCAATTAGCAAGCAATTTTGAAAGATTAATTTACTATGTAAAGAATTCTGACTCTGAAAAAACAGCAAATATTATGAAAAAAGTTAAACAAAATTCTTATCAAATTGAAAAGAACGATTTAGATATAATTCAAAAGGATTTTTTATCTGAAAGTTGTAATGAAAAAGAAACTTTAGACATTATTAAAAAAAATTATGAAGAAAATAATATAGTATTAGATCCTCATACAGCCGTTGGAGTAGGGGCTGCAACAAAACTATCTTTCAATGATTGTATAGTTTTATCAACTGCACATCCATGCAAATTTCCAAATGCTACAAATAATGCAATAAATAAGCATGAAAAATTACCCGACGAACTTCAGCACGTACTAGATAAAAAAGAAAATTTTCAAGTATTAAAAAACAGTACAGAAGACGTAAAAAACTTTATTAAAAGCAAAGTTTAAGAGGGGCGTTCTGTTGCCAGGTGCCCCGAACTTTGTACCATTATTCGCGAATAATTTGAATTGAAAAGGCACTAATTTAATAAAGATTCCGACCGTATTCCGCACGGAATTTTTATGATAAAGTTAAAAATATGGAGATGAGTGGATTAGAGTATGTTGGCTCTTTAGCGATATTAATATTATTCTTTATCGTTCTAGTCAAACTAGGAGAAGAATTTGGCAAAGATCCCGATCCTGATGTTCCTGAATTTGGATGGCCCGCAAGTGAGAAAGAAAACAAACGTCTACTAAAGTCATATAATAGAAATAAAAAAAATAAGAAAAAGAAAAAAAGAAAAAAGAATAAATAATGGCTACTTATAAAGATGATATAATTCATGCTTTAAAAAATTTAGGTGGTTCTGCTCATTTAAAGGATATTCATAAAGAAGTGGCTAGATTAAGAAAGGGAAAGCTTAACAAGAGCTGGA
>CACIBQ010000024.1 GCA_902584915.1 uncultured Pelagibacteraceae bacterium
AATAGTTAATTTAAGATGAAACTTGTTTTTATCGTGAGACAAATGTTTGATATGAAGGTAAGTTTTATCTTCTATAATTACTTTTTCAACAAAAGAACTTTCTAATAATTTTGTTTTGATATTTTTAATTAAATTATTTAACTCCATAGTGTAAAATAATATAAATAAAAAAAATATGAAAACAATTTGTGAATGGGATAATTGTAATAATTTAGGTGAGTTTAAAGCTCCAGTTGAAAAAGATAATAGCAAAAAATATAGAATGTTATGTTTAAAACATGTGAAAGAATTTAATAAAAATTGGAATTATTTTTCAGGTATGGATGACCAACAAATTATAAATTTTATCAAATCAGATATGATATGGCATAAGCCTACTCAAAGTTTCAGCTCATCTGATAATTTTTTTAAAATTCTATGGAATAATGCTTTAAAAGATGAAAATAGTAAATTTAAGAATTTTGAAAATTTAGATCATATGAAACGATTTAAGTTTAATAGTAAAGATTTTCAAGCTTTCACTATTTTAGATATTCCAGCTGGGATAGAATGGAAAAAAATACAAGAAAAGTTTAAAAAGCTTGTCAAAAAATTTCACCCTGATAAGAATGCTGGAAATAAAACATTTGAAGAAAAACTTAAAATAATTACTTTGGCTTATACTCAACTCAAAAATACTTATAGAGGAATAATTGACACCAAATCTTGACATAAAACCTGACATAAAGTTGTCTGTGAAGCAAACTTTTGGCATTGAAAGTGAGATGGAAGTAGATGCTTTTTCTAAAACAAACACTCTAGTTCCTGAAATTGATAAAGATTACAAATTTGATAGGGAGACAACATTGGCAATTTTATCTGGCTTTGCATATAATAAAAAAGTTCTCTTAAGTGGACATATGGGTTGCGGAAAATCTACCCATATTGCTCAAGTTGCTGCTAGATTAAATTGGCCATGCTTAAGAATTAATTTAGATTCACATGTTAGTAGAATTGATTTAATTGGAAAAGATGCAATTGTAATTAAGGATGGTAAGCAAGTTACAGAATTTAAAGAAGGAATCCTTCCATATGCATTTCAAAATCCTATAGCCTTAGTTTTTGACGAATACGATGCTGGACGACCGGATGTAATGTTCGTTTTACAAAGAATTTTAGAGAGTGATGGTTATTTTACTCTTTTAGATAAAAACAAAGTCGTAAAACAAAATAAATATTTTAGACTCTTTGCTACTGCCAATACTGTTGGATTGGGAGATACTACTGGTTTATATACTGGAGTACAAAATTTAAATGCCGCACAACTCGATAGATGGAACATAATAGTATCGCTAAATTATTTAAGCATGGAAAAAGAAATGGAAATAGTGCTTGCAAAAAATAAAGGTTTTAATAATGCAAAAGGAAAAGAAAAAATTGCAAATATGATAAAGGTTGCAACATTAACAAGAAAAGGTTTTATGGCAGGCGATATATCAACTGTTATGAGTCCAAGAACTGTTTTACATTGGGCTGAAAATTCAGAAATATTTAAAGATATTGGATATGCATTCAGGGTAACATTTTTAAATAAATGTGATGACGTAGAAAAAAATACTATAGCTGAATATTATCAAAGATGCTTTGGTGAAGATTTGCCAGAATCTCTTGTAAATATTCAGATTTAATGAAAAAAGACGAAAATATAAAAGAAAAATTTAAGCAGGCTTTAATTTCTACGATTAAAGCTATATCTGAGGATTTCAATGAAAATAAAAACTCTGAACAATCAAATAACAGCTCAAAGAATTATAATTTTTTTGAACTCGACAACTTAAATAATAAATATGATTTTTTAAAATTTAGAGCTGAAGCGGATTCAGAGGCTCTAAAAAGAAAATTTTCAAATAAAAAAATATATTTAAAAAACTTACCTTCTAAACCAACTCTAAAAACTTTATATAATATTTCAGAAAAAATAAGATATGAAAAACTTGGAAGTGAAATTTTAAAAGGTATTAGTAAAAATTTAGTTAATAATTATAATCGTCAAATTAGTTTAAAAAGAAAGGATCAACTTAAATCTAAAGAAGATACAACAATAACTGAAGCTTTTGAAATCTATATGTTAAAACATTTTCTTCAGGTTATGCCAAATTCTTTATGTGAAAAAATACTTAGTTTTTGGGAAGATGATTTTAAGAATAGTTTTGGAAAACATTTAAACTATTTAAAAAATAATATTGAAGATCAAGAGTTATTTAGTGAAAAATTTATTGAAATTTTGCACCAGTTGGATTTTTTAGAAAATGATGAAGAAGAAAAAAATGAAGATAACCAACAAGAATCTGATCAAAATAAAGATCAAAATCCTGAGTCAAATAATGACTCTAAAGAAAATCAAGAACAAAAATCTGAGAAAAATCAGTCCATCTCGGATGCAGACATAGATGTAAATGATTTTAGAATAGAGGAACAACTTTTTGATACTGAAAGTGATCAACAAAGTTCTGAAAATATTGTTCAGAAATTAAATGATAAAATAAGTGAAAATGAATATAAAATTTTTACTAAAGAATTTGATGAAATAGAAAAAGCTGAAAAACTAGAACAAGAAGAAGAAATATTAAAGCTTAGAAAAAACCTTGATCAGCAGCTAATTCACTTTAAAGATTTAATTATTAAATTAGCAAATAAACTGCAAAGACAACTTATGGCGAAACAAAATCGTTCATGGGATTTTGATTTAGAAGAAGGATTATTAGATAGCTCTAAACTACCAAGAATAATCATAGATCCATACAACTCATTATCATTTAAAAAAGAAAAAGATCTTGAATTTAAAGATACAGTAGTAAGCCTTTTAATTGATAATTCTGGTTCAATGAGAGGTAGACCGATAACAATTGCCGCTCTTTGTGCTGATATATTATCAAGAACATTGGAAAGATGTTCTGTAAAAGTTGAAATTTTAGGTTTTACCACAAAAAACTGGAAGGGTGGGAAATCAAGGGAAGCATGGAGTAAAAATGGTAAAGTTAAAAATCCTGGACGCTTGAATGATTTAAGACATATAATTTATAAAAGTGCTGATAGTCATTGGCGTCAATCAAAAAAAAATTTAGGCCTTATGCTTAAAGAAGGTATACTTAAAGAAAATATTGATGGTGAAGCAATAATGTGGGCATACAACAGATTAAAAAAAAGAAAAGAAGAAAGAAAAATTTTAATGGTCATATCAGACGGTGCTCCAGTTGATGATTCTACATTATCTGTTAATTCAGGAGATTATTTGGAAAAACATTTAAAGAAAGTAGTAAAATTTGTTGAAAGTAAAGAAGATATTGAAATTCTAGCTATAGGAATAGGTCATGATGTTTCAAGATACTATAATAAGGCAATTAAAATAACAGATGTACAAGAATTAGGTGACGTTATGATTGGAGAATTGAGTAACTTATTTAAAAATAATAGATATTTAAATTAAAGCTCTAATAAATCTTCATTATTCCATCTAATTATAACTTCTGCACCGTTTCTGGTTATTGAGTTTCTAAAAGTTATTTTTGCGAAATTTCTCTCTAATAAAGTTCCTCCTATAAATATTCCAAGTCCTAACCCTGATTTATTTTTATAGTTTTTATCTTTTGATCTAATATAAGGTTCTCCAATTTTATCTAAAATATCACTAGGAAAACCTTTCCCATCATCTTCTATTATTACTTCGGAAATTTCACTATCTGAATTAATTGTAATAAATATTTTTTCTTTAGCAAATTTATTTGCATTCCCTATAAAATTTCTTAATCCATAAATAATTTCGATAGATCTCTTGAATTTTATTGGATTTGTATTTTGATTATCTTGAAAAAAAAATTTTTTTTTACTTATGTTTTCAAAAGAGTTTATTATTTCTTTTACATAAGTTGATAATGTAAGGTCGTAATCAATAAATTCATCATCAATATTAGGTTTGAGTGTTAGTTTTTTTAGTATTTTACTACATCTTTCTACTTGCTGATTTAGTAAAAGGACATCTTTTTCGATATCTTTATTCCCTTTTAATGATTTAGATAACTCCTGTGATATTAATTTTATTGTAGACAAGGGTGTAGCTAAAGAATGTGCTGCGGCTGCGGCTTGACCCCCGAGAGATACAAGTTCGTGCTCTTTTGCAATTAAATGTTGAATTTTATCTAATGCATCTTTTCTTAAACTGGACTCTTGGCCAAAAGTTATTGCAAAGAAATTAAGAAAAATAAGGGCAATTATTAGAGCTAATGGAACTGAATAATAGTAATAATTACTAAAAACATACGTATTCAATGGAAAAGGTAATTCCTGATGGAAAAAAGTAAGCAAAATAATTAACGAGATTGTAATAAAAATTAATAAAATATTAGTTTTTATACTTAAACTATTGGAAGCAAATATACTAGGTATTATCAAAAATATTGCAAAGGGATTAATAATCCCACCAGTTAAATAAAGTAAAAAACCTAACTGCAATATATCTAATGTCAGAAAAATTAGAGATGTATTTTCTTGTAGCTGGTTTTTTTTAAAATAATAAAATAAAAAAATATTACTTAAAGTACCAACTAAAACTACTATATTTGCTAATATAAAATTAAATTGAAATTTAAAAATAAATGCAACAGAATTAATAGTTATAAATTGTCCAATTATTCCGATCCATCTTAAATTTAAATATGTTTTTCTGTTTAAAGAATGATTTTTAGAATTATTTAAAAACTCCATTAAATATCTAAATTCGAAACATTTATTGCGTTATCAACAATAAAATCCTTTCTTAAGGAAACATCATTACCCATTAGGGTATAAATTAAATCTTGGTCTTTCTTTAAATTTTTTGAATATTGCACTTTTAGTAAATTTCTTGTCTCTGGATTGAGGGTTGTATTCCATAGTTCAATAGGATTCATTTCTCCAAGTCCTTTGAATCTTTGGATACTGAGTTTAGACTTTTCTTGATTTAAAATAATTTGGTAATTTTTACTTTTTTTATCTAATTTTTTTAGATCTTTAGAATTATTTTTTAAATATTTTTCTAAATCGACTTCATCTTTAATATAAATACTTTTAGATCCTTTGTTGATTTTAAATAAAGGAGGTTGTGCTAGATAAATGTTTCCATTTTCAATTAATTTATTAAAAGGTTTATTGTTAAAAAAAGTTAAAAGCAAAGCTCGTATATGTGAACCATCTACATCAGCATCAGTCATAATTATTATTTTACCATATCTAAGATCTTTAATATCAATTTCCTCAGTTTTTGGATCAAGTCCTAAGGCATTAATAAGAGTAACAATTTCATTTGATGACATCATTTTTGATAAAGATTTAGTTTTATAATCTGTAGATTTTCCGTTTTTGCCATTTTCTTCTGTAAAAGTATTAAGTATTTTACCCCTTAAAGGAAGTACTGCTTGAAATTCTCTATTTCTTCCTTGTTTTGCAGATCCTCCCGCGGAGTCTCCCTCAACAATAAATAACTCTGTTCCTTCCTGCTTAGAGTTTTGACAGTCGGCTAATTTTCCTGGCAATCCTGTTAACTCTAAAGCACCTTTTCTTCTTACGCTTTCTCTTGCTTTTCTCGCAACATCTCTTGCTACAGCTGCTTGAATGATCTTTAATAATATAATTTTTGCTATAGAAGGATTTTGATCAAACCATATTGACAACTTTTCATTTATAAAATTTTCTACTATATTTCTAACCTCAGAGGAAACTAATTTATCTTTTGTTTGAGATGAAAATTTAGGATCAGGAATTTTAATTGACAATACACAAGTTAAACCTTCTTTAATGTCATCGCCTGATAAGCTTACTTTATTTTTTTTTAATAAATTTTGGTCATTTGCATATTTATTTATTACTCTGGTTAACGCGCTTCTAAATCCCAAAAGATGTGTGCCACCATCTTTTTGATAAATGTTATTTGTAAAAGGGTAAATATCTTCGCTGTATCCAGCATTCCATTTTAGTGAACATTGTATATTTATATTATTCTTTGATCCCTCAAGGTATATAGGTTTTTTAAATAATTCGTTTTCATTTTTATTTTTAAGACTTTCTCTTTTACTATCTAAATACTCTACAAATTCTAATATCCCTCCATCATATTTGAAATCTTCAGATTTTGTTTTTTTCTGAGAATAATCATTAAGAATTATTTTTATTCCTTTGTTCAAAAAAGCTAATTCTCTAAGTCTTTTTTCTAATATTGAAAAACTAAATTTTGTTGAAGAAAAAATATTTTTTGAAGGTAAAAAAATAATTTCTGTACCATTTTCTTTAGATTTACCGATTTGTTTTAATGGCGATTTTGCGTCTCCATTTTTAAATTCTATAAAATATTTTTTTCCTTCCCTGTTAATATTTAATTTTAATGATTCTGAAAGTGCATTTACAACAGAAACTCCAACACCATGTAGTCCTCCGGATACTTTATACGAATCATGATCAAATTTACCTCCAGCATGAAGCTGGGTCATAATTACTTCTGCGGCTGATTTCTTTTCTCCTTTGTGCATATCTATTGGTATGCCTCTTCCATCATCTTTAACTGTAACTGAACCATTAGAATTAATACTAACTTCAATATTTTTACAGTATCCTGCAAGAGCTTCGTCTATCGAATTATCAACAACTTCGTAGACCATATGATGAAGACCTGTACCATCGTCAGTATCACCAATATACATACCAGGTCTTTTTCTTACTGCTTCTAAGCCTTTAAGAACTTTTATTGAGTCTGCTTGGTAGCTTTTATTATTTAGTAATGACATTGATATTAAGTAATTTTTTATAACATCTTTTATATTTTTGACAAATTACTCTAACTCGATATCATCTATTTACATTGGTATTCAATGATAATTTGATGAAAAAAAAAAAATTAAGTTACTTTTTAAATTTTGCCCTTAAAATTAAATTTTTAATTAATTTATGGCGGAGAGAGTGGGATTCGAACCCACGGTACCTTTGACAGTACACACACTTTCCAAGCGTGCGCCTTAAACCGCTCGGCCATCTCTCCAATTTATTTCATTTATATTCTTTAGTTATATATGGCCATTCAAGATATTTTGTATATTTTTTAAACCAAAAAGAAAGATATCTTTCTGCAAGGTAGGCGTAAAGTCTTGTTGTGTCATAACCTTTTAATTTTTTAAATCCAAAAACTTTCTCACATTTTAATAACCAGCTAAAAAGATCTTTAAACCAAAGATTAACTATTCGTGGTTTAGCAATAAACATTATATGTGGGTTAAAATAATTTTTGTTTTTCACATATTTTTTAAATTCTTCTCTATCTTTTTTATGCATAAGTTCTATTGCTTTAATTAAATTTCCATATCCATGAAATAAATCAAAATGAAGTTCTATAGAATATTTTCTTTTTGAAGATAAAATATTTGGTGAAGAGATTACATT
>CACIBQ010000025.1 GCA_902584915.1 uncultured Pelagibacteraceae bacterium
AACTTTATGGATATCAAAGTAAGGAAGAATTTACCCATCTAACAGACTTAGAAATTTATCAAAAATTAATCAGAATTTAATCAAGTCCTTAGCCCTAGAGACATCTAAATATTTTGCATCTTTTACATTTTTATTTTTGTCAAATGTAATTAATAAAGGATTCCCTGTGGGAATTTCCAATTTTAAGATATTTTGATTATCTAAATCAAATAAATATTTACATAATGCTCTTATAGAATTTCCATGAGCTACAACTAAAACATTTTTATCTAAATTTTTTTTGATATTTTCTGAAAAATATTTAACTACTCTATTGTAGGTATCTTTTAATGATTCAGTATCAGGTATTTTATCTCGAGGTATATCATTATATCTTTTAATATTTACGGGATGATAAGGATTACTTCTACTTAACGGACCTGGTGGAAAATCCCAAGATCTTCTAAATTTAAATATTTTTTCTTCACCAAGTATCTTTTTCATTTCATCCTTTTTTAAACCTGTAAGCTCGCCATAATGTCTCTCATTTAGTTGCCAGGCTTTTATGATATTGTCTTCTTTTATTCTAATAGTGTTCAGTATAAGTTTTAAAGTGTTTAAGGCTCTTATTTGATATGAAGAATAATAAAAGGATATTTCTATTTTTAAGTCTTTAATTAATTCGCCGGCTTTACAAGCCTCTAGTTTTCCAGCAGCCGTTAGATCTACATCTGCCCATCCTGTAAATCTTTTCTGCAAATTCCACTCGCTTTGTCCGTGTCTAATTAAAAATAAATGACTCATAATTAATTTTTATTTATAAGATTTATATGAAAATAACAAAAATTTTTTTTCAAATTATAAACATATTATTTTTAATTCTTTATCTTTATCCAGGCAGTATACTAGGATTTGTTGTTTATAATGATCTTAGTAAACAACCACAAGTTACACCAGATTTTATATTTTCATCTAATCATGTTTATGCTTTTCTAGCTTTATCACTTCTTGGTTTTATAAGTTATATAGAAAAAAAAAAATTAATAATTTTTTATTTTTTATTTTTATCTATTATTTTGGAGTTATCACATCTTTTTATTCCAAACAGGTCATTTCAATTATTTGATTTATTTGGTAATATATTAGGTGTAATAATATCAATAATAATACTAAAAATTTATTTTTATTTGGTGAAAAAATGAGTTCATTTGACGAAAGAAAAAAAAGTTTTGAAAAAAAATTTGCTCATGATGAAGAGTTACAATTTAAAGTCAATGCAAGAAGAAATAAATATTTAGGTCAATGGGCCTCTAAATTTCTTGGTTATAATGAGGAAAAAGAAAAAGAATATATTCAATCTGTTATAAAAGCTGATTTTGCTGAAGCTGGAGACGAGGATGTCTTTAGAAAGATTAATGAAGATTTAAAAAATCACAATGTGACTGAAGAAGAAATTAGAAAAAAAATGAATGAAACAATGGAATTGGCAAAAAAAGATTTTTCTTAAATCAATATTTTGTTTATTTTTAGTATTCAACCATGCAAGTGCAGCAATTATTTTTGCAGGCTATGTTAAAGTATCTGATGGTGATACAATAAAAATCTCAAAGTACAAAATAAGACTTCATGGTATAGATGCTCCAGAAAAAAAACAAATTTGTCAGAGACCATATTTAAATTTAGTTTTTTTTTCTTTATATGAAGATTATTTTTGTGGTGAGTTTGTAACTAACAAATTGAAGGAATTTATAGAGAATAAAATTATAGAATGTCGAGTGAATGATAAAAAAGATTTTTTTGGCAGATACCTGGGAGTTTGTTATAAAAACAATTTAAATATAAATCAGTGGCTTGTAGAAAATGGATATGCCGTCGCATTTATCAAATATTCAAAAGATTATGTAAAATTTGAGGAAATAGCAAAAAAAAATAAAGTTGGAATTTGGTCTGGAAAATTTTTAATGCCTTGGGAATGGAGAAAGAAAAAAAAATAATTTATAAACAACTTAGTGATTCGAAATAAATTATTATTATTAATCTTTTTAATTATATCTGCCTGTTCCTCAATTCCTAAAAACACCTCAGATGGTTGCTCAATATTTTCAGAAAGATATCTTTGGTACAAACATGCAAAAAAAACTGAGAAAAAATGGGGAACACCTATTAGTCTACAATTGGCAATAATCAAAATGGAATCAGATTTTGATTGGCTAGCAAAACCACCGCGTCACAAACTATTTAAAGTAATTCCTTATAAAAGACCATCAAGCTCATTGGGTTATTCACAAGCAGTAAAGGGAACATGGGAGCAATATAAAAATGAAACAAATAATCCTTTAGCTACAAGAGTAAGGTTTAAGGACAGTGTTGATTTTATTGGTTGGTACACAAATAAAACCGAAAAACTTTTAAAAATTTCAAAAAAAGATTCTTTTAGGCAATATATAGCTTATCATGAAGGTTGGGGTAATTATAAGAATTATAAAAAAAATGGTAAAGTAGTGTCTCTTGCAAAAAAAGTAGAAATCCAAACAGATAAATATAGAAAACAACTTTCTGATTGTAGAAAAAAATTAAATAGAAATAAGTATATTATTTTTTAACGAAGTTCTTTTTTCAACTCAATATCAACAGCATCTATTCTTTTAGTATTTTTAGCTAAAGCCAAATACATTGTTGGAGTAACATAAAGTGTAAAAAATGTAGAAATTATCATACCACCAAGAATTGTTGAGCCTACAGCCAATCTAGATCCTTCACCAGCGCCAGGTCCAAAATTACCAATTACCAATGGTAACATCGCAATCATCGTACTCAATGAAGTCATTATTATTGGTCTAAGTCTAATATTGCATGATTCTTTTATTGCGGTTTCAATATTTTTTCCTGTAGTTCTAATTTGATTTGCATAATCAACTATTAAAATACTGTTTTTCGTTGATATACCAATTAAAATAATCAAAGCTATCTGAGAAAATATATTTACTGAGCTGTTTAAAAATAAAATAAATGTCAATCCGCCAAATATAGCTAGCGGAACTGTGAGAACAATAATAAATGGATGAACAAAAGAATTAAATGTTGCTGCCATGACTAAATAGGCAGTTAACAATGCCAAAGCAAAAATAATAAATAATTCATTACTTGTTTCTTTGACTTCTTCGGATTTACCTTTCCAACTTATTTGATTTTGAGGTGCAACTTCAGCCATTGTATTTTCCAAATATTTTATTGCTTCAGGCAAAGAATAGTTTTCAGCTATATTTGCTGAGATAGTAACTGCTCTTTGTCGGTTGTACCTAGCAAGCTCCTTTGCTGTTCCTTCCTCTTTAAACTCAACTAAATTTACTAATGAAACTAATTTCCCATTAGTCTCAGATCTTACAAATATTTTTGATATACCCTCTTTGTTTCTTCTATCAGACAAGTATTGCTGAAGTATAATTGGATATTCTTTTCCCAACTTATTAAATGTTGTAACTCTTTTTCCTCCATATAAAGTTTCTAGAGTTCTACCAATTGACTCTGTAGAAACCCCAAGATCTTTTGCTTTATTTTTATTTATTATAAGTTTTACTTCAGGTTTATTTCTAGAATAGTCAGATTCAATTCTTGATAAATTTGAATTTCTTCTTAACTTTCCAATTACCTCTTTTTGTATTTTTTCAAGTTCTTCATAAGTATTTCCATAAATTACCATCTGAACTGGTTTATTATAACTTGAAACTCTAATTGATTGTGGAGAAATTGGAAAAGCAACTGCTTGTGGTACCGTCACTATTTTTCCAATTGCTTGTCTCATTACAGTTTGAGAATCTTGTTTTCTATTTTTCCAATGGTCTAGTAGTGCAATAATTATGAAGCTATTATAAGAATTTGCTGAACTACCAAATCCAGGAACTCTCATTATAAATCTTCGATAGGGACTATCTTCGGCTTGAAGAAGTGGAATTAATCTTTGCTCAATAATTTGAGCTTTTTCTTGTGTATATTCAAATGAACTACCTTCATCTGTAAATCCAATTATTAAATATGCTCCCCTATCTTCCACTGGGAGTAATTCTTTTTTTGAAAAATTGAAAAGTAGAACTGATGAAATAACAACAAATATTATAAAAAAGGTTATAGTTTTAGTCTTATTTAAAGTAACACTTAATGTTTCTTGATAAAATTTTGAAAAGTTTAGAAATAAATTTTCAAATTTTTTTATAATAAAATTTTTATTTGTCTTTTTTGTCAAAAATTTACTTCCAAGCATAGGCGATAATGTTAAAGCAACAAATGATGATACCACTATTGAAAAAGATAGAGCTATTGCAGTTTCTCTGAATAAAGTTCCAGAAATTCCTTCTATAAAAATTAATGGTAAAAAAACTGCAATTAAAATTAAAGTTGTTGCTATAATTGCGAAAGTGATTTGTTCAGATCCTTTGTAAGCTGCAACTAAAGGTGTTTCACCATTTTCTATTCTTCTATAAATGGCATCTGTCATTATAACAGAGTCATCAGTAATTATTCCTATTGCTAATATAAAACTTAAAAGCACGAATATATTGATTGATAAACCAAAAATATAAATTCCTAAGAATGAAGCAATTAAGCTTACTGGTAAAGCAATTGCAGGCACTATTACAGCCTTTAAATTTCCAAGGAATAAATAAATAATTAATACTACCAATACAAATGCAATTATAAGTGTTTTGTAAACTTCATTTATTGCAGCCCCTACGTAAGTTGCTCTATTAAATGCAATTTCAAGATCTAGTCCGTCAGGTAAAGTTTTCTTTACTTCCTCAATTTTTTTTTTGATTTCCTTCGATAGCTCCACAGTAGATGCCCCACTTTTGGCATATATTCCAATACCTACTGTTTTTAAATTTAACTTATCTTTTCTTTGTGCTTTAAATAAAGTTTTTTCAGATACAGGTCCAAATTCAATATTTGCAACATCTGAAAGTAGAATTGTACGTTTGCTAGTTTTTTTAATTGGTAATTGTTCGATTGTTTCAATGCTATTATAGGATTTGTCTAAATTCAATGTCAGATCAATATTATTTGCTTCTAGGGTACCGGCAGGAAGCCTAATATTTTCTCCTCTTAAGGCACTCTCTACCTCCTGAACAGTTAAGTTATTAGCTGCCAATTTAACTGGATCTATCCATACTCTTATACTTAATTCTCTAAGACCGCCCACTAAAATTCTTCCAACATTTTTTACGCTTGAAAATGTATCCACCAAGTATCTATCTGCGTAATCTCCAAGTTCCAAATCACTCCATGTGGGTGAAGAGAGCGCAAGCCACATTGTTGTTGTAAATCCTGCTGCTCTTTTTAATATTTGAGGAGGATCAGATTCACTTGGGAGATTATCCACAACTCTTGCCACCCTTTCTCTAATATCATTAGCTGCGTTATCAAGATCTATACTTGTATCAAATTCAATATTTATAATACTCCTTCCATTTTCAGACTTAGAGTCAATATTTTTAATCCCTTCTGCACCACCAATCACGTCCTCAATTACTTGAGTGACTTCTTGATCAACAATCGGTGCAGCTGCTGATGAGTAATCTACTTGAACTTGTACCACTGGAGGCTGTATACCAGCTGGCAATTCTCTAACTGGAAGTTTCCAAAAAACAAAAATACCAAATGTGATCAGAATTAATGACATTACCCATGAAACAACTGGTCTTCTTATACTAATGTCAGTTATGAACATTTAATTAATTTTTATCTTCTTTTTTTTTCCAATTAGTCTCACTCTTTTCTTCACCTTCTTTAATTGGATTTATTTTTGCTCGCGGATATACTTTTTTTAATCCTTCGGCAACTATTACATCACTTTCACTTAGTCCTGATAATATTTCAATTTTACCTTCACCTCGACTACCAATTTGAACCTCTATTTTATTAACTATATTTTCTGGAGATACCTTATAAACAAAAGCTTTCTCACCTTCCATTATTACACTTGTATCTGGTACGCCTAAAGAATTTCTCATATTAAACATAATGCTTACTTCTAAAAGAGATCCAGAGATTAATTCTAGATCTGAGTTATCAATCTTAATTCTTGTAAGTAAACTTCTTGTATCTGCATTAATTCTACTTGAAATAAAATCAACCTCACCATTGAAGGTTTTGTTTTTGAAACTAGATACTTTTGCTTCTATCGGCAAACCCTTCTTAAGAACAGAAGAATAATTTTCAGGAATTTTTATATCTGAGTAAATAACTTTAGTGTCATCTAGTGTAATAATAATAGTTTTATCAGAAACAAATATATCCTCAGTTAATCCCGTATAACCAACCACGCCGCTAAATGGAGCGATTATATCTCCACTTTTTAACTTAACTATAAGATCTCCTTTATTTACATAGCTGTTAAGTTCTAATTTATTTAAAAGATCATCTTTTTTAATTCTAAATATATCGCTTTTATTTGGTACAGCAGTTCCAAAGGTTTCAATTTTTTCAAAAAATCTATTTTCAACTACTTCTGTAACCATAATTCCTGGAGGAGGTCTCTTCCCAAACTTTTTCTTAAAATGATTACCAATCATTGTTCTTCCAATGATAACTGTAGCTACGATTAGAATAAAAATTATTACAATTGATAAAATTTTAGTTGATCTTTTCATTTAATTAATCCGTATTCGCTCCAAGAACCATCATATATGGTAGGGATATATTTATTATTAATCAAGGAATATGCAAGAGCTAAAACGGAAGCAGTGACACCTGAGCCACAGCTAAAAACTACATTATTATCTTTGGTATCTATAATTTCTTTAAAACTTAAAGTTAATTCATTTTTCTGCATAAAAGTATTGTCATTTTTATTAATTAATTTACCAAATGGTAAACAGCTAGAATGTTTAATAGATCCACTTTTTACATTTGATCTAGGTTCAGGTACTTTTCCTTCAAACCTTTCCTTACTTCTTGCATCTATTACTTTGAATTTCCTCGAAGATATGTTTTCATCAATCTCAGTCTTTGATTTTACCATCTCTTTATTTTCCTTTGCAGAATAATATGTTTTAGAAATATTTGTTATATCATTTACAACAGGTTTTCCTTCCTTTTTCCATTTTTTTAAACCTCCATTTAATACTGAAATTAAAGATGGATCATGACCAAAATAAATAAAAGTGTACCAGCATCTACATGAGCTGATCAAATCTGAGTTGTCATATACAATTATTTTATCTTTATT
>CACIBQ010000026.1 GCA_902584915.1 uncultured Pelagibacteraceae bacterium
TCGCAACAAATAATAAAATCTTAGTTGCCGCAGATTCTATAGCAAATCTTTATGCAATGAATTATGCAAATGGTGATTTGCTTTGGAAAAGTTTTAACTCTGCTTCTTTCAATTCAGAAATTAAAATTGTTGAAGATAAAATTTTTTTGATAGATTATGAAAATGTAATTAAATGTATTTCAGCAAAAGATGGAAAAGAAATTTGGAGCTTCGGCACTGAAAAATCATTTATAAAATCTCAAAATAAATTATCTCTAGTAGTACAAAATGAACTAGTTATTTTCATTGATACATTTGGAGATATTAACGCATTAAACATAGACTCAGGAAATTTAATGTGGCAAGCACAAACAATTAATGAGGATATTTTCGAAAGTGCGTTTTTATTGAAAAGTTCAAGACTAGTTTATGAGGATGAGACTATTTTTGTTTCAAATAACAAAAATAAATTTTTTGCAATAGACTCAAGAAATGGAGAAATAAAATGGGAACAAACAATTAATTCTTATTTAGAGCCTTCAATAGTAGAAAATTTTGTTTTAACTGTTTCAGAAGAAGGATATCTATTTGTTATAGATAAAGAAAGTGGAAATATTTTAAGATCAACAAACATATTGGATACTAAAAAAAATAAAAATATATATCCAACAGGATTTATTGTAGGTAAAAATTTTATTTATGTAAGTTTAAGTAACGGTAGATTGTTAAAAGTTAGCATTGAAGATGGTAAAACTAAAAATATAATTAAAATAGATGGTGAAAAAATATCTAGGCCCTATATTCTTAATAAAACAATGTATATCTTAAGAAATGATGCAATAATTAAAGTACAATAATGTTACTAAAATTGTTGGAAAAACTTGGAAGAAAAAAAACTGTTTTGGATAGAGGACCATCGCATCCTAAATTTCATGAAGCTAAACCATGGATGAATAGATATTATTTATTATTTAGAAATAGACCTAAATGGTTTCCTTTTAATATTATAATTCATGAAATGTTAGATGATGATCATGGACATGGTGTTCATAATCACTTATGCCCATTCATAACTATAATTATTAGAGGAGGTTACTACGAAACTTTGAGTGATGGTAAACATTGGAGGTCTCCTGGATATATAGGTTTTAGATCAGCCAATACATTTCATAGAGTTGATTTAAAATCTGGAACAAGGCCTATGACTATTTTTCTTCCAGGACCCTTTGGATTAAGAAGAGGACCAAGGTCAGAATATGGTATAGATTTTAAAACTAAAATTAAATGATCCAAAAATTTTTTAATCTTGAGTTAAAAACAGAAGGACTAAGATTATATAACTTTACTGATAAAACTCAAAAATGGGTTAAGGATAATAATTTTTCTAATGGTATTATTAATTTAAGCATTCAACATACGAGCGCATCTTTAATTGTACAAGAAAACGCTGATCCTGATGTTCAATCTGATCTATTAAATTATTTTGACAAACTAGTGCCAATGAACGAAAAACTATATAGTCACACAACTGAAGGAAAAGATGATATGCCAGCACATATAAAATCAGCACTAACTAATAATCAAATATCATTAAGTATTAAAAATAGCGAAATATTACTAGGAATATGGCAGGGAATATATTTATTCGAGCACAGATTAGCTCCAACTAAAAGAATTATAATTCATCATTTTATCGGAGAAAATTAAAAAATTTACCTATAAGGATTATAAGCCCATTGTAAAATAGCTTGCCTTTGTCTTTTTCTACAATCTAAATTACCTTTTTCACAGTTTTTTTCTATTGCCGTTACATGTCTACGAAAATTTTTCCATCTTTTAATTTGAATAATATCAATATGATTTATACGTCTTCCCAATGTATATCTGCAATACCATTGAAACCATCCCAGAGGATCTTCTTTAAATATCCAACCTTTTTCAACCCAATGTTGTCTAGATAATCCAGCTTTAATTTTAAATCTATTTAAGCTTACATCAAAGTTTTTTGAAATTTTAACATTTTTGAACCATATGCTTGGAAATTCTTTTATATTTAAACCAAAATAAGAACCACCAAATACACCCATTTCCAACATTCTCTTGGGAGTAAGTTCAGGCTTAAATATTTTATAAATATTTTTTTATTTCTTTATCTTTTAAGATTAATTTTTTCATTTTACTGAGTTATTTGTTCAATAATTCCTGATATAATTTCTCATCTACATCTCCTTCACAGCCCAGCAATAAAACTTGAGAATTTTTATTTAAATTTAGTTTTTCTTTTAAATTAATATTATTACATGATGCGATTAAACTGATGATGCCTGGCGTCGCACACTCTCCCCCGACTAGACTTTTTTCACTAAAAGAAGAGTTTGCCAATAGTTTTATCGTGTCAGATATTTTATCATCTGGAATTGATATACAAAAATTACAGTTATTATTAATTATTTTCCAGGGAACTGTTGATACTTCTCCACAAGACATTCCACCCATTAAACTTTCCTTTTTTATATCTAAGGTGACAATTTTATTATTTTCTACAGCTTTAAGTACACAATCTGCAGATTCAGGTTCAACAATAATTATTTTTGGAATAAATTCCAGATATCTTGCACAACCAGCAATCATAGCCGCAGCCATACCACCTACCCCAGCTTGAAGAAAAATATGTGAAATTTCATTTTTTTTTATTTGATCTGAAATTTCTTTCATCATTACTGCATATCCAGCCATTGTTAGCTTGGGAACTAGTTCATATCCTTCCCAGGCAACATCTTGTATAATTTCCCATCCATTTTTTTCAGATTGTTTAATGCATTCTTTTAATGAATTATTATAATTTCCTTTCACTTTAAAAACTTCAGCACCAAACTTTCTCATCGCATTCGCTCTACTTTCAGATACAAACTCACTTATAAATATTTTACACTTTAATCCGAGCCTCTTAGCTCCCCAAGCAACAGATCGTCCATGATTTCCAGCTGTAGCTGTGGAGACAGTTATATTTTTTTTATTTTTAGATATTTTTTCTACGGCGTAAGCGCCTCCTAGTGCTTTAAAAGATTTTAAATTGAATCTTTTTGATTCATCTTTATAAAAAATTTTTTTTAGACCTAGTTCAGATGATAGTTTATTAAGATTTTCCAGCGGAGTTGATGAATAATTTTCCCAATTTGAAATAGTTTTGTAGGCACTATCAATTTCATTTTTTGATAAAACTCTGAATATTTGATTTTGATCAAAATTAAAATATTCATTGTTTATGAAATTCGAATATTTCCAAGATTTGTCATTGGAAATAAAATTCATTAATTAGCAGTCCAAAGTATTAATTTTTTCCCATGCAGTTATAGAAGACCTTTTGTCAAATCTTTCCTCTTTATCAAAAGATTCTAATTCTTGCTTCTTTAATTTTACATAGCTTGAAATAACTTTTTCTCCAAATGCTTCTCTTAAAACTTTGCTATCTTCTAAATTATTTAGTGAGTCTTCCAGTTCATCAGGAAGTTTTGGTAAATTTGGGTAGTTTTTATAATCTGTATACATATTACAAAAAAGTGGTTCGCCTGGGTCAATTTTATTATTTATACCATCTAAACCTGCGGCCATAACTCCAGCTTGTAACAAATATGGATTTACTGATCCATCCATTAGTCTAAGTTCAAATCTTCCTGGATCAGGGACTCTAATCATGTGCGTTCTATTGTTGCCAGTATAAGAAATACTACTCGGCGACCAACTTGCGCCTGATTTAGTTGGTGGAGCATTTATTCTTCTGTAACTGTTAATAGAAGGATTAAAAAAAGATGATAAAGCTTGTGCGTTTTTTATTATTCCCCCTAAAAAATTATAAGCTAATTTATTTAAACCTAAGCGATCACTCTTATCTAAGAATTTATTTGATTTACCATCCCATAAAGAAATGTGAGCATGGCAGCCATTACCTGTTAAATTCTCAAAGGGTTTTGGCATAAAGGTTGCTCTTAGCCCATGTTTTTCAGATAAGGATTTGACCATAAATTTAAAAAAAGTATGTCTATCAGCAGTAATCAAGCTATCCGAATAGTCCCAATTCATCTCAAACTGTCCATTAGCATCCTCATGGTCATTTTGATAAGGATTCCATCCTAATTCGATCATACTGTCACAAATTTCTTTAATTAAATCATACCTTCGCATTAAAGCTGATTGATCGTAGCACGGTTTTGGTTGAATATCTCTTAGATCTGAAATTGAGTTACCATCCTCTGATAATAAAAAAAATTCACATTCCACACCAGATTTCATTTTAAGGTTTTTCTTAGATAATTTTTCATTTTGTTTTTTAAGCATTACCCTCGGAGAAGCTTCAACAGGTTTTCCATCCATCCATAAATCCGAAGCCAACCAGCCAACCTCTCTATTCCACGGTAAAATAATTAAGCTTTCTGGATCTGGAATAGCAAACATATCAGAGTCCGCAGGAGTCATATCTAACCAAGTTGCAAAACCAGCAAAACCAGCACCATTTTTTTGCATTTCGCCAATTGCTCTTGTTGGCACAAGTTTTGATCTTAGGACACCAAATAGATCAACAAAACTAATCAGAAAGTATTTAATTTTTTTTTGTTTTGCTATTTTTGAAAGATTTTTTGACATTTTTAAAAAAAACTTTTTATTACATCTTTGTAATATATTAAGTTTACTATCACAATTATAATTATTGCTATTATAACACCGTATCTTGCTTTAGGCCAAGCCAACCTTGCCATCTTACTAGGAGTTTTATTTTGTTGTTCTTTTTGATTATTTTCTTCCATTTTTTTGAAGAGGGCGCACTATAAATGCGCCCTCAAGACTTACTTACCAGTCAGGACTGTTGCTTTTCCAGTCATCTTTACTAGGTCTTTGTCTTGCGATATCGTCCATTTTTTTAGACTCCTGCATGTTTGAAACAACATGCCAGCCAATCCAAAGGACTATACCAACAAGAACCAAAACACCTTCAGTTCCAACTCCTGGGTAAATCGCACCCTGTACCTCAGAGGCACTTAGATGATCTATCCAGTTAGTTACTGTAGCCATAGTATACCTCCCTTTTTACCTTGAAGATGATGCGACTGCTTTTTCATCATTTTTCGCATCTTCTAATATTGTATAATCTAAACCAGCTAATTCTACTTCTCTTGGGATTCTTAATTTACCCATTCCATGAAGTACTTTAGCAATGATCCAACCAGGAATAAATCCTAGAACAAAGAACATAATTATTGCTCCAATAAACATTCCTAACGGATTGATTGCAGCATAAGTTGCTCCATCCCACATAGCTCCAACACTGTAACCAGATGATGGATAACCATTTAGAACAAAACCACAAATAACTAGTCCAGCGAAACCAGCGTAACCATGAACAGCTACTGCTCCAACTGCATCATCAATTTTGAACTTACGCTCAACCCAGTAATGCAATTTGTAGGCAACCCACACACCAATCATTGCGATAATCATTGATTGTATCGGATGATACAAGTCATTACCAGCTGATGCACAAATTATTCCTGCTAGTCCACTTGAATATGTCCAGAAAGGATCTCCTTTAGAAATAACATATCCTGCCAGCAATCCTCCTGATAATGACATCAAGAAGTTCATTGTAATACCACTAAGTGTTGTCGGTGTTACATAGATGTTTGTTGCTGTCCAGAATGTTACTCCTTCCATTCCATATTCAGGCCCCAAATCATAAATTGGAATATTACACGCCGCATAAAAACCCCAGAAGCCAGTATAAATTAAAAACAATCCAACTGTTACTAACCAAGGATTTCTTGGTCCTATATTTCTAGGCTCTCCGCTAGAAGAGAATTTCCCTATTCTTGGTCCTAAAACACATAGAATTCCAAGAGCAAAACCTCCTGCTATTGCGTGAATTACTCCCGATGCATATGCATCGTGGTAACCTAATATTTTTAACATCCAACCGTCGAAATGCCATCCCCATGCAGCATCTATGGTCCAGAATACAGAACCAATAGCTATTGCTAAGATACCAAATGCAAATGTTGTAATTCTTTCAATTACAGCACCTGAAACGATTGAAGCTGCCGTCCAAGAAAATAATAGAAATGCTGCCCAGAACACACCACTTATATGGTCGCCAAGGTTCACTGCCATTAAATCACTTGTTGGCACATACCAAGCTGCACTAAATGCGGAGTCATCCGTAATCAATGCTGCACTTTCATTCATTATTGAAGGCGCTAAACCTGGTCCAGTTGGAAAAGCCCAATATATCCACCATCCAAAGAAAAACCAAGTTACTGTTACCAAAGGTATTAGCATTGTATTTTTCATCAAAGTATGTTGATGATGTTTATATCTAGAGGCTCCAACTTCATACATACAGAAACCTACGTGAATAAGGAACATTAAAACTACCGTTATCCAATAGTAGAATTCCGTAAATATGGTCGTCAATGCACTAAGTTGATCAGTCATCGTGCTATCCTCCCTTTATTTACAAAATAGTTTAAGCAAAAGTAATTTCTAACTAGTTTACTTTGTGAACTTAAACTCTTTATCAAACCTTATTTTATTGAAAAAGTAATAACAAGGTGAAAAACATAAGTATAATCTAATAAATTGAAAGACTTATCAACTAATACTAGATAATTTTTTAATGATTCTAAAATTTTCTGTAGGCTTTTTTAAGATCGACAAGTGGATGA
>CACIBQ010000027.1 GCA_902584915.1 uncultured Pelagibacteraceae bacterium
AACTTTAAAAAAAGATGTTCCAGTTAAAGATAAATTAGAAGATTTTATACTAAAGAATATAGATAAAGATAAACTTTATTCTTTTTTAAGAGAAATGGAATTTAATAGACTTCTTAGTTCAGCCACTTCAACTTATGGTGAATTGGGTTTTGAAAGTAGTAAACAAAATAATGTCAAATTTAAAAGTGACAATGGTAAAATATCAAAAAAAAACTACTTTTTATTTAAAAAAGAAAATGAGATTGAAAAATGGTTAAAAGAAGCAGATGAAATTGGTAAATTTGCTATTGATACCGAAACCAGTTCATTAGATGCCCATCAAGCAGAATTAGTTGGTATTTCTTTATGTTATAAACCTGGTCATTCGGGATACATTCCATTGTCACATAATTCTGGAAATAACTTAGACTCTTCAAAAGTACTAAAAATACTAAAACCTTATTTAGAAGATAAAAGTATAAAGAAAATAGGACAGAATATTAAATTTGATTATATAGTTTTTTATAAGAGAGGAATTAAAATTAATTCAATCGAAGACACTATGTTAATGTCCTATGTTTTGGATGCTGGCAAAAATAGACATAATTTAGATACACTCGCAGAAATTCATTTACAACATAAAAATATATCATTTAAAGATTTAGTGGGAAGTGGAAAAAAACAATTAAATTTCAGCGAAGTGGGAATATTATCGGCAAAAGATTATGCTGCTGAAGATGCTGATATTGCTCTGAGATTATATAATCTTTTTCTTAAAAATTTAAAAAATGAAAAATTATTACAGATCTATGAAAATTTTGAAAAACCAATGGTTAAAATTTTAGCACATATGGAAATTTATGGGGTTAAAATAGATAAAAATTTTTTAGCAAAATTATCTAATAAATTTAAAAATAAAATTGAATTTTTAGAAAATGATATTTTTAAAATAACAAAATCCAAATTTAATATTGGCTCCACCAAGCAACTTGGTGAAATTTTATACAATCAGCTAAAAATCGCATCTTTAAAAAGAACAAAAAAAGGAAGTTTTGCAACAAGCGCAAGTGTTTTAGAAGATCTAGCTTTTAAAGGGCACAAACTTCCAAAATTAATTTTAGACTGGAGACAGTTAACCAAACTTAAAAATACATACTCCGACTCCCTTCCCGAACATCTAAATCCCCAAACAAAAAGGATTCATACATCTTTTTTGTTAGCAGCGACTACTACTGGAAGGCTTGCATCTAGTGATCCAAATTTACAAAATATTCCAATAAAAACAGAAGATGGAAAAGAGATAAGAAAATCATTTATTGCAGAAAAAGGATACTCTTTAGTTTCAGCAGACTATAATCAAGTTGAAATGAGAATTTTAGCAGAAATAGCAGATGTAAAAGAATTAAAAAAAGCATTTATAAACAGTGAAGATATTCACTCTATTACTGCAAGCCAAGTTTTTAATAAAAAAATAAAAGATGTTGATTCAGATATGAGAAGAAAAGCAAAAGCAATAAACTTTGGAATTATTTATGGAATTTCTCAGTATGGTCTAGCCAAACAAATTGGAGTTTCTAATGTCGAAGCTGAAGACTTTTTAAAATCTTATTTTACAAAGTTTCCAGAAATTAAAGATTACATGAATGAAACCATTAAATTTTGCAGGAAAAGTGGCTATGTGAACAATATTTTTGGAAGGAGAACTCATTTAAATGGAATAAATGATAAAAATTATAACATCAGAAATTTTCAAGAAAGAGCCGCAATTAATGCTCCAATTCAAGGATCAGCCTCAGAAATAATGCGTTTAGCAATGATTAGATTGAATGAAAAATTTTTACAATATGATACCGACATAACAAAAATATTATTACAAATCCATGATGAATTAATTTTTGAAATTAAAACTTCAAATATAAATGAAATAACAAAATTAATTAGAGAAATAATGATAAGTGTTGAGTCGAGCGATCATCATAAGTTCACAGTTCCACTTCTGATAGATTTAAATTCTGGAGAGAATTGGGGTATGTTGCACTAATTTAGATATATTGCCCTAATTAGAACAATTTAGTATTTTTAATATTTGATTTATGAAACAGACAATTGCATTAGTAGATGATGATAGAAATATTTTAACTAGCATAAGTATCGCTTTAGAAAAAGAAGGATTTAACGTTCAAACTTATTTAGATGGAGAAAGCGCATATATTGGTATAACAAGAACTCCACCTGATCTAGCCGTTATAGATGTTAAGATGCCTAAAATGGATGGTGAAGAACTTTTGAGAAAACTAAGAAAAAAAACTTCTTTGCCAGTAATATTATTAACATCCAAAGATGAAGAAGTTGATGAACTTCTTGGTTTAAAATTAGGAGCTGACGATTTTATTAAAAAATCTGGAGGATTTTCAATTAAAGTATTAATTGAAAGAATAAGGGTACAATTAAGAAAAAAAGATACTTCAAGTATTGATGATAATAAAAATTTAATTTCTCATGGAAAATTGAGATTAGACCCTTCGCAATTAGAATGTGAATGGAATGGTAAGCAACTACCAGATAAACTTACAACAACCGAATTTTTAATAGTTAAAGAGTTAGCAAAAAGACCTGGAATAATTAAGGAAAGGTCACAATTAATGGATATAGCATACAGGGAAGATACAGATATCGAAGATAGAACTATAGATAGTCATATAAAAAGAATAAGAAAAAAATTTAAAAGAGTTGACAACGATTTTTCTGCTATAGAAACCCGATATGGAAGTGGCTATAGATGGAATGTTAATTAATGTTTAATTATTTTATAAAAAATCTTTCAATTTTAAGAAAATTTTTATTTATTAATTTTATTATATTCATTGTAATAGGCTTGATAACCTTATTATATTTAAACAGTGTTCAACCTAATTTAATTAAAGCAAAGCAATCAAAACATATTGAAATATTAAATAATACTATTGGTCACTTAAACAGACTAAATATTGGATTTAATAAGGATGAAATTAGAAATTTTTTGTTTTCTACAAGATTTTTATTTCAAAATTTAGATAGAGTAACTATTTTTGATAACAAGTTCAACTTGATAGGAGATACTGATACTTTAGATCTTGATACGAGATCATTTGAACAAACTAGTAAAGTAATTCAAATGGATAGTCTAAATGATAAATCAGTTGAAAATAAAAATAATCAATCTGAAAAAAACATAAGTAAAGTTTTTGCACTAGATAAAAGAATTGAAAATTATGCTTTATCCAGTGAAATAGGAAAACCTTTTACTTTTATAGAAGAAAAATATAATAAATTTATATTAGTTACCTTGAAAAATGTTTCAAAAGAAAATGGAAACGTAGGCTATATCGCAATCAGTGAAAATTCTCTCGATATAAAAGCCGCAATAGAAGAAAGAAAGAATTTTATTTTAAGAACTGCAGTACTAGTAGCTATAGTTATTTTGATTTTTTCTATTGTTCTTAACAGATATTTTTTAAAACCTATAAAAAAATTTAGTTGATTATACAAAAATAATTAAATCAAAAAGTAAAAAAGAGACAAAAATTGAACAAATAAAGAATAGGAACGATGAGCTTGGAGTATTATCGAAATCGTTAGATGAAATGACAAAAGAATTAAACAGTAGAATAAGGGCTACAGAGAATTTTTCAACTGATTTGGTGCATGAAATAAGGAATCCCCTTGCATCACTTAAAAGTGCATCCGAGATAATTTCAGACACTACCGATAAAGATAAACAAGAAAAACTACTCAAAATTATGACCCATGATGTATCTAGAATAGATAGATTAATCACTGATTATTCTCAAATGTTAAAAGATGAACTAGCAATATCATCCGAACAAATAGAGGATCTAGATTTAAAGCCAATTATAGATTCAGTAGTAGATGATTTTAATAATATTTATATTGAGAAAAAGAATATAAATATCAAATTAAATACTTCTGGTTCAAAAAATTATTTTATTAAAGGAATAAGTAATAGAGTTGAGCAAATTATTGCAAATTTATTAGATAATTCAGTCTCTTTCAGTAAGAAAGGATCAACTGTTATGGTTGAATTAGATCAAAATGAAAATTACATTTTTTTAAAAGTATCTGATCAAGGAGATGGTTTTAAGGAGAAAGATATAAAAAAAGTTTTTGATAGATTTTATAGTAATAGACCAGAAAATTTTGGTGAACATTCTGGCTTAGGGCTTAATATTGTTAAAAATTTAGTAGATATTCATAAGGGTGAAATCTACGCTTCAAATAGCCCCAAAGGTGGAGCAATGATTGAAATTAAATTTCCAAAAAAATATAACTAAAAGTTGATAATTTAAATTAAAGCTGTTAAAAGCCCCGCATCATGGAAGATTATAAAGTAAAAGATATAAATTTATCCGATTTTGGCAGAAAAGAAATTTCTTTAGCTGAAACTGAAATGCCAGGCTTAATGGCTTTAAGAAAGGAATACAAAGGTAAATATCCACTTAAAGGAGCAAAAATACTTGGATGTTTGCACATGACAATTCAAACAGCAGTTTTAATAGAAACTTTGGTAGATCTAGGAGCAGAAGTAAGATGGTCTTCGTGCAATATTTTTTCTACCCAAGATCATGCAGCTGCGGCTATAGCCAAAGCAGGAATTCCAGTATTTGCCTGGAAAGGTGAGACAGAGGAAGAGTATTGGTGGTGTGTTAAACAAACTATAGAAGGTAAAAAAGATTGGAAACCAAATATGATTCTAGACGATGGTGGAGATTTAACTGCACTTATGCATAAAGATTACAAAAATTTATTAAAAGATATTAAAGGACTGTCGGAAGAAACAACAACTGGAGTACTAGCACTTAAAAAGATGGAAGCTCAGGGAACATTATTAGTTCCAGCGATCAATGTAAATGACTCAGTTACAAAATCTAAATTTGATAATTTATATGGATGTAGAGAAAGTTTAGTAGATGGAATTAAAAGAGCTACAGATGTAATGATGTCCGGTAAGGTCGCAATAGTAGCAGGCTTTGGAGACGTTGGAAAAGGAAGTGCTGCTTCATTAAGACAAAGTGGAGCAAGAGTAATGGTTACAGAAACTGATCCAATTTGTGCTCTACAGGCAGCAATGGAAGGTTATGAAGTTGTGCTCATGGACGAAATGATCAAAGAAGCAGATATAGTCGTTACAGCCACAGGAAATAAAGACATAGTGACTGCTGATCATATGAGAGAAATGAAAGATAGAGCAATACTTTGCAATATCGGACACTTTGATAACGAAATTCAAGTTGAAGCATTGAAAAATTATAAGTGGGATGAAATTAAACCACAAGTCCACGAAATAACTCTACCAAGTAAGAAAAGAATAATATTACTCGCTGAAGGAAGGCTGGTTAATTTAGGTTGTGCCACAGGTCATCCAAGTTTTGTAATGAGTGCTTCATTTACTAATCAAGTAACAGCACAGATAGAGCTATGGAATAATTCAGAAAAGTATGAAAATAAAGTTTATGTTTTGCCGAAACATCTTGATGAAAAAGTAGCTAGACTACACTTAGAAAAAGTAGGTGCTAAACTTACAAAAATGTCCAAAGATCAAGCGGACTATATTAGCGTAACACCTGATGGACCTTACAAGCCAGATGCCTATCGCTACTAAAAGTAGCAAAATTGATATTTCCGATCAAAAAAGTTTATTAGAGGTTGCTGGCAAACTTGCTAATTTAGTTGATAAAGGTGACATTTTTTTATTGTACGGTCAGATTGGTGTTGGCAAAACAACATTTACTAGATTTCTAATTAATAATTTAGAGATTAAAAACACATTAAATAAATCAGATGTATTAAGCCCTACATTTAATATTTTAAATGAATATCAAATAAACGATCTTAATATAAAACACTTTGATTTATATAGAATAAAAAATAAAAAAGAATTAAGTAACCTAGGTATATTTGAAGAAGAAGAGTCCGTAAAGATTATCGAGTGGCCAGAAATACTTGAGCCAATTAAAATTAATAAAATAGAGTTCCATTTTTCGTATTCTAATGATTTTAAAAATAGAAACTTAATAATTTCAACAAATTATAAAAATCAAATTATAGATGAATTTAAATAAAATAAAACTATTAGCTGGAGATGCATCTTTTAGAAAGTTTTATAGATCGTCA
>CACIBQ010000028.1 GCA_902584915.1 uncultured Pelagibacteraceae bacterium
TTCTTATAGAGGCACAAAAGAGTTAGATATATTAATTTCCACATTTGTAATCAAAATTATTAACGATTTAAGCAATGATGAACTTATTCAATTAGAAAAATTTGTTAATTTAGATGATCAAACATTGATAAAGTTAAATAATAAATTTAATGATAGTGGAAACGATTTTTTAAATAAAATACTCAAAAAATTCCATAAGTTTAAACCAATTTAATGGCGGAGAGACTGGGATTCGAACCCAGGAAAGAGTTGCCCCTTTGCCGGTTTTCAAGACCGGTGCTTTCAACCACTCAGCCATCTCTCCGTGAGCTAGGTTTTATAAGTATAATATTAAAATTCAACTAAAAAACAGAGAATTTTTTTTTGAAAATTTTGTGTTTCGTAATAGTTTCGTAATAGTTTATCCTATAAAATCCTATTAAATTTTATGAGAATTAGTTCCGAAAATCATGATAAAGAAATTCTTAAAATTATTGAGAATGTAATACCAGGTTGTTCTGAAATATACCTAAGATCTGCTTATTTTTACTTTTCTGGATTTTCTTTAATTGCAAAAGCATTAGCTAAAAATCCAAATATTAAGATTAAAGTTTTGGTAGGTTTAGAAAGTGACAGTAAGACATTCAATTTAGTTAATCAATCTGCAAGAAGAAAAGAATACCTAAATAAATTTACTCATGAAGTTTTAGAAAAAGATATTTTAGATAACAGAGAAGAGGAAGAGGCTTATTTTATTTTTAAAAAAAAGCTTTTTGATGGATCATTAGAAATAAGACAGAGAGATAGCGAAGATCATTCTAAAGAGTATATTTTTAAATATAATAGCAAAATATCAAAAACAATTAACTCAAAAGGACAGGTATTTATAGGATCATTTAATTTTTCTAAGTCGGGTCTTGAGACTAGGACTGAAGTATCAACTATTCTAAGAGATGACAATTCATTTAATGATGCAACAAAAGATTTTAATAAATTTTGGGAAACATCAATCCCTTTATTAGATAAAAATTCTATTAATGAATTTAAGAAAATAACAGAAAAATTCCCATTTGAGCAAAAACCAAATCCATACTTATTGTTTATAAAAGTTTTAGATGAATACTTTAAAGATCTATCTACATCGAAAATAAGATTGCCAAAAGATATCACAGATGGGTTTTTTGGTAACTTTAAATATCAAAAAGATGCAATCTTAAGAGGCATTGAAATTCTTAATGAACATAATGGTGTATTAATATCTGATGTTGTTGGATTGGGTAAAAGTATTATTGCTTCTGCAATAGCAAATAACTTAGGACTAAGGACAATAGTAATAACTCCACCACATCTTGAACAACAATGGAAAGATTATTTAAATATATTTCAAACACCTGGATCAAAAATTTATACTTCAGGTAGGATTTCAGATGCTTTGAATGATAATTCTCCTGGGCAAAAATTGATAATAGTTGACGAAGTTCATAAATTCAGAAACGATGAGACAAAAGATTATTTAGATTTATATCAATTATGTCATGGTTCTTATGAAGGCAAATCAAATAAAATAATACTTTTATCTGCAACACCATTTAATAATAAACCTAAAGATACTTTTAGTTTGATTAAATTATTTCAAATTCCAACAAAATCATCTTTACAGACTATTACAAATTTGTCTGAATACTTTGAATTATTAAGTAAAAAATATAATAGTCTAGAAAGAGAACAGCGAACTGGCAAAAGAAACAAAAATGAATTAGATAAAGAATTTAAAAATCTTGGATCTGAAATAAGAAAAATTATTACCCCTTTAATTATAAGAAGATCTAGAATTGACTTAAAATTAATCAAAGCATATGACGAAGATTTAAAAAAGCAGGGGATCAGTTTTCCTAAGGTTAAGGATCCAATACTTCTTGAATATAAACTTGGAAATCTTGAAAAAATTTACGAGGAGACACTAGCAATTATTTCTCCTAGCAACAAGAAGAGCAACTATAAATGTGCCAGATATAAGCCGCTGACGTATATTAAAGAAGAGTTTCTAAATGAAGTTTTGATGCAAGGAGGTTATTTAAATGATGATAAAAAAGGTAAATTACCCTCTGAACAACAAAATATACATGATTTTATAAAACGAATGATGGTAAGAAGATTTGAAAGTAGCATACCTTCATTTTTATTAACACTTCAACATGTAATAGACTCTAACAAAAGAGTGATAAAATTTTATGAAAATAAAAATGTGGTACCCATTTTTCCAAGACATCAATTACCAGATTATGAGGATTTATTTGGTGATGTTGACTCTACTGACGATAAATTTGACCTTCAAATTTTAGACAATCAAGAAATAGATAAATTTAAAAATAAAGGTGGTTGGTTTGTTAAAAAAAAACAATTATCTTCTTCATATATTAAGGATGTAAAATCTGATTTAGAAATTCTTGAGAAAATTAAAAAAAAATGGGACGATATATACAAATCATCATACAAAGATCCAAAAATAGATGAATTCAAAAAAATTTTGGAAAATCAATTAAAATCAGATAAAAAAAGAAAAATAATAGTATTCTCAGAATTTTCAGATACAGCAAATTATTTATTTAACAATATTAAGAAAGAATTTAAATGTTTTTTATATACATCAAAGCAATCTACAAATAAAAAAATTAAGGATGAAATAAAAAATAATTTTGATGCATCTGTTATTTTAAATAAACAAAAAAACGATTATGATATTTTGATAGCAACAGATGCTATTTCTGAAGGTTTTAATCTGCATAGAGCGGGCACAATTTTTAATTACGATATACCTTACAACCCAACTAGAGTGGTCCAAAGATTTGGAAGAATTAATAGAATTAATAAAAAAGTTTTTAATGAATTATATATATTTAACTACTTTCCCACTGAAATAGGAGAAAGAGAGGTTGGTATATCAAGAATAACTGGTCTAAAAAAACTAATGTTTAATTCAATATTTGGTGAGGATACAAAGGTATTAAAAAACAATGAAGATTTAGTGAGTTATTTTCAAGAAAAATTTAATGAACTTTATAATGAAAATGAATCACCAGAAACTTATTTTGAAAATCTAATTTATGATGTTCGAGAACATAATCCACAAGATATACTTTTATCAAATGAAATTGCAAAAAAAGTAAAAATTAAAAGAGTAAATCATAAGAAAAAGGGGATTATTGTCTTTTCAAAAAAAGGATCGATACCACGATTTATTTTTTCTGATCAAAATAAAGAGATACAAAACATTTCGCCGTTGGAAGCATTTAGAATTTTTGAAGCTAAAAAAAACGAAAAATCTATCTTATTTGATAAAAAATACGATGAAGTATATGAAAATATCAAATCTAAAATTTTTGCAGCCAAAAAAATAACGCCATATAATAAAAAAAAGAAAGATCTAGTTAATAAATTAGAATCTCTTTCTTCTAAAAGTATTTATCAAAAGTATTACTTTGATATGTTTAGAGTTGTTAAAGATTTAGATGCATTAACACCCAGACAATTAAAAGTCATTTCTAAAAAATTAACACAAAGTAATTGTGATAAAAATATTAAAGAAATTGAAAGTATAATTCCACATAATTTACTAAAAAGTTTACTTAAAACATACGACGATATTCAATTAAAAAAAGATACATTAATTATTTCTGAACAGTTAAATGATTGATCTTTCTAAAAAATATGAAGATAAAGAATTCAAATTTTTTTTACAAAATTTTTTACCAACAGATTTTATCTCCCTAGATGATGAATTAAAGTTAGATCCTGATCATAATTATTTTAAATCAGCCCAATTATTGGGAACAGTAAAGTCATTAAATGACTTAGTGGTAATTGAAGTAGAAAGATTAAAATCTGAAAAAAGTAGAATTAAAATTACCAGAGAACTTTTTAAACTTTTAGAGGAATTTGGTTACTCTAATGCTTTAGTGATTACTTATTCTAAAAAGGAAGACCATTATAGATTATCTTTTATTAAAAGTGAATTGGTCTGGGTCACAGATTCTAAAGTTAAAAAAAAATTTACTAATCCTGTAAGATATTCTTTTTTGTTAGGAAAAAATGCAAAAATACATACTCCTTTTGCACAACTTATTAAACTTGGAAGAGTAAAAGATTTTGATGATTTATTTAGAAGATTTAATATCGAAGTTGTTGGTGATGAATTTTTTAGTTCTTATAAATCGTTATATATAAGATTAAAAGAATATTTAGAAAAAGATAAGATTTTCTCAAAATTTTCAAAAATTAAAGATATTGGAATCGATTTCTTTGCTAAAAAACTATTAGGTCAAATTGTATTTTGTTATTTTCTTCAAAAAAAAGGTTGGTTAGGTGTTGAAAAAAATAAAAATTGGGGGACTGGTGATCAAAATTATTTGAGAAATCAATTTAATTTATATGAAAAGTCTAAAAAAAATTTTTTTAATCATTTTTTAGAATTTTTTTTTTATGATGGTTTGAATAAACAAAATCAAAATGATTTTTTAAAAAAATTTAATTGCAAAGTTCCTTATATAGGTGGTGAATTATTTTATTATTATGATGGATATGATTGGGAGAATGAAAATCTAAATATACCAAATAATTTATTTTCTAATAAAGATAATAATGGAATTTTAGATATTTTTGATCTCTATAATTTTACAATAGATGAACTAGCGCGTTTAGATATTGAAATAGCAATTGATCCCGAAATGCTAGGAAAGGTTTTTGAAAGACTTTTAGATATTAAAGACAGAAAATCCAAAGGTGCATTTTACACACCAAGAAAAATTGTTAGTTACATGTCAAAAAATACAATAATTGAATTTTTATACAAATCTCTGGGTTCTAAATTAATAAGTAAAAAGGATATTAAAAATTTCATTTTATATAATACAGATGACGAAAATTTTCCTGAACAAAAAATTTTTATGATACGTG
>CACIBQ010000029.1 GCA_902584915.1 uncultured Pelagibacteraceae bacterium
CCATAATTAAAATTCCATCCCATTCTTTCTTAAAGTTTCTGCAAAAATCTTGATTCTACCATGATATTTGTAAACGCCTCTATCAAAGTATATTTTTTTAATATTTTTTTCTTTGGCAAGTTCTGCAATTTTTGTAGCAACTATTTCGGATAATTCTGATTTTTTTTTATTTGAATCTTTCAGACTTTTTAGGTTTGATGTTGCTGAAATTAATGTTTTATTTGTTGAATCATCTATTATTTGAGCTGAAATATTATTTGATGACCTAGAAACACTTAATCTCATTCTATTATTTGGATTATTTTTTTTAAGTTTGCTTCTTATTCTCAATTTTTTTCTATTTTTAGTTTTCAGCATAATTACTTTTTCTTTCCTTCTTTTTTTAAAATATATTGACCTTGTTCTTTAATACCTTTTCCTTTGTAAGGCTCTGTTTTTTTATATGATTTAATTTTTGCTGCGACTGCTCCAACTAGTTGTTTATCGTAACCAGTTATTTTTATTATTGTTTGTTTTTCAACTGCAATTTTAACGCCTTGAGGTATTGGATAATTAACATCATGACTAAAACCAATCTGTAGATTCAAATCATTTCCTTTAATTGCTGCTCTAAAACCTACCCCGGTTAACTCTAATATTTTTGAATATCCCTCATTTACTCCTTTAATAGCATTATTAATTAAGCTTCTATTTAAACCCCATTTTTTTTTAATTTCTTGATTTAATGTTTTTGGTTTTATTGATACTTCTTTTCCTTCATTAATATTTAGTTGGAATACATTAAGATCTAATGAAAGGTTATTTTTTCCCAAAGGTCCTTCCATCATTAAATTACTTCCATTTAATGTGACTTTTACTTTTTCTGGAATTGCAATATTTATTTTACCTATTTTTGACATTAGAATACCTTACAAATAATTTCTCCACCTACTTGATTTTTTCTTGCATCCTGATCTGTCATAACTCCTTTAGGAGTTGAAATTATAGCTATTCCTAAACCATTGCTAACTTTAGGCAAGCTATCAGCACTTGAAAATATTCTTCTTCCAGGTTTAGAGACTCTTTGTATTGAATTGATAACTGGATTTCCTGAGCTATATTTTAAATCTATTAGCAATTTGTCTTTTCCTTCCTTTGCTTCTATTTTATAGTCTATAATATATCCTTCATTTTTAAGCACATCTGCTATTTTAACTTTAAATTTTGAAGATGGTATTTCAACTTTTTTATAATTTCTTAAACTAGAATTTTTAATTCTAGCTATCATATCTCCTATAGGGTCACTTAAACTCATCTATCCTCCTTTACCAACTTGATTTTACCATTCCAGGAATTTTACCTTCTAAAGTTAATTTTCTAAGAGCTATTCTGGAAATTTTTAATTTTCTATAAACACCATGTGGCCTACCTGTAATCTGACATCTGTTAACAACCCTAGTTTTTGAGGAATTTCTTGGCATTTTTGATAATTTTTGTTGAGCTTTAAACCTATCTTCTAGTGATATTTTTTTATCCATAATTATTTTTTTTAACTTCTTTCTTTTATTTAAAAATCTTTTCATAAGCTTAATTCGTCTGTTGTTTTTATTTATTGAGCTCAATTTAGCCATTAGTTAGTCTCCTTTTCTATAAATGGGAAATTAAATAGTTTCAAAAGTTCGTAACTGTGAGTTATATTATCTGACTTGATTACAACAGTAATATCTAAGCCACGAATTTTTTCAACTTTATCGAAATTTACTTCTGGGAAAATTATATGTTCTTTTATACCGAACGTATAATTTCCACTCTTATCAAATCCTTTTTTAGATAGACCTCTAAAATCTTTAATTCTTGGAAGTGCAATATTTACTAATCTATCTAAAAACTCATACATTCTATCTTTTCTAAGAGATACTTTTAAACCAGAAGTAGTACCTTTTCTTGTTTTAAAATTTGATATTGATTTTTTAAATTTAGTTAAGACAGGTTTTTGACCCGTAAGTAGCGCCAAATCATTTTCGCAAGATTTTAAAATTTTACTGTCATTACCATCTAGACCTAGTCCCATATTTATTACTATTTTTTTTAATTTTGGACTCATATTTATATTTTTATAACCAAACTTTGTTTTTAAGTTAGGAGCAATTTCTTTTTGATAAGTTTCTTTTAATCTAGGTATCATGTTTTAATTTTTTTTTCTTTTTTAACTTCTTTTTTGGCTTCCATTAAAATTAAGTTAGATATATTTATAAAGTTTTCCTTAGTTATTATTCCACCCTTTTTTTCTTTAGTTGCCTTCATGTGTTTTTTTACAAGATTTAACCCCTTAACTTTAGCTTTATTATTTGATCTATCAATTTCTATTACTTCACCTTCCTTTTTTTTGTCCTTGCCGATTAAAACTTTAACTTTTGATCCTTTTTTAATCATTATAAAACCTCCGGAGCTAAAGAAATAATTTTCATTTGCCCCCTCAATCTAAGCTCTCTTGTAACTGGTCCAAAAATTCTTGTGCCTATTGGTTCACCTTTTTCATCTGTTAAAACAGCAGCATTATTATCAAATTTTACTTTAGATCCATCATTTCTATAAATGCCTTTTTTGACTCTAACTACAACAGCATTGTGAACAGATCCTTTTTTAACTTTTCCTTTAGGAATAGCTTCCTTTACAGAAACTTTTATAATGTCACCAATGCTAGCATATCTCCGCTTTGATCCACCAAGAACTTTTATACATTCAACTTTTTTTGCACCTGTATTATCAGCAACCATTAATTCTGTTTGAACTTGAATCATCTTTTTTCCTCTAAAACCTTGAATTTTTTTGTTTTTGATATTGGCCTCGACTCAATAATTTTAACTTTATCGCCATTTTTATGTGAATTATTTTCATCATGTACATGATACTTTTTTTTAGTTTTAATGACTTTTTGTAATACAGGATGTTGATATTTTCTCTCAACCATTACAGTGATGGATTTATCACCTTTGTCACTAACAACTATTCCATCTAAAATTTTTTTAGGCATTATTCCTTTCTACTAGAGTTTTTAATCTGGCAATATTTTTTCTTATTTCTTTAAATTTAGCTGGATTTTTTAATTGTCCATTATTTTTTTGAAATCTTAAATTAAATAAGTCTTTTTTAAAACTTTCTAAATTTTTTACCATTTCAGTTTTTGATAGTTTTTTTAAATCTTTCTTTTTCATCAAATTCTCTTAATAAATTTACATTTAATTGGCAGCTTTGCTGAGGCTTTATATAGTGCTTCTCTAGCAACTTGTTCTGTAACTCCATCTACTTCAAATAATATTCTTCCTGGTTTAACTCTGCATGCCCAGAATTCAGGCGATCCTTTTCCTTTACCCATTCTAACTTCTGTTGGTTTTTTTGAAACTGGTATATTTGGAAATATTCTTGTCCATACTCTTCCTTGTCTTTTCATATGTCTCGTGAGCGCTACTCTTGCTGCTTCTATTTGTTTTGATATTACTCTATCGGGTTGAATAGCTTTTAAGCCATAAGCACCATAATTCATAAAATTACATCTTGAAGCCACACCATGAATTCTTCCTTTGTGAGCTTTTCTAAATTTAGTTCTAGTTGGTTGCAACATAATTAATTTTTATTAGTTTCTTGGCTAAACTCCCTTGTGAATATTTCACCTTTATATATCCAAACTTTAACTCCAATAATCCCATAAGTAGTTAAAGCTTCTGCTTCAGCATAATCTATATCTGCTCTCAACGTATGAGAAGGTATTGCACCATCTCTTAACCATTCTGTTCTAGCAATTTCATTACCACCTAGTCTTCCACTTAAAGCAACTTTAATACCTTTGGCTCCTAATCTTAAAGCTGATTGCATAGATCTTTTCATAGCCTTCCTATAAGATATTCTTTTAACAAGTTGTTGTGCAATATTCTCTGCAACAAGATAGCTATTAGTTTCGGGCTTTTTAACTTCTTTAATATTTAAAACCACTTCGTTAGAAGTTATTTCAGATAATTTCTTTTTTATTTTTTCAATATCACTTCCTTTTTTTCCAATTACAAAACCTGGTCTGGAAGTGTAAATTGTAACAAAACATTTTTTTGTTGTTCTTTCTATCATAACTTTTGAAACACCAGAATTAACAACTGTTTTTCTTATATGTTCTCTTATTTTAAAATCTTCTATTAAAAAATTACCAAAATTTTTCTTGCTAGCATACCAGACTGAATCCCAGCCTTTATTTATGCCTAGTCTTAAACCAATTGGATTAACTTTTTGGCCCATCTTGTTTTAACTCCTTTGATTTTTCTGATAAAATAATTGTAACATTTGAATAAGGCTTAAGTATAGGTGATGCTCTACCTTTAGCCCTTGCTCTAAATCTTTTCATAATTATTTGTTTTCCACAAAAAGCTTCTTTCACAAACAATTTATCTATATCATATTGATTATTATTTTCTGCATTTGCAATAGCTGACGAAATTGTTTTTTTTATATCTTTAGATATTCGTTTTTCTGAAAAAGACAAATCTCTAATAGCTTCACCAGCTTTTTTTCCAACAATCGAACTTAGAATTGGCGAAAGTTTT
>CACIBQ010000030.1 GCA_902584915.1 uncultured Pelagibacteraceae bacterium
GTTCCCTACTAAAGCTAAATACGTAATAATAGGTGCTGGAATACATGGTTTAAGTACAGCCTGGCATCTAGCAGAAAAAATTAAAAAAAATGGAAATGGTTCTAACAACGATATTGTTGTTGTTGATAAGGGTGGAATAGCATCTGGAGCGAGTGGTATAGCTTGCGGTGTAGTAAGAAATAATTATTTCCAACCTGCAATGAGAGAACTTATGGCTCATAGCGTTAAAATTTGGGAAAGCGATCCAAAAAAATTTAGTTACCATCCTGTAGGCTATATGCAAATAAGCCCTGAAAGTATGAGAAAAGATGTAACAACTATATATGAACAGCAAAAAGCAATTGGTTACGAATCTGAATTTATTGAAGGAAAAGAAGATTCAATGAAATATATGAAAAATATGTTTCATGATTGGCAAGCAAAAGGAATAACTTCTGTTTTACATGAAAAAAGAGGCGGCTATGCAAATAACTCCGCAGCTATTTATGGTATTGCTGATAAAGCAGAAGCCTTAGGAGTAAAGATTATTACTGGAACAGAAGTTACTGGATTTAAAAGAGGAAGTAACAGTAAAGCAGTAACAGGGGTTGTAACAACAAAAGGAACTATAGACTGTGAGCAGGTTGTTATTGGAGCTGGACCTTGGGTAAAAAGTTTTTGGGATAAATTAGAATTACCAAATAAAATTTCAATTAAAGATCAAAAAGGAGTAACACACAAAGGTTATCCTATGTGGATATATTGGTTTTTAACAGAGGGAGTTTTAGGAGTTGATCCAAATTTTCAAAAAACTGACGATGGTAAAATGCCTCCAGTAATTCATGTTGATAGTGATGCACATTTATTTTCAGACGTAGATGGTTCTCTTATTACAGATAAAATGTGGGGTATTTATTATAAGCCTGACTTTAATTTTAAAGGTGTTCAAGGAGGAGCGGCTCCTTATAAAATAACTAAGCCGGCCGAAAGTGTAAATGTCGACCCATACGGAATAGACTCACCTGAATATCAGACAACAGATGAATTTGCTCACATGTGGTGTTCTGCTCTTGCTCATTGTCAAAAAAGATTTCAAGGAAAAATAAAAGTTTATCACAAAGGTCCATCAGGTGGATTGGGTTGTTTTACACCAGATTCATTTCCAATATTTGATCGTTTTTGTGAAAATGTATATTTTATTGCTGACTCTAACCATGGTTATAAGATGATTGGCGTTGGTGAGTTAGTAGCAGACGAAATATTAGGTAAAGAAAGAGATTTATTAAAACCGTTTAGATTCAACCGATACGAGAAGGGAGAACTTCACCCTACTTCTTCAAGTCCATTCCCTTGGAGCTAACAATTTATCTATGTAGACAGATAATTTTTTTTCAGTTACCTTTTTATTATAAAAATTCATAGGGGGAAAATGACTGATCTAGAAAAGCATGTAAATCAACCAGGTAGAGCAAAATTAGTAAAAAATGTTAGAGAAAAAATTAATGAGTTAGGAATAACTTATATTTATTATCAGTTCATTTCTGTAACAGGAAGAGTTGTAGGAAAAGGAATACCAGCAGATCATTGGGAAAGAACTGCAGAAAAAGGGTTTCAATTGGTTTATGGATCTACTGCCAACTTATTTGTAGATAGACACAAAAATTATATTGGTTACGGTCCTGAAGCTATGGAACTTGTTGGTATACCTGACCCTGAAACTTTCTGTCAATTACCTTGGGACAAAAGAGTCGGAAGAGTTTTTGTTACATGTTTTAGAAATAGAGAAGAAAGACAGAATCCAGGTGGTCATTTAACTTCTGATTGCAGAGGTAACTTAAGAATTTTTATGGATGAATTTCAAAAAAAACATGGTCTAGAATTAAGAGTTGGAACAGAACCTGAAATGATGTGGTTGACTAAAAATCCTGACGGAACACCTACTGGAGCAGGCTTTTCTAAACCATACTGTTATCATATTGATCAATTTGAGTCATTGAGACCTGTATTTATGAAAGTAATTGAATACGCTTCAGCCATGGGTTTAGATATGATCCAAGGTGATCATGAAGATGCTCCGGGACAATTAGAGTTAAACTGGACATACGATAATGTTTTAAGAAACGCTGATAGACTTTCAACTTACAGACAAATTTGTGCACAAGTTGCTAGGGAACATAATTTAATAGCATGCTTTATGACAAAACCATTTATGGGTGTATCTGCAAGTGGTTGTCATACAAACATGTCTTTATGGAAAGGTGGAAAAGTTGTAACAAACAAATTAGGTAATAAAAAATTACCTGGAGTAGAGGAAGTGTTTGGTTATGTACAGGGAGGAACAAATACTTTTATGCCTGATACTAAAGATATGCAACTACCAGGTAAAATTGGTTTACAATCTATTGCTGGAATAATGGAACACTTGCCTGCTTTAACTGCTTTGGGATCATCAACAGTTAATTCTTACAGAAGACTTTGGGATCAAGGTTTCTGGGCGCCAGTTTATGCTGATTGGGGATATCAAAACAGAACTTGTGGTTTAAGAGTATCGGCTCCTGGAAGATTTGAATATAGATCTGTTGATTCAATGCACAATCCATATCTATTAGGCGCAGCTTTATTAAAAGCTTGTGATCACGGTATTTCAAAAAATCTAAAACCATCTAAGCCTGAATCTAGAAGTATGTATGAAGCTAAAAAAGCTGGTAAAGATGTTAAAAAACTTCCATTAAGTCTAGGTGAAGCTTTGGATAGACTGGCCGAAGACGAGGTTATTAAATCTGCTATGCCTGATGAAATGTACAAAGTATTTCATTGGTACAAGAATGACGAGTGGGAAAAATTCTTGGGTGCGACAACTCAATGGGATCTAGATACTTATTTAGATTGCTTGCCATAGTATAAATTATATAAGGAAGAAAATATGTGCGGAATAGCTGGACTTATCCATAGAGGAAAATCTTCAAACGTAGGCTCTGAATTACAAAGTATGCTTCAAGCATTGAAGCATAGAGGGCCGGACTCAACAGGATACGCATTATATGCTGATAATGATGGAACAAATTTTATAATGAGATTTAAAGTTGGTGAAAATGTGGGTGAAGGTAGTACTTCAGTAAACGAAGATGCCAGCGTTTATGATAAAAGAAAAAAACTTGTAGACCAGATGTTAGTCGAACTAGGCACAAAAATTATTAAAGATGAAAAACTCACACCTTATTCATTTAGATATGAGATACAGTTTGATAAAGATTTAATGGAATTTTCTAAAAAAATTGAGAGTATTGAAAGTGTAGAAATCCTTTCAATTGGAAAATCTTTAGAATTAATCAAAGATCTAGGAGATGCTGCAGCAGTTTCGGAGAGGTATGGTTTAGGAAAAGTTACAGGAACACATGGTATTGGTCACGCTAGAATGGCAACAGAATCTGGAGTAGATATTAAATCGGCTCACCCTTTTTGGGGTTATCCATTTAGTGATGTTTCTGTAGTTCATAACGGACAATTAACTAATTATTGGAATAACAGAAGAGCTCTGGAAAACAAAGGTATGAGATTTATGTCAGAATGCGACTCTGAACTAATTGCTGTTTATTTGGCTGAAAAAATGAGAAAAGGTGCTACTCTTGAAGAGGGAATGAGAGAGTCACTAAGTGGTTTGGACGGAGTTTTTACATATTTTGTGGCAACAAAAGATTCTTTGGGTATGGCAAAAGATACAATGGCTGCAAAACCACTGGTATTATATGAATCTGATGATCTTGTTGCTATGGGTTCAGAAGAGATAGCGATTAGATCAATTCTTCCTCAGGAAATTGATACTTATGATCCATTTGATGGTGAGGTTAAAGTATGGCAAATTTAAAAACTGCTGAGAAAAAAACAAAAGCCCAATCAATGGGTCTGCACTCAGAGGTTCTAAAAGGTAAAACACAGCAAAAATTTTTTAATCCAGACGAGGCGGAAAATTATTTTTATTGGGGTACTTATGATGTGGACTTTAACAAAAGAACCGATCTTGATGTAAAAGATCTTGACTGTAAAGAAGCAAATAAAAAAATTGATGAATTAATGAGCGAAGGTTATGGAACAATAGTAATTAAAAATCCACAAGGTAAGCATAGTTTGGGTGTTGGTATTTTAAACAAATTAAATTTAATATTTGAAGGAAGTTTAGGTTATTTTGGAA
>CACIBQ010000031.1 GCA_902584915.1 uncultured Pelagibacteraceae bacterium
TCTTTTGAAAAAGGAAATGAAATATCGAAGAAAATTACAAATAAAGAAAATAAAGTTTCAGTTCCTACTGTTATAGAAAAAATATCATCTAAGCATGATAAATTTTGGTGTGTACCTTTACCAAAAGGTAAAAATTATAAAAGATTTTTAGATTTTCAAAATGATGTTGCTGTATCTGACATAGAGCTTGCTTTAAGAGAGGGCTATAGATCAATCGAACATGTAAAAAGATATACAACATTAGGAATGGCTACCGACCAAGGAAAAACCAGCAATCTTAATGGATTGCAGTTAGTATCAGATGTTGAAAATAAAGTGGTACCTCAAGTGGGTCATACTACTTTTAGACCTCCATATACACCAGTTTCAATAGGGGCAATTGTTGGAAGAGAAGTTGGAAAGTATTCAAAACCAACAAGAAAATCACCGATGCATCATTGGCATAAAAAAAATAATGCAGTATTCGTTGATGCAGGTGTTTGGTTACGTCCAAGATACTATAAGCAAGGCAATGAAAATTTATTTGAAGCTTCTAAAAGAGAAGCAAAAAACGTAAGACAAAATGTTGGAGTATGTGATGTAACTACTCTTGGTAAAATTGACATTAAAGGACCAGACTCAGCTGAATTTTTAAATAGAGTTTATACAAACGCTTGGCTTAAACTACCAGTTGGTAAAGCAAGATATGGCGTAATGTTAAGAGAAGATGGAATTGTAATGGATGATGGAACAACAACAAGAATTTCAGAAAACCATTATCATATGACAACTACTACAGCACAAGCTGCAAATGTTCTATCTCATTTGGAATATTATCTGCAGTTAGTATGGCCTGACTTGAATGTAAATGTAGTTTCGTCCACAGAACAATGGGCAGGTGCTGCAATAGCTGGACCAAAATCTAGAGACGTGTTGCAAAAATTATTTCCGGGTCTAGATGTTTCAAACGAAGGATTACCTTTCATGGGATATATGGAAGGAAATTTATTTGGAGTTGATGCAAAAATTTATAGAATTTCATTTTCAGGTGAACTTGCTTATGAAGTAAATGTTGAATCAGATAATGGTAACTTTATGTGGGAAAAAATTATGGAAATCGGAAAAGAATTTAATATTCAACCGTATGGAACTGAAGCATTATCAACTTTAAGAATTGAAATGGGACATGTTGCAGGATCTGAATTAGATGGACGAACAATTCCATATGATAATTCACTTGAAGGACTAGTTAGCAAAAAGAAGGATTTTATTGGAAAAAGATCTTTAAGCAAAACAGCTTACATTGCCTCAGATAGACAGAAAGTAGTTGGCGTTGTTCCATTAGATAAAAAAACTAGTATACCAGAAGGATCATATTTAGTTAAAGATGCAAAAGCAAAACTTCCAAATCCTAAATTAGGTCATGTATCCGCATCATGTTGGAGCGTAGAATATGACAATCCATTTTCTCTCGCAATAATTAAAGATGGAAAAAATATGATTGGACAAAAGCTTTTTGCAATGTCTCCTTTAAAAAATAAAACAATTCCTGTTGAAATAGTTTCATCACATTATGTTGATCCTAAAGGTGAAAGAGTTAGATCATGACATCGATTTCAGCTTTAAATTATATTCATAAAACAGGCTTTTTTGGAAATTATGAAAATCAAAATGAAGAAAATTTGCTGAAAGTTTCTGAAATTAAAAATTTACTTATTGTTCAAATAGTTCAGTATAAAAATTCTAAAGTTTTATTTGAAAGTTTAGATATTGATACTCTAAAATTAAAAAATGAACCATTAAGCGTGGTTAGCAACAATAATACAAGAATTTTATGGAATGGTCCAAAAAATTGGTTTGTAGTATCAACAAAAAAAAATTTACTTAAAAATATTTCAGAGATTTTTAAAGAAACAGATTTTGCTGTAACAGACTTGTCTCAATCACGGGCTATAATCGAATTAGAAGGAAAATATACAATCGAAGTTTTAAAAAAAGGATGTCCTTTTAATTTTAATACCATAGATAAAAATAATTCAATTAATTCGATATACAATGGCATAGCTTTTACAGTTGATATAGTTGAAAATAATCCAAACAAAATAAGATTATTTACCCTTAGAAGTTTTGGAGAGTCTTTTTATCACTCAATCACAGATGCTTGTTTAGAATTTGGTTATAAATCTTTATAATTTATCTAAAGTAAAACCTTTAACATTAGCTGGTACCGCTACATCCATCATTTTGGGATTTGCCAAATTAAGGTTATCCATAATTTCTGCATATTGTTCTTTAGAGTTTACTTGAAGTCTTGGGTTATTATTTTTTTCATTTTCAATAGTTGAAAATTTTTTTCCATTATAATCATGAGCTGGATACACCATTGTCTTTTCAGGTAATTTTAATAATTTATTAAATAAAGAATCATAAGCATCGTAGGAACTGCCATTTTGAAAATCTGTTCTTCCTGTTCCATTTATTAATAAAGTATCACCGGTGAAAACTCTATCTTTCATCAGGTAACTATATGAGCAATCTGTATGTCCAGGTGTATAAATTACTTTAAGCTCAATGTTTTCTACATTAATTATTTCACTTTCCTTTACTTTTAAATCTATTACCTCAGACTTAGATTTTTCTCCCATAATTCTTGTACAATTGGTTCTTTTATTTAGTTCATTTAGTCCGGTTATATGATCTGCATGTATATGAGTGTCTATTACTTTAACTAATTTTAAATCTAATTTTTCCAATATTTTTATGTATTCATCGGTATGCTCAATTACAGGATCAATTATTAAAGCTTCTCTTCCCGTGCCAGACGAAATCAGGTAAGTATATGTAAAAGATTTATAATCAAACAATTGTCTAAAAATCATAATTCATAATAACCAATAATTAAGACAAATACATTGTCCAAATTAAGTTAAATTAAAATTTCTCTGTTGAGTTGAATCTTAAAATATGTATTAATTTTGCTGGGAATGAGAAAAGTTTTATTTAGTATTTTAATTTTAACCTTTCTACCAGGATGCATTCAAAATACAGCAATGGTAGGACCAGGAATTACTTTAGTATCTACAGGAAATTTCTCACAAGCTTTTGGAACCTTTCTGACAAATAGAGCTGTAGAAAATGAAACAGGATTACAAGCACATGAATTAATAACAAAAAAAGTTGAAGAACAGCATATAAAAAAACAAGATGAAAGAATCAATAAAGAACTTTCAGTTATGTTAGAAAACAATATCAAAAATAAAAAGTTTTTAATTTTGTTAGAAAAAAATATCAAAAAAACACGAAAAAAAATAATTGAATTAAATTAAAGTTATATTTCTTTAGAATAGTAGCAAGAATTTGGATCTTCTTTATAATGTGCAAAAGGGGAACATGCTTTAAAACCAGCTTTTTCAAAAAGTTTTCTTGCGGGTTTAAAAAAATTTCCAGCTCCAGTTTCTAAACTAATCCTTTTTATTTTATTTTTTTTAGCTTCTAGCATCAAATGACTTAAGAGTTTAATGCCATATCCTAAATTTCTAAATTCATCAGACACTCTTATTGATTTAAATTCACCATGTCCTTCATCTAAAAACTTAAGTGCACCACATCCAATCAGTTTTTCGTTATCCCATATACTCCAAAATTTTATACTTGGAATTTTAAGACCTTCAATATCTAGCACATGTGTACTTCCTTCAGGAGAATTAGATTTAAGCTGAACAAAATGATGACGCAAAAGAGTATTTACCCTAGGATTATTGAAGTTATTTTCTATTGATTTCATAAATTTGAAAATCATATAATCTAAAAAGAAATTAAACCAATAAATATTTAAGATGTGTGGAAGATTTGTTATTACCAATCCTGTGGCAAAAACAAAAAGTATTGTAAAAAAGGCAATCAATGTGGAGGATATAGAAAATTATAATGCTCATCCATATCAGAATCTTCCAGTTATAAAAAAATATACAAACGGGAACACGCTA
>CACIBQ010000032.1 GCA_902584915.1 uncultured Pelagibacteraceae bacterium
GTGAAATAAACTGTTAAAGCCCAAAAAGGTAATTGACTAACATTTACATTAAACTCTGGGCTTGTAAAATTATAGAAAAAAATACTTTCTAATAGTAATACTGAAATAATACTAAGTTTTAAATTATTAAGAAATTCATACGACAATTTAAAAACTGTATAAAAAGAAATTGCTACAAATATTTGACTTAATAAATAGAATGCCCAATCTTGAGGCCCAAATACCATAAAGAAAACTTCAGGAAAAAATGCACTTCCTGGTGGATGTTTGTTAAATCCCCAATCTAGATTGCTTCCCCAAGCTAAAGCCTCTATATAATCTAAAGGTAAATTTTGATTTACTAGTGTTGGTACAACTGTCCATAGAACTACGTGTGTACTTAAAAAAACGTAAAATAAATTTAATAATTTTTTTTTGTTTTGTGCCATTTTCTTTAATTTACACAATTAATGCTTTCTTGACAGCAGTCAATTGATGAATATATTCACCAAGTTTTTAAATATTGAAATGGTTAAAATATCTAAAACTTATATTCCTAAACAAACTGAAAAATACATGTGCCCTAAGCATTTATCGTTTTTCAAAAAAAAGTTACAAGATTGGAAAACTGAATTAAAAAGAAGTAGCAATAATGCAATTTATAACAGTTCGTTAGACGATAACAGTACATCTGCAGATATTGTTGATCAAGCTAGCTCTTATACAGAAAAAAATGTTGAACTAAGAGCTATCAATAGACAAATAAAATTAATTTCAAAAATAGACGCTGCATTAAAAAGAATTCAAGATGGTACCTATGGATTTTGTGAAGATACAGGTGAACCTATTGGTTTAAAAAGATTAATTGCAAGACCTGTTGCAACTTTATGTATTGCGGCTCAAGAAAAACATGAAAAGGAAGAAAAAGTCTACGCTGATAACTAATAACTAAGGTTTTGGAATAGCCTCACCTCTTTTCATAAAATCATAACCTTTAATAACTGCTTCTCTATTTGATATTTCTAAATACCATCGAGTAAGATTTTTAAAATTTTTTAATCCAATATCATGCCATTCGTGTCTTGCAATCCATGGCCAGGTTGCAATATCTGCTATAGTATAGTTTGAGCCTGCTAAAAACTTAGAAGAACCAAGTCTTTCATCTAGGTCTTTATATATTGATCGAGCAATCTTAAAGTATCGTTCTTCTCCAAATTCACTTTTTCCAGGATTGTAATGATGAAATTGATGATGTTGTCCGATAATAGGTCCTACATAACCCATTTGAGCCATTAACCATTGATTAATTTTTAATCTCTCTTTGTTATTATAAAACTTTCCACTTTTTTCACCAAGATACATGAGTATCGCTCCAGATTCAAAAATTGTTTCTCCATTATTTTTATGATCTATAATTACAGGAATTTTACTAAAAGGACTTATTTTTCTAAATTCTGGTTTAAACTGATCTCCATTATTCAAATTTACTTTTGTGACTTTATATTCAAAGCCAATCTCCTCAAGCATAATACTAATCTTTTTTCCATTCGGAGTGTCAGCTGAAAAAAGTTCTATCAATTTGATTTACCTAGTCTTTCACGAATAGATTTTGAAGTTGTTGTAAACTCAAACTTTAATTTTTCATCTGGTCTTGCATACTTAAAACATCCTCTTGCTGCTAAAGCACCTTCGTGAAAACCAGATAAGATAAGCTTTAATTTTCCTGGATATGAACAAATATCTCCAATAGCAAAAATTCCTTTTTGATTAGTCTCAAAGTTCTCCGTGTTTACTGGTATTGTTTTCTTATCAACATTAAGTCCCCAATCTAAAATAGGACCAAGTTGCATGATTAAACCAAAAAAACCTAATAGATAATCTGTTTTAAATGATTTGACCGTACTATCATCATGTTTTATTTCAATCAATTCTGGTTTTTTGTCTCCAGATACTTTTGATAACTGATACTTCGTAAATAATTCAATTTTGTTTTCTTTTTCTAATTGTTTTACTTTATCTAAACTTGATGGTGCTCCTCTAAATTCATCTCTTCTATGAACTAATATTACTTTTGAATTTTTTGATAATTCTATAGCCCAATCTAATGCGCTGTCGCCTCCGCCAAAAATAGATACTATTTTACCATTAAAAATTGATTTATCTTTAATCGAATAAAGAACTGTATCATTCTCAAATTTTTCACATTCTTTAACAGAAAATTTTCTAGGTTCAAATGATCCAACTCCTCCAGCAATTACAATATTAGGTGACAAAAACTCTTCTTTAGTACTTGTTGTTAACTTCCAACTAGATTTTTCTTTAGATATTTTTTCAACTCTTTGATTTAAATGAACTTTAAATTTAAATGGTTCTATTTGTTTAAGTAAATTATTTGTTAATTCTTCACCTGTACATTCTGGAATTGCGGGAATGTCGTAAATTGGTTTGTCGGGATAAAGTTCAATACATTGTCCTCCTGCTTTGTCTAAATTATCAATTATTTCACACTTCAATCCAATTACACCCAATTGATGTGCACAAAATAATCCTGTTGGACCTGCACCAATAATTATTACATCTGTCTTGATCATTAAACTTGTTTTTCCGGTAAATTAACTATTAATCCATCAAGTTCATCCGAGACTATAAGCTGGCAACTTAATCTACTATTTGGCTTTGGCTCATAAGCTTGATCTAACATGTCATCTTCTCCTTCTGTTTTAGATGGAACTTTATTGAACCAATCTTCTTTGACATAAACGTGGCAAGTAGCACATGCCATTGATCCACCACAATCAGCATCAATACCAGGTATATCATTTTGAACGGCACCTTCCATAACGGTTAAACCATTTTTTACATCGATCGTGTAAGATTTGCCGGTGTGTTCTATATAGGTAATTTTAGCCATTTAACTTAGTCTTATATAGTCACTTAAAAAAATAGGGCAAGCATGTAAAACATACCTGCCCTATATTATAGTTTCGTCTAGCCTAAATAATTATTATCTAGATCTAGCTGATGTATTTTGCATCGCTGCAGCCCAAATAACTAAACCGAATGCGATTTTGTTAATAAAGTCTGCAAGGTTGTAAATCACGTTTAGTGAATTAGCATCAACTCCACCTGTTAGGTAACCAAATACATAACCTAATGGGTATATTGCCCAACCAATTGTTACGATCATTCTCATTGCACTAAATGCAGTCACAAGACCTTTGTTACCACTTTTAGCTGCTGCTTTTCCAGCTTCACCTGAGAATACTTCATAAAGAATGTATAACCATCCAGCCATACCAATTATGAAACCAAGAAGAGAATTGATGTAACCCGCTTCTCCCATGTATCCACCTATTAGCATCACTAAAGATCCGATTAATAGTCTCCAGAATATTCCTCCAGGTACTTTTCTTACAGCTGCGAGAATTAAATAAAATTCTACCATCTGTAGTGGCACAGTGATTAACCAGTCAATGTATCTATATACAGTTGGTGATTCTCCTGTTTGTACCCATACACCTCTCATGTACATGTAGTGGATAAATGCAATACCAGTTACAAGTCCAGCAACCGTTACTGAAGTTCTCCAACCAGCTGCAACTGATCCTCTTTCCATGAAAAAGAATGCTGTAGCTGCCAACATACCCATTGAAATTACCCAAAAGGAAATTCCAACAAAGTCGTCAGATGCCAAGAGTACAGTTTCTGCGTTTGCCGCACCTGAAAA
>CACIBQ010000033.1 GCA_902584915.1 uncultured Pelagibacteraceae bacterium
AACATTAGGTGCCGGTTTATCTGGTGAAGCAGCGCTAAAAGCTTTGGAAGCTGCTGGAAAAGTTGGTAATGTAAAATTAGGAACATTTGATATGTCTCCTAATATGTTAAAAGCTGCTGCTGCAGGCAAAGTAGAGTTTTTAATTGACCAACAGCAATACCTTCAAGGTTACCTACCAATTGCAATTTTTGCACAGTATATGAGATGGGGAACAATGCCAGCTGGTGTAGTTATGACTGGACCTGGATTTGTAACTCCTGACAATGCTAGCAAAGTAATTAAGTGGGCTGCACAAGGTTATAGATAAAATATAATTTAAAGGCCTGACTATTCTTTAGTCAGGCCTTTTTTTTTACTAAAATGAATAAAAATGTCTGAAAAATCTAAAAGCATAGATTCAAAAAAAGAATTTCCTCAAGATGAAAGACTACAAAAAGTTTCTAAACTAAAAGTTCTATTAAATAGACCAGAGTTGGGTGCTCTTGGAGGGTCAATATTAGTATTTATATTTTTTGGTATAGTTGCAGGTGACACTGGAATGTTTAGTGCATATGGAACTTTAAATTTTTTAGATGTATCAGCTAACTTAGGTATAATTGCGATTGCGGCTGCTATGCTAATGATTGGGGGTGAATTTGATCTTTCAATTGGATCCATGATTGGTTTTGCTGGAATTTGTATTGCAATACCTGCAATTTATTGGGGATGGCCATTATGGATGAGTATAGTCTTTGCTTTCGCAATGGCAGTTCTTGTTGGTTATTTTAATGGTATATTGGTAGTTAAAACAGGACTTCCTTCATTTATAGTCACCTTAGCTATGTTGTTTATTTTGAGAGGAGCTACATTAGCTATAACAAGATTAATTACTGGCAGAACTCAAGTTCCAGGATTAAGAGTGCTAATTGAAGATGATCCAATAGCTTGGTTGTTTGCTACTGACACATTTAAATGGCTCTTCACATGGTTAGGATCAATGAAATTAATTGAATTAAGAACTGATGGAACTCCTTTGGCTACAGGTATACCTCCTTCGGTAATATGGTTTGTTCTGCTTACAATTGTAGCTACCTGGATTTTAATGAAAACCAGATATGGAAATTGGATTTTTGCATCTGGAGGTGACAAAGTTGGAGCAACAAATGTTGGAGTGCCTGTCGGCAGAGTTAAAATTAGTTTATTTATTGGTACTGCATGCGCAGCAACGCTTTTTGCATGTATTCAAGTATTAGATGCAGGATCTGCTGACACTATGAGAGGAACGTTAAAAGAATTGGAAGCAATTGCTGCAGCTGTTGTTGGTGGATGTCTATTAACTGGAGGATATGGGTCTGCCATTGGGGCTGCTTTCGGTGCTTTAATATTTGGCACTGTGTCTATGGGAATTTTTTATACTGATGTAGATACTGACTGGTTTAAAGTTTTCTTGGGAGCAATGATGTTAATTGCTGTTGTTTTCAACAATTATATAAGAAGAAGAGTAACGGAAAGTAAATAATGTCTGAATATTTAGTTGAATTTAACAATATAAGTAAATTTTTTGGAAAAGTTATAGCTTTAAAAGATGTAACCATGAAAATTAAAAGAGGTGAAATCATGTGTCTTCTTGGAGATAATGGAGCGGGAAAATCTACTTTAATTAAAACTCTATCTGGAGTACATCGGCCTGATGAAGGGGAAATTATAGTAGAAGGAAATAAAACAGTATTTGACTCGCCTAAAGACGCATTGGATATAGGTATAGCAACAGTTTATCAAGATTTAGCTTTGGTTTCTCTTATGAGTGTAACAAGAAATTTTTTTATGGGCAGAGAACCTCAAAAAGGAATACCTTTTTTAAAAACATTTGATATTGAAAAAGCAAATGAAATTGCTGCGAATAGAATGGGTCAAATAGGAATTGACGTAAGAGATCCTTCACAAGCAGTCGGAACAATGTCAGGAGGAGAAAGACAATGTCTTGCAATTTCTAGAGCAATATATTTTGGAGCTAAAGTATTAATTTTAGATGAGCCTACCTCAGCTCTTGGAGTTCATCAAGCTTCTGTTGTTTTAAAATATATTGTTAAAGCTGCATCACAAGGTTTGGGAGTAATATTAATAACTCATAACGTTCATCATGCTTATCCTGTTGGAAATAGCTTTACAGTTTTAAACAGAGGAAAAAGTTTAGGAACATATTCTAAAAAAGATTTATCTAGAGAAAAACTTCTAAGTATGATGGCTGGAGGTGAAGAATTAGATAAACTAGAAGTTGAACTTAAAGAAATAGATCGTATTTCAAAGAGCTAACTTAACATAAAATTAATATCTACTACTTCCATCATTTGTTATAATGATTTTATAAATTAAAGGAGTAAAGTTATATGAAACTTATAGCACTTGGTTCTTACAGTGATAAAGGTCTTGCTGGTTTTGTTCAAAATCCTAATGATGATAGAAGGGCTGCAGCGAGTAAAATGATAGAAGCTGCAGGCGGTAAATTATTAGATATGCACCTATTGAGAGGTAAATATGATTTTTGCGCAATTATTGAAATTGATAGTTTTGAAGCAGCAGCAGGAATGAAGGTAGTCATGATGGCTTCTGGCGCTGTTAAAGAAATGGAAACTTTAGAGGCTATTGATATGAGTAAAGTAGCTAGTCACGCAGCAAAAATTGCAGGAACTTACAAACCGCCAGGAAAATAATTTAATTATACCTTAGCCTTTAATTTGGGCTAAGGTTTTTATATTTCGAATAAAGTTGGAAACATTTTTCCACCTAAAGAATCTCCATCTTTATATCCAGCATCCTGCATAGCTTTTCTGTAGTTATAACTAGTCCAGTCTCCAATATAACTTATTTTTGTATCCTCTTTTGCGACTCTCAAAGTATAACGACTCAATGTTTTTTTTGGTATAGATGAACTAAGGGCACCATGAAGTGTTCTCATGTCAAAAATTACACAATCTCCTAAATCGCAGTCCCAATTTAAAAATTCATATTTTTCTTTATTTCCTAAAATATCTGGAGGAGTTTCATATTTTTTTCCATTAATTATACATTCATTACCTTCTATCTTATGTCCATCTTTAAATAGAACTCGTAAAAATAATTTATTCCATAAATGTGATCCTTTTACCCATGCGACACCTTCATCTTTTTTACTTGGTTGAAGAGGCAACCAAAGTACACACATTGTTCCTTCCATATCAAAATAACTAACGTCATGATGAAAAGGAGTTTTAGATTTAGATCCACCTTCTCTTAAAAACCAATTATCCATAACAAGATTTATTTTTTTAGCGGACATTAACTCTGATGCTATTTTTGCATAGGGTGAATTAAATACGAAATCTTTAAATTCTGGCACTAAATGCCAAGTCCAATAATCTTCTAAATAAGCTGGAACGCCTTTCTCTAAAGTATGGGATTTAAATCTTGGACTTGGATTTTTTATGTCTTTATTTATTCCTATTTTAAGTTTTTTAATCCAACTAACATCAAATTTTCCTTTTAAAAATACTGCTCCATCTTTTTTAAAACTATTTATTTCTTTTTCACTTAAAATATTATTCATTTGTCTACAGAATTGGCTACGTAAAAAGATACAATATCTATTTCTTCTTTCGTTAAAATACCTTCTCCATAAGCCGGCATAAC
>CACIBQ010000034.1 GCA_902584915.1 uncultured Pelagibacteraceae bacterium
GCTTAAAGCAGTCATTAAGTATGAAAAACGTTTTTCAAAAAACAATAAAATCTATGCTTCAAAAAAGGAAATAAATAGCTCAATTAGACAATTAGAACCAAAAATAAAGAACGCAATTGACTTTGCATATTCAAGAATCTTTAAATTTCATTCTTTGCAAAAACCAAAAGATATTAAATTTTCTGATCAGTATAATAATAAAATTAATTATAAAAATATTCCATTGCAATCAGTAGGTATTTATGTCCCAGCAAATTTGCCAAGCACACTATTAATGTGTGCTATACCTGCACAAATTTCTCAAGTTAAAAAAATTATAGTTGTGAACCCAAGAACAAAAGGAAAATTAAATCCAGCAATTATGTATGCTGCAAAAAAATGCGGAGTGACTGAAGTAATAACATGTGGTGGTGCTCAAGCTATTGGTAATTTAGCTTATATCCAAAAAGTAAATAAAATTGTAGGCCCTGGCTCTGATATTACAGCTGAAGCAAAACGTTTAGTCTTTGGCACCGTTGGTATTGATGGTATTGCTGGACCAAGTGAAATTTTAGTACTTGCTGATAAAAAAACAAATATACATGAGATTGGTACATCTTTAGTTGGGCAATCGGAGCATGGTCCTGAAAGTCAATGTATTTTAGTCACAAAACATAAAGAGATAATAAGTAAAGTTCAAAAAAATATTTTAGAAAATTTACGAAATTTAGAGAGAAAAAATATTGCTATCAAAAGTTTAAAAAAACATGGTTTAATTATTCTATGTCATAATGACAAACAGATAACTGAAGTTATTAATGAAGTGGCTCCAGAACATCTTGAACTAAATGTAACTAATTATAAAAAATATATTAGTCAAATTATAAATGCAGGTTCTATTTGTATTGGCAAATATACTCCAATGGCAGTAACAGATTATAATTCTGGAAGTCAACATACTCTTCCAACCTTAGGAAGTTCAAAATTTTCTTCTGGTCTAAATGTAAATGATTTTTATAAAAAAATAAGCTATGTAAACCTTTCAAAAAAAGGTGTTGCAAAAATTGGGAAATTTGCGATACATCTCAGTGATTTTGAAGATCTAAAAGCTCATTCAAAATCAATTAAATCAAGAATTAGGAGTAAATAAATTTGGCAAAAGAAGATGGCATAATGCAGCTAAGGGGCAAAATTTTAAAAGCTCTGCCAAATGCTATGTTTGAAATTTTGCTAATTGAAAACGGACATAAAGTTATAGGTTACACTGCAGGTAAACTTAAAAAGGGACGCATACGTCTTTTAGAAGGTGATGAAGTTCTCTGTGAAGTTTCGCCGTATGACGTCGGACGTTGTAGAGTAACCTGGAGATATTAATTGGCCTTGTAGCTCAGTAGTAGAGCAGTACCCTGAAAAGGTATGTGTCGTTTGTGCGATTCAAACCAAGGCCACCACCCAAAATAACTTCTTGAATAAATTTTAAAAATCCTTTAACAAACGCTAAAGCTAAATTTTAGCTTAATTAATAACAACGAAGAAAGAGTAAAAATGAGTCTAAAAGGAAAAATAAAATGGTACAATAGTAAGAAGGGCTATGGTTTCATTGAACGTGAAGATAAAGAAAAAGATGTGTTCGTTCATGCGAGCGCTGTTAGAGAAGCGGGTCTAAAATTTTTGAATGAGGGAGATGAATTAACCTTCGAAGTAGAAAATGCGGAAAAAGGGCCTGCGGCTGTGAACTTACAAAAAACGTCGTAAATCTTAATCATCAACATTATTGTATAGGGATATATTAGTAAAAATTTACTAAATTATTCCTATACAATTCATCCTTGAATTTTAAAATTAAGATGCTATTTAATCACCAATGATTAAAGAAATTAGTACATTCAGACAAACACACAGACATATTCATCATGGCTGCAAGGCCATCTATTAATCATTTTAAAATTTAAATTAAACAACAATTAGTATAATAAGAAAGGATAGGCGCCCTTAGCATATGGGTAATGTTCCTGGTTGTGGTCCAGGCTAAAGTAGTTCGAGTCTACTAGGGCGTACCAAAATGGAAAAAGAAAAAAAGTTGATACCAAATTTACCGAAAGGTTTTAAGGACCGCTATGGTTCTGAACTTGAGCTAAAGAAGAAAATAGTTTCAACAATTGAAAATGTTTTTGTTAGTTATGGCTATCAACCATTAGAAACACCAGTTTTTGAATTTAGTGAAAATATAGGCTCATTTTTAGCTGATGACCCATCAAACCCAATGAGTGATGTTTTTTCATTTAAAGATGAAAAGGAGTCCTTAACCTTACGTTATGACTGGACATCAGGATTTTCTAGATACATAGCTCAATACTATAGAAATTTAGTATTTCCTTATAAAAGATATTCCTATGGTGATGTTTTCAGACAAGACAAGGCTGATGTGACACGTTATAGATCCTTTGGCCAATTTGACGCTGATGTAATAGGTGATGCAAATGAAGCACAGGTTGATGCAGAAATATGCAATCTAATTGCGGATTCTTTTTTAGAATGTGGACTTAAAAAGGAACAATTTACTATCAATGTTTCAAATAAAAAAATTCTTCAAGGTTTATTATCAGAAATTAAAATTCCTGAAGATAAGCAATACCAGGTACTTAAAACCATAGATAAACTAGAAAGACTCGGTTTCGAAGGTGTAGAGCAATTATTAAAAGAGGGTCGTAAAGATGGCTCAGGAGCATTTATAATAGGATGTCAACTATCTGATGATCAAGTTAGTCAAATAAAAAATGCAATTAATCTAAAAAATATAAGTGAATTTAAGTCTAACATGAAAAATCAATTAAGCATTGAAGGTATAAATGAATTAGAAGAATTGTATGAGGTATTATCGTATGGAACAAGTTCAGGACAAGTTCAGCCTAATATTTGTATAACCCGAGGACTTTCGTATTATTCTTCGTTTTTAGTTGAAACAAATCTAAATTTTAAAGTTAAAAATGCCAAAGGGAAAGAAGTAACAGCAGGAAGTTGTGCCAGCGGTGGTCGTTATAATAGTCTTATTTCTAGATTTAAAGGTGTCGATTACAAAGGATCTGGAATGAGCATAGGTATTGATAGATTGTTATATGCTCTCAACCAAATCAAAGAACTTAAAGTAAAAAAACAACAACCAGTTCTAATGTGTATCCTAGATAAAAAATATTTAAAAAATTGTTATGAGATTGTGAGTAAATTAAGAGAAAATGGAATTGTTTCAGAAATGTATTTAGATCAAAATAAAAATTTAAAGAAACAACTTCAGTATGCAGATCGTAAAAATACAGATATTGCAATA
>CACIBQ010000035.1 GCA_902584915.1 uncultured Pelagibacteraceae bacterium
GTAATCCTGTAATTGTTATGTCTGAAGGTTCAGTTTTATTTCAAGGAACTCCAAATGAAATCAAAAAAAATGAGAAAGTAATAGAAAGTTACCTAGGAAGAGCAAACAAAATTAATGGAGAAAATAGTTAATGGCTTTCTTTGAAGGTAACAAAATGACAGCAGGATATGGAAATGGACCTGATATTATAAGTTCTTGTTCTATAAATGTTAATAGGGGAGAGATTGTTGCAATTTTAGGTCCTAACGGCGCAGGCAAATCAACAGCGATGAAAGCAATGCTTGGATTATTAAAATTAAAATCAGGATCAATATTAATTGATGGAAAAGATATATCTAAAACATCACCACAAGACAGAGTCAAGCAAGGCATATCTTTTGTCCCTCAAACTAAAAATGTTTTTGCAGATTTAACTGTTAGAGAAAATTTAGAAATAGGAGCATTTTTAAGAAATGATGATGTAAATAAGGTTATCGATGAAATTTATGAACTCTTTCCAGTATTAAAAGAAAAAAAATCTCAAGTAGTTGGAGAATTATCTGGCGGCCAAAGACAACAAGTAGCTTTAGGGAGAGCTTTAATGATTAAACCTTCAGTTCTAATGCTAGATGAACCAACGGCTGGAGTTTCACCAATAGTAATGGATGAATTATTTCAACATATAATTAAGGTAAAAAACACTAATGTAGCAATTATAATGGTAGAACAAAATGCAAAACAAGCTCTAAGTATTTCTGATCGTGGATACGTTTTGGTTACTGGAGAGAATAAATTTGAAGGATCTGGAAGCGAACTACTGCAAGATCCAGAAGTCAGAAGATCGTTTTTAGGAGCTTAAAATGGATTTATTGAATGCACTAATTTTACTATTAAATTATACAATTATTCCTGCACTTAGTTATGGTTCACAATTAGCTCTTGGAGCAATTTTTGTAACATTGATTTATGGAGTTTTAAGATTTGCAAATTTTGCAACTGGAGACATGATGTCTTTTGGAACTATGTTTGCAGTTTTGCTTACATTTTATTTTCAATCTTTGGGAATAAATTTAGGATTTTTACCAACAGCATTATTAACAATCCCTTTCGCTATAATTATGATGATTTTATATATGCTTACCATAGATAAATTTGTTTTTAGTTATTATAGAATTAAAAAAAGTCCACCCGTTGTACTTGCAATGGTTAGCGTGGGAGTAATGTTTGTAACGCAAGCGATAATAAGAATAATAATAGGACCTTTTGATAGAAGGTTTCTTGATGGTGAAAAATTCATTTTAAAAGCTACAGAATTTAAAGAAATGACAGGATTAAATGAAGGATTAACAATTAAATCAACACAGGCAATTACTATAATTGTTACTATTATTGTTGTTTCAATAATGTTTTGGTTTTTAAATAAAACTAAAACAGGCACAAGCATGCGTGCTTATTCAGATAATGAAGATCTTGCTTTACTGTCAGGCATAGATCCCAAGAAAGTTGTATTAATGACCTGGATAATTGCAGGAATTTTAGCAACTATTGGCGGTGTTTTATATGGTTTAGATAAAAGTTATAAACCATTTGTATATTTTAATAATATGCTTCCAATTTTTGCTGCTGCAATTGTTGGAGGGATAGGAAATCCATTGGGAGCTTTTTTAGGAGGCTATGTAGTAGCATTTGGTGAAATTTTTATAACATATGCTTATAAAAAGTTTTTTACCTATATATTACCTGAAAGTCTTGAACCAAATTCTTTAATGCAATTATTATCAACAGATTACAAATTTGCAGTATCATTTTCTATTTTAGTACTTGTATTACTCTTTAGACCTTCCGGTATTTTCAAAGGACTGAGATTATGAAGCAATATTTAAATGTAATAACAGCGTACATAATAATGTTTATTCTCATTATTTTAGTAGGAATACTTCAATCTTGGTCTCAAGCCTTATCCATTTTAAATTATTGTTTAATTTCGGCAGTTATGACAATGGGCGCAAATATGCAATGGGGTTATGCAGGATTAATTAATTTTGGAATTATGGGTTATACGGCATTAGGAGGCTTAGCTGTAGTTCTTGTATCTGTTGCTCCCGTACCAGAGGCTTGGAAAGCTGGAGGTCTAAACATAATAGGTTCTCTAGGTATTATTGTAGCTATGATATTTTCAATTCGCTATGTTTTAAAAAAAATTCAAAAATCAAAAAAAAGGAATTATTTAATTGCTGGCATTATAATAATTGGTTTATTACTAATTAGATTAGTATCTGGTCCAGGAATTGAAAGTATCGAAGCAGTTGAGCCAGCCAAAACTGGTTTCTTAGGTGGTTTAGGAATGCCAATTTTATTTTCTTGGATTGTTGGAGCATTCTTTGCTGGAGGATTAGCTTATATTATTGGAAAAATTGCTCTTGGATTAAGAGCAGACTATCTTGCTATAGCAACATTGTTAATTGCAGAAATTGTAGTTTCTATAATTAAACATGAAGATTGGTTGGCTAGAGGAGTTAAAAACGTAATAGGTTTAAAAAGACCTGTTCCGTATGAAGTTGATCTTCAAAGTGCACCTTGGTTTATAAATATGGTGGAAAAATTTAATTCAGGCAAATTGAAAGTTGTCAACTCTGTTACAGAGAGACAGGATATTTTAAATCAGTTAGTAATTGACGCTTCCTCAATTTATGTAAAACTATGCATGGCAGGACTTTTTCTATCAGTTGTGGTGGTTTTATTAATTATTACACAAAAAGCTTTATATTCGCCTTGGGGCAGAAAAATGAGAGCAATAAGAGATAACGAAGAGGCAGCAGGCGCTATGGGTAAAAATGTTGTTAAAGAACATCTTTTAATTTTTATTTTAGGATCTGCAGTTGTAGGTATAGCAGGAGCCATGATGGTAACTAACGATGGATTATTTACACCAGGTAGTTACAGACCTATGAGATATACGTTCGTGATTTGGGTTATGGTAATTGTTGGAGGAACAGGAAATAATTTTGGAGCAATACTTGGTGGCTTTGTGGTATGGTTTTTATGGGTTGAAGCTGCCCCAATAGCTCTATTTCTAATTAATTTTTTTACATCTCATTTACCAGAAACGAATGCTTTAAAAATTCATTTAATTGAAAGCGCTCCATATTTTAGATTTTTAATGATTGGAATGGGAGTACTATTAATTATGCGTTATAGGCCACAGGGAATTTTGCCAGAAAAAATTATAAAACAATAAATATGAAAAAAATACTAACGATTATTTTTATTTTAATACCTTTTCATTCTTTATCTA
>CACIBQ010000037.1 GCA_902584915.1 uncultured Pelagibacteraceae bacterium
TTAACTGGTGTGGGAAAAGTAGTAGAAATGATTAAAGACAAATATAAATTAAAGTGATAAGTTTTGTAATGGATCCAGATATTAAAGAAAAAGGTTTTAAAATTTTCAAAAATTTTTTTGATAATGATGAAATTAATCAAGCAAAACAAATTGCACATAAAAAATATTTTAATAACCAAAAAAAAGACTACATAGATTGGGATGACCCAGAGTTATGGGAATTAATTTGTAATAATAAAATTATAAATCTTTTATCAAAAGTATTTAATGGAAACTTTTATTACATGCATGACTCAGCTGTTAATATTGATAATCTTGGACCAAATTTTACCTGGCATCGAGACAATCCCTGCAGAAGAATAGGCATAGGTCCTGATTGGGATAATAATTTTGAATATAATGTTTTTACTGCTATTATTTACTTAGAGGACACTAATGTAACCAATACTTCTTTAAGTGTAATACCAAAATCACATAAATTAAAATTTAAAAAATCCTTTTTTCATATTTTAAGATTTGTGCATTATCGAATCAAAGACATCAAAATACTAAAAGTATTTAAAAAACTAATAGAATTTTTAATATCAAAAGAAATTATTTATGAGGCAGGTGACCTAGTTCTATTTCACTGTAACTTACTGCATGGGGGCTTATCTCGAACTAACAGATCCTCTAAGAGAACAGCATTAGTAATAAGATATGGAGGAGAGGGTGTGCATTCAGAAAATTATATAAACTATGAGCTAAACTATAGACATGGAAAAAATAAATATAATTTTTGTAAAAATAAAGAAAAATTTTTCTTAAAACTCAAAGAAAATAAAATTTATACTTCTCCAAATGTTAAAAAGAAACATATTGAAGGTATAACAATACCGAGATTTGAAGATCAAGACATTGTTATTTATGGATCAAAATTAAATAAATAAATTTATTATCTCTAATTAAATAAACATAAATGAAAACTAGATTAATATGTAAGCTCGAAATTAAAGGTACTAACGTCGTAAAGCCAATTTACTTTGAAGGATTAAAAGTTGTTGGAAAAATTAAAGAAGTTTTTGATCAAGTACATTTGTCTGGAGTGGATGAAATCATTTATTTAGATATAGTCTCGAGTTTATATCAAAGAAAATTAAACTTAGATCTCCTAAGAGAAAGTTCTAAAAGTATATTTGTACCGCTAACTGTTGGAGGGGGAATTAATAGTATTGAAGATTGTAACAACTTTTTTGCAAACGGCGCAGATAAGATTTCAATTAATACTTATGCGCTTCAAACAAATCAAAAAATCATAAATGAAATTGCTAAAAAGTATGGTTCGCAAAGTTTAGTTTTAAATGTGGAGGCTAAAAAAATTGAAAATGAATGGATATGTTACTCTGATAATGGCCGCTGTCCGTCTAATAAAAAAATTTTAGAGTGGATTCAAATAGGTCAGGATCTTGGAGTGGGTGAAATATTACTTCAGTCTGTTGACCGAGATGGTTCAAAAAAAGGTTTTGATCTTGAATTATATAAAAAAGTAGTTGATATCGTAAAAGTACCTTTAATAGTTGCAAGCGGATTTGGAAAATTAGAACATATAGAAAATTTAGTAAAATTACATAAGCCTCAAGCTATATGTCTTTCATCTTTAATTTATGAAAATAAAAATATTATAAAATCCATTAAAAGCTATTTAGATGAACAATAAGAATAAAATAGGAATTTTAAAACTTTCAAACTTTGGAAATATTTATAATATTTATAAAGCACTAGAATATTGTGATGCTAAAGTAGGCTTTATAGAAAATAGTAAAGATTTTTCAAAATTTGATAAGATTATTTTACCTGGAGTAGGTTCTTTTTATAATGAAATAGAAAATTTAAAAAAACAAAATATTAAAGATGAACTTATTTACAATATTAGTAAGAAAATTACTTTAGGAATTTGTATTGGAATGCAGTTATTTGCTGATTACAGTGAAGAATTTGAGAAAACTGAAGGATTAAACATTGTAAAATGTGGTGTAAAAAAAATTAAAACAAATAAACCTCTTCCGGTAATTGGTTATAACAAAATATATATAAACAATAAAATAGATTTATTAAAAGATATAGATGAAAATGATGAATTCTATTTTATGCATTCTTATGCACTGGAGTTTAATCCAAATATATCAGCCTCAACAAAATATCATGACGTTGAATATCCATCAGTATTTTCAAAAGAAAATATTTATGGAGTCCAATTTCATATTGAGAAAAGTAAACAAAGTGGGATAAAAATAATAAAAAATTTTTTAAAATTGTAAAATGAAACAAACAGGAAAATACGGATTACCTTTAGAAATAAAATATTGTAAAAAATGCACAAGAAGCAATCAAAGACCAGCCGTAACTCAAGAATATTTACAAACTGAGAAAAAGAAAAAACAATTTGTTGAGATTGAAAAAGATATATGTGGAGGTTGTGAATTTAATTATTTAAAACATAATAAAATTAATTGGAAAGATAGAGAAAAGCAGCTAGAGGAATTGTGCAATAAATATAGAAAGTCAGATGGCTCTTTTGATGTATTAGTGCCTGGTAGCGGGGGTAAAGACAGTATTTATGTAGCTCACCAACTAAAGTTTAAATATAATATGAATCCTTTACTGTGCTCATGGTCCCCAACTATGATTACAAAAAAAGGAAAGGAAAATTTAGATGCTTGGATTAATTTAGGTTTTAAAATTAAATTTAATGAAGTAAATAAAGAGCTGCATAGAGTTTTAACAAAATTATCTTTTTTAAATCTTTGTCATCCATTTCAACCATTTATCATTGGTCAAAAAAATTTTGCTCCAAATGTAGCAAGAAAAAATAATATTA
>CACIBQ010000038.1 GCA_902584915.1 uncultured Pelagibacteraceae bacterium
TGTAATTTTAAAAAATTAAAAAATAAAGTTTATTTGATAAATGTTGAATATAATTTTACAAAAGCTTTTGAAACTATAAGTCCAAATTCTCGAAAGTATATATCAAGATGTTTTGAAGAAAGTATTCATCTTTTGAATTCTAAAATTAGCAATATACTTATCAATGGCCCTGTTTCAAAAAAAAAATTTTTACAAAACAAATATCCAGGAATAACAGAATATATTTTTGATAAATCAAAAAGAAAAATATCAAAAAATCCTGTTATGCTTATCTACAATAAAAGATTATCGGTTTCTCCAATTACTACTCATATTCCAATAAAAGATGTTAATAAGAAAATTAATCAAAAAAATATTATAAATAATGTTTCAATAATAAATAATTTTTATTTAAAAAATATTAAAACAAAACCAAAATTTGCATTTCTTGGATTAAACCCACATTGTGAAACTAAATCAAAATTTAATGAAGAGCATTTGATTATTAAGCCTGCAATACAAAAATTGAAGAAAAAGAAAATAAATGTTAGTGGACCATTTTCTGCAGATACTTTTTTTCTAAATAATAATATTTCAAATTTTAATTGCATAATTGGCATGTATCACGATCAAGTTCTAACTCCCTTTAAAACAATTTTTGGTTTTGATGCTTCAAACATCACTTTAGGCTTACCTTTTTTAAGAATGTCTGTAGATCATGGGCCAAATGAAAATATGTTGGGGAAAAATAAATCAAATACAAAATCTTTGGAAAATATAATTAATTTTATAAATTTTTTTAAATGAACATTGTTCCAAAAAAATCACTTGGACAAAATTTTTTACAAAATAAAAATATTATTAATAAGATTGTTGAATTGGGCCAAATCTCAAGTGATAGTTATGTAATTGAAATAGGGCCTGGTACTGGAAATTTAACAGAAGAAATAATAAAAAAAAAACCTAAAAAGTTTTTAGCTATCGAAAAGGATGTTAGTTTATACCGCAAATTGAAAAGTAAATATAAATCTAATTTAGATTTAGTAAATCAAGATGTTTTAAAAATAGATTGGAATAATTTTTCAAATAATCATAGTATCGTATTTGGAAATCTACCATATAATATATCAGCCAAATTATTAATCAATTGGATTAAATTAAATAATTTAAATTTATTATTTAAAAAATTTATTTTAATGTTTCAAAAAGAAGTGGCTGATAGAATAGTTGCAGATGTAAATTCGAACAAATATGGAAGATTATCTATTTTAACAAATTGGAAAATGAAAGTTAATAAAGTTATGGATATAGAGCCTGAAAATTTCTTTCCTAAACCAAAAGTAAAAAGTTCAATTGTATATTTTGAGCCAAAAAATAGTTTTTTTAGCTTTAACAATCCAAATAATTTAGAGAAAGTTACTAATATATTTTTTCAAAATAAACGTAAAATGATTAAAAAACCCTTAAATATATTATTTCAAAATTCGTCTAAAATAATAAATAAACTAGAACTTAATGAAAAATCTAGACCTCAAAATCTAAATCCACAAACTTTTTTCAAAATTTCAAAAGAATTTGAAAACGAATTAACTTCAAATTAATTTTTTAACATGTTTTTCAATTACATTTTTATCATATTTAATAGTATTTTCTAAATATCCAATTATTTCTTTATAACATTCATCTAAATCCTCATTGATCACTACAAAATCATAATCAATCCAATGAAGTACATCTCTATCAAATTGTTTCATTCTCATTTGTATTGTTTTATCATTTGTTTCACCTCGAAAAATTAATCTTTTATATAGTATTTCTCTAGAGGGTGGCAAAATGAAATATGAGATTAATTGATGATTTAAAGTTTGATTTTTTATTTGTTGGGCACCTTGCCAGTCAATATCGAATAACACATTGTACCCATCTTCTAGATAATCAAAAACTTGTTTCTTCGTAGATCCATAAAGATTCTGAAATACTTTTGCATATTCTAGAAAAGCGTTTTCTTCGACTAATTTTTCAAAATTATCAGGTGAAGTAAAATAGTAATCAACTCCATTTGTCTCATTCGCTCTTGGTTCTCTCGTTGTATGAGATATAGAAACTTTAAAATTTTTTTCCTTTGAGATTTTTTTGACCAGGGTAGTTTTACCTGCTCCTGACGGTGATGATAGAATTATCATTTTTCCGTCTGTGGAAGAAAGCATTAAGATCTAATTAGCTTTGCTCTCTATAAATTTAATTGCATCGCCAACAGTTAATATTTTTTCAGCCTCACTGTCGGAAATTTCTGAACCAAACTCCTCTTCAAAAGCCATTACTAATTCTACTGTATCTAAGCTATCAGCACCTAGATCATCTATAAAACTTGATTCTTCCGTAACTTTAGCTTCATCTATACCTAAGTGGTCTGCTACAATTTTTTTAACTTTACTTGAAATTTCATCTGCCATGGTATTTTTCCTTTTTTTACGTTAATAGTTATTTACTTATGTTTGTCAACTAAAATACATACCTCCATTAACATGTATAGTTTCTCCAGTTATGTAATTTGACAATTCAGAGCATAAAAAGGCTGTACAATTAGCAATATCCTGCGGAGTTCCAAATCTATCCATAGGTATTTTTGACTTAAGCTGTTTCTTATATTCTTCATTAATCTTTTCTGTCATAGCTGTGTCTATAAAACCTGGAGCGATGCAATTCACTGTTATATTTTTTTTTGAATATTCTAATGATAAACTTTTTGACATTGAAGT
>CACIBQ010000039.1 GCA_902584915.1 uncultured Pelagibacteraceae bacterium
TTAATTTTAATTTCTAAAGACTTCATATATTCTGCGACTTCACTTTCATCAAAACTTGGTGAAAGTTTTCCATTTTCTATAATTTTATAAGGACCAATGTTTATATTTAATTTCTTAAGATTAATATTTACTTTTGCTTTTCCTACAGCCATAATTATTCTGCCCCAATTAGGATCTTCTCCTGCAATAGCAGTTTTTACTAATGGAGAGTTTGCAATAGAAAAACAAATTTTTTTCGCATCATTTTCCGTTTTACATTTTTCAGTTTTTACTATCACAAATTTGGATGATCCTTCTCCGTCTGCTGCCACACTTTTAGCTAAATTTTTTAAAACTTTATTTAACGATTTGTCGAAATCATTTAGAGAATTATCTTTATAAGATTTTATTTTTTTATTATTTGCATATCCAGTGGAAAATAAGCTGACCATATCATTAGTACTAGTGTCTCCATCACAACTTATTGCATTAAAAGTATTTTGAATATTTTTTTTTAATAATTGTTTTAAAATATTTCCATTAATCTTTGCGTCTGTAAAAACAAAGCCTAAAGTAGTAGCCATGTCTGGATGTATCATTCCTGATCCTTTTGCCACTCCATAAATTTTTATTGGCGTACCGGCTATTTTGCACTCTTCCATCGATAACTTTGGCTTAGTATCTGTTGTAAGCATACCCATGGCTGCCTTCATCCAAACATATTTGTTTTGAACATATTTAACGTTGTCAATTAAATTTGGGATAGCATCTATTATTTTCTTTTCTGGAAAAATTTCTCCAATTGTGCCTGTGGAAGCAAACAATAAATGCTTAATTTTAATTTTTTTTGGATCTTCTTCATCGTTAGTTTGTTTTTTGGTTAATAAATCAGATAATAGTACAGCAATATTATTGATTGCCTTATATCCATCTTTGCCAGTAAATGCATTTGCATTTCTTGTATTAATTAATAGAGCATATATTTTTTCTTTAGAGTTAATTAAATTCCATTTTATATTTTCAGATTTAATATTTGATTGGGTGTAAACAGATGCATAACTTGCACCTTTTCTGAAATAAAAAAGAACTAACTCATCCCTTTTTTTTACATTTGTATACAAATTTGCCGAAACAGCTGATATTCCTATTCCATCTAAATGTTCTAGATCTTGGTAAAATCCAATAGAATTAGACTTTATTTGATATTTTTCTTTCTTAAAAAGCATATATGTTTAAAATTTAAATATTATGATTATATAAGATTTGTTTAAATAACAAATAAATCATATGCTGAATCCATTAAATTTAATAACGAAAATTTTCAAATCTCCTAATCAGAAAGAGTTGGGCAAATTAGCTGGGTTTGTTGATAAAATTAATGCTCTCGAAGATCAAGCTTCTAAATTGGAGGATAGCGAATTTCCAAAAAAAACTGAGGAATTAAAGCAAAAAATTACTGATGGTGTAAAATTGAACGAATTGCTGCCAGAGGCATATTCTTTTGTTAGAGAAGCTTCAAAAAGAATTAATAATGAAAGACATTTTGATGTCCAATTAATTGGTGGCATAGTTTTAAATCAAAATAAAATTGCTGAAATGAAAACAGGCGAAGGAAAGACTCTTACAATCGCCCTTGCTGCATACCTAAACTCTCTTGGTGAAAAAGGTGTTCACGTTGTTACTGTTAATGATTATCTTGCTAAGAGAGACTGTGAAAATATGGGAAAAATTTATAATTTCTTAGGACTTACATGTGGATACATCAACTCAGGCCAAAATGATGAGGAAAGAAAAAAGAATTATTCTTGCGATATTACTTATGCAACTAATAGTGAGTTAGGTTTTGATTACCTTAGAGATAATATGAAATTTTCTAAAAAAGATATGGTTCAAAGAGGTCATAATTATGCGATTGTAGATGAAATTGATTCTTGTTTAATTGATGAAGCTAGGGTTCCAATAATAATTTCTGGTCAAGCAGAAGATAAAACCGATCAATATATTATTGTTAATAAATTAATAAAAAAACTTACTGAAGATGATTTTGATATTGATGAAAAAAATAGAAATATTTTATTAACAAATAAAGGCATAGATAATGTTGAAAAAATTTTTTCTGAAGTGGGTATTTTAAAAAATAATAATTTTTATGATCCAGAAAACCTATCTTTAGTTCATTTGGTCAATCAATCATTAAGAGCAAATTATATTTTTTCTAATGGAAAAGACTACATTGTAAAAGACAAAGAAATAGTGATTATAGATGAACAATCTGGTAGGCAAATGCCAGGTAGGAGATTTGGCGATGGGTTGCACCAAAGTTTAGAGGCAAAAGAAAATTTAAATATACAGTTTGAAAATCAAACTTTAGCTTCAATTACTTATCAGAACTATTTTAAATTATATAAAAAACTTTGTGGATGCACAGGAACCGCCCTTACTGAAGCTCAAGAATTTTATGAAATTTATAACTTAAATGTTGTGACAATTCCTACGAATAAAGAGATGATTAGAAAAGATATGAATGATCAAATCTATAGAACTGAAAAAGAAAAAGATGAAGCAATAGTAAAACTAGTCGAAGAAAAATATAATTCTGGTCAACCAATTTTAGTATTCACAAGTAGTATCAATAAATCAGAACATTATTCAGAATTATTTAATAAAAAAAAAATAGATCATATTGTTTTAAATGCAAAAAATCATGACAAAG
>CACIBQ010000040.1 GCA_902584915.1 uncultured Pelagibacteraceae bacterium
TATTTCAAGTTGAACCCCTAGGCAAGAACATGTTCTTATAATAGCGGCAGTATTTTGTGGAATATCAGGTTGATAAAGGGCTATTTTTGGGCCTGAATAACTTATCTTCTGTGTCATTGTTACTATAGCAAAATATATCTTTTCTTATATGAAAACATATATTAAAGGAGATTCAAAAATAATAAAGATGTCCGATTCTGATAAAAAAAAACCAAATAGAAGAGATTTTATTGTAACGGCAACAACAGCTGCTGGAGCGGTTGGTGTTGGAGCTGCTATTTGGCCTTTAGTTGATCAAATGAATCCAGACGCTTCTGTAAAAGCTTTAGCAAGTACAGAAGTCGATATTAGCGATATGCTACCAGGTCAATCAATAACAGTATTATGGAGAGGCAAACCAGTATTTATAAAAAGAAGAACTCAAGAAGAAATAGATAGTGCAAGAGCAGTGGATTTGAAAGATTTAAAACATCCAGAAAAAGACGAAGACAGAGCCAAAAATCCAGAGTGGCTTGTAATGCTTGGAGTTTGTACTCATTTGGGATGCGTACCTTTAACAGATAAAGGAGACTATAATGCTTGGTTTTGTCCTTGTCATGGTTCTCACTATGATACTTCAGGAAGAATTAGAAAAGGCCCCGCACCAACAAATCTAGAAGTTCCAAAATATGTATTTGTTGACAGCAAAACAATTAAAATAGGATAGAAATGAGTGATCACGATTACCAGCCTGATTCAAAGTTAGGAAAGTGGTTTAATGATCGTTTGCCATTACTCACTCTTTCAAATCATTTGCAACAATATCCAACACCAAAAAATCTAAATTATTGGTGGACATTTGGAGGAATATTAACTTTTTGTTTAATTACCCAAATAGTTACCGGAGTAATTTTGGGAATGCATTATATAGCTCATTCTGATTTGGCATTCGAAAGCGTAGAACATATTATGCGAGATGTGAACTATGGATGGTTAATACGTTATGTTCATGCAAATGGTGCTTCTATGTTTTTTTTAGCAGTTTATATACATATTTTTAGATCTCTGTACTATGGATCTTATAAGTCACCAAGAGAAGTAATATGGATCATAGGAATGATTATTTATTTTTTAATGATGGCTACGGCATTTATGGGGTATGTTCTTCCATGGGGTCAGATGAGCTTTTGGGGAGCAACTGTAATTACAAACTTATTTAGCGCTATACCATTTATTGGAGAGAGTGTTGTTAATTGGCTTTGGGGAGGTTATTCAGTAGACAATCCAACTCTTACTAGATTTTTTAGTTTACATTATCTTTTACCGTTTTTAATTTTTGGATTAGTAATACTTCATATTTGGGCACTGCATGTTCCTGGAAATAACAATCCTATTGGAATTGAAATAAAAAAACCATCAAATGATACGGTACCTTTTCATCCATACATTGTGATAAAAGATGCATTTGCATTGTTGCTATTTTTAATAATTTTTGCTTTTTTTGTATTTTATTCACCAAATATACTAGGTCATGCAGATAATTACATAGAAGCAAATCCACTTGTAACACCCGCACATATAGTTCCTGAATGGTATCTATTACCTTTTTATGCAATTTTAAGATCTGTTCCTGATAAACTTTTAGGAGTTATAGCTATGTTTGCTTCAATTTTTGTACTAGTTATATTGCCCTGGTTAGACACATCTAAAGTTAGGTCTGCTATATTTAGGCCAATTTACAAACAGTTCTATTGGTTTTTAATTGCTGATGTACTTATACTTGGTTACATGGGCGCAATGCCTGCAGAAGGAACTTATTTATTAATTGCTAGAGTTGCAACCACATATTATTTTGTTCATTTTTTAGTTATTCTTCCGATTTTAGGAAAAAAAGAAAAAACATTTGAAGTACCCTTAAGTATAACGGAGCCCGTCCTAGGTGGATCGCCCAAAGAAGCTATGGTCAAATACAAGAAGGAAATTTAATGAAAAAATTTTTAAATATTATATTTACTTTAGTATTTTTTTTATTTTTTGGAATTAATTCAATCGCAGCTGAAAAAACTGTTAAACTTTTAAGTCCTGAATGGAGTTTTAAAGGTTTTTTTGGGAAATTCGATAGAGCATCCTTACAAAGAGGGTACCAGGTCTATATAGAGGTCTGTTCTGCTTGTCATTCAATGAAATATTTAAGTTACCGAAACCTTTCCGAGCCTGGCGGCCCAGAGTTTTCAGAAAATCAGGCTAAGGCAATAGCCTCAAATTTTGAGGTAACGGACGGTCCAAATAGTGAAGGAGAAATGTTTACTAGACCTGCCAAGTTGTCAGATAAATTTGTAATGCCATATGAAAACGTTGAAGCAGCTACAGCTGCAAATGGAGGAGCTTATCCACCAGACATGTCAGTATTAGTAAAGGCTAGAAAAGGTGGAGCTGACTATATTTACTCGCTTCTTTTGGGATATGATGACCCTCCAGCAGGTATGGAATTAGATGATGGTGTTTACTACAATAAATATATGTATGGTAATAAAATTA
>CACIBQ010000041.1 GCA_902584915.1 uncultured Pelagibacteraceae bacterium
TAATCTAAAATCAATGAAAGTTAAAAAATAAGCACTAAAAACATTGAGGTTTGCATTGATGGAATATAGCGATTAAACGGCCATAGAAGGGGTTAATTTTAGCATAATCATTTATAGGCTTCAACTGATAGGGGAAATATAAAAAAAAACTATATATTTATATAAATAAAGAAAAATCGTTGGTATTAAAGGATTCTAGAAGGATAAACCTTCTAATTTGAGTAGTTTTTTTTTAGTTTTAACTCCTCCTTTTCCAGAATATCCACCAAGACCACCATCAGATCTGATTACTCTATGACATGGTATTTGTGGAGCATATGGGTTATTTCCACATGCATTTGCAACAGCTCTAGCAGATTTTGGCTTTTTAATACCTATTGCCACTTGTTTATAGGTTTTAACTTTTCCTTTAGGTATTTTTTTTAAGAATTTCCACACTTTTACTTGAAATTTAGTTCCTTTTAGGATCATAAATTAAAGAAAACCCTGTTTCCTTGTGCTTTTTAAGGCACAAAGAACAGTAGTTTTGGCACGTCGTTGTATGCGCTACCGCCATGCCCACCACTCCACGATTTTAGCGCTACTCCGCAGAGTTTTCTGCCCCCTGAGCTTGAACCTCTCGGTTTTTCCTCAATTGGCCAGTTAAGAGTTGCCTCTTAAGTTAAAAACACACTATCAAAGTTTTTATTTAAATGTTATCACTTAATTGTTGAATTTACTGTCTTTTTAACACGGTAGAATTATGGGGATAAGTTCTAATTCAAATTTTAAGACATAAATATTAGGCCAAAATAGCTTAAAGAGAATAAAATTGCCAAAATTGATAAAAAATATGTTTCTATTGTCTTTCCATACTTTTTGTTTTGAATATAAGCTAACATCCAGAACCCAATAGCGATTAATAAGAATATAATATTTGGAATTTCCCCGTCAATTTTACCCATTATTTTAATTTAAACTATTGACAATTAAAATCACTTGATATATTACTAGTGATAATTAATTGTTATCAATAGTAATAATATGACTGAGCTTACAACGGACCTTAAATCACTTCATGAGGCAACTTTAAATAACCTCAAAAATTCTAAGGCCAATAATACATTAAGAGCTTATAAATCAGATTTTAAGGATTTTGGTGCTTTTTGTAATAAGCACGGTTTAAATTCATTACCAACAGAACCTAAAATAATCTCTTTATACCTAACTCATCTTTCTAAAAATGCAAAAATTAGCACATTAAGAAGAAGATTAGTATCTATAAGCATGGTACATAAGATAAAAGGCCATTATTTAGATACTAAGCACCCAATAATTATTGAAAATTTACTAGGAATTAAAAGGTTAAAGGGTAGTTTTCAAACAGGCAAAAAACCATTATTAATCAGTCATTTAAAATCAATTATTGAAGTAATACATCAACAAAAAATAGAACAAATTATTAAATTTAGAGACATAGCAATCGTGCTTATAGGTTTTGGTGGTGGATTCAGAAGATCGGAAATTATCTCAATTGATTATGAAAACTTGGAATTTGTAACTGAAGGATTAAAAATTACATTGAAAAAATCAAAAACAGACCAATTCGGAGAAGGAATGATAAAAGGTCTGCCCTATTTAGAAAATGAATTATATTGCCCAGTACATAATCTAAAACAATGGTTACATATATCAAATATAAAATCTGGACCTATATTTAGAAGATTTATAAAAGGATCAAAAATATCAACAAATAGACTAACTGACCAATCAATTGCTCTTTTAATTAAAAAATATTTAAAATTAGCAGATATTGAAAATGCTAACTATTCAGGCCACAGTCTAAGATCAGGATTTGCAACAGTTGCAGCGGAGTCAGGTGCTGATGAAAGAAGTATTATGGCTATGACAGGTCACAAAACAACTCAAATGGTGAGAAGATATATAAAAGAGGCCAATATATTTAAAAATAATGCTCTTAACAAATTAAAAATATAGTAAAAATCAATTCTAACAAAAAAATTATAATAAAAAATTAAATTGTAAAAATAGATTGTATTTTACAAGATAAAAAACCAAGGATATATCCAATAGTAACTTTAGGTTCACTCAGGGGTCCATTATACTTTGTTTTAGATTTTAAATAATACTTTTTAAAAAACTTTGTTGTTATTCCCCATTTTTTTAAGAAGGTCTTGTCTCCCCTATTTTGAATAAAGTTTTTTTTCTTTCTAGTCGTTAACGAACCAAAGTGATAAACTTTAAAATCATTTAAACCCTTAAATATTCTCACACCCTCTTTCCATAATTTCATATTAAAATCTGGATCTGAACCTATGCCAGGGTTAAATTCTTCGCTAAAACCACCTACTTTATCCCACATTTTCTTAGATACTAAATGTGGAGCAAAATGTGTTCCTTGATGATCATAAAAGTTTATATCATTATATTTTGACAATAATTCTTTCTCTTTAAAATTATTTATTGTATCACCGAAATTACAAACAATATGGC
>CACIBQ010000042.1 GCA_902584915.1 uncultured Pelagibacteraceae bacterium
GGCAACTAAATTAAATCTAGCTGAAGAATTAAAAATGAAAATACTATCAAATTTATAACTTCTTAATTTTTTAGCTAATTTAAAAAAACCAATTACCCCGTCATGTTCTAAATTTTTATTATTTCTTAAAAGAGGGATAATTTCGTCTATATATTTTGTATTATGCAAAAACTCAGAAGCTTTAGCACTTTTTTTGACTAATAAGCTTACAGGTGATTTAAACTTTTTTGATATAGCTTCAATGAATGGTAAAAAAATTACCATGTCACCAATCCCCATTCTATTTTGAACCGCTAATATTTTCATTTCAATTTTATAATCTTTACTAAAGATAATTTTAATATAAATTTTATATATGAGTAAAATTAATGGTATTTATGCGGCGGGATTATCAGTATTAGATGAAAATCTAGCATTAGATGTAAAAAATACAATCAAACATGCTGAAAATTTAATAGACAATGGTTGTCATGGAGTGGCTATTTTTGGAAGCACAGGTCAAGCGCAGCTTTTATCAGTTTCTGAAAAAATAAGTCTTTTAAATGATTTAACCAGAAGTAAATACAAAGATAACTATTTAATTGGCACTGGCCTAAACTCATTGAATGAAACAGTAAATTTAATTTCAATTTCCAAATCATTAGGATTTAAAAATTTTTTAATTATGCCACCAGCATATTATAAGTATGGAGATGAAGAAGTTTTTAATTTTTATTCAAGAATAATTAATGTTCATCCGGATATTCAAATAGTTTTATATAATTTTGAAAAACTTTGTGGTTATAAGTTTAGCGTAGAATGTGTAAAGAAACTTGTTAAAGAATTCCCATCACAAATAATTGGAGTAAAAGATAGTTCGTATAATCTATTTGAAACTTTAAAAGTTGATAATTTTTCTATCTTGCCGGGATCAGAGTCTAAGTTGTTAAAAGGTTTAAAATTAGGATGTTCTGGAATTATTACAGCAACCTGCAATGTAACAAGTAGAATTGCAAGAAAAGTTTATGATGATTTTCAAAATAATAAAGAACAAACAGAAAATGAAAAACTCTGCAAAATTAGAGAAGTGTTTGATCAATATAATTTAGTTTCATCACTTCACTCCTTGCTTGCTGTAAAAGAAGATATTTATAATAATATCCTGCCACCTTTAAGTATTTTAAATAAAGAAAAAAAGGAAAAACTTATTCTTGAATTAAACTCATTAAATTTTAAACTCTAAATTTTATGAAACTGGTAGAATTTTTAAATAACATTATTAAAGATGATGGTTTTTTACTAATTGATGCGAATATGAACAAGCATTTAATTGGTAGTCCAAAAAAAAAAATTCCTATCACTCTTAAAATTTTAGATAAAAGTTTACATACTAAACTTTTACTTTTGCCAGATTTATATTTTGGTGAAGCTTATACAGACGGAAGTGTAGTAATTGAAAATGGAACATTAACTGAATTTTTGGACTTGGCTTTAAAAAATATAGGAAGAGATGAAACAAATTCTTATAATGCTGCAATAAATAAGATGAGAGGGACGTATAGGTTTTTAACAAATTTTAATTTAAAAAAAAAATCAAAGTCTAATGTTGCACATCATTATGATATTTCTGAAAACTTATATGATTTGTTTTTAGATACTAAAAGACAATATTCTTGCGCTTACTTTAAAAATGATAATGATACTTTGGAAGATGCTCAAAATAATAAAATTAATCACATAATAAAAAAATTAAACTTAAAACCTAATCAAAAAGTTTTGGATATTGGATCAGGATGGGGGTCTCTTGCCATTGATATTGCAAAAAAATCACAATGTGAAGTTGTTGGAATTACTTTATCGAAAAACCAATATAAATATAGTGTTCAAAAAGCTAAAGAGAATGGTCTAGAAAATCAAGTTCAATTTAGGTTAGCAGATTATAGAGATTTGAATGAAAAGTTTGATCGAATAGTGAGTGTAGGAATGTTTGAACACGTTGGAAGAAAATTTTATAAAACTTATTTTAATAATGTTGCAAAATTGCTAAATGAGGATGGAGTAGCGCTTATACATACGATAGGCTCAGTTAATCCACCTAGAGACCCGCATCCTTGGATTACAAAATATATATTTCCTGGAGGATATACACCGAGCTTGAGTGAAGTTGCAAAACCTATTGAAAATTGTGGATTAATACTCTCAGATCTTGAGGTTTGGAGAATGCATTATTCTCATACTTTGAGACATTGGAAGGAAAGATTTTTAGGCGAAAGAGAAAAAGTATTACAAATGTTCGATGAAAAATTCTTAAGAATGTGGGAATTCTATCTTGCTGGTTGTGAAATGGCTTTTAAATGGGGTGACCAGGTTGTATTTCAATTACAATTAATTAAAAAACATTCATCGGTACCTAATACTAGAGACTATATTTATTAATAATTTGTTGGTA
>CACIBQ010000043.1 GCA_902584915.1 uncultured Pelagibacteraceae bacterium
TATTTTAGGTGCAGCTGTATCGCTTACTGGTAAATATTCATCAAATGGTGTTCATACTCAAAACGGATACAATATGGCTGTTGAGAGAATTAACAGCATGGGTGGTATAAAAGTAGGTGGAAAAACTTATAAATTTGACATCATTTATTATGATGATGAATCAAATCCTAAGAGAGCAGCTCAACTTGCAGAAAGATTAATTAGTCAAGATGGTGTTGAGTTTATGCTTGGACCATACAGCTCAGGGTTAACAAAAGCCATGGCCCCAGTAACAGAAAAGTATGGAGTGCCAATGGTAGAAGCTAATGGAGCATCTAGATCTTTATTTACTAAAGGATACAAATATTTATTTGCAGTGCTTGCACCAGCAAATTTATATCTTGATGTAGCAATTAGAACTGCTGTTGAATTAAATGGTGGAAAAGGTGTAAAAATTGCACAAGCTTTTGAGCAAGACGCTTTTTCGCAAGACGTTAGATTAGGCATTTTAGATGCTGCTAAAGAAACTGGATCTGAAATTATAATTGACGACAAATTGCCAAAAGAACTTAATGATATGGCTGCTACTTTAGTTAAAGTAAAACAAATGAAGCCAGACGTGCTTGTTGTGTCGGGCCATACAAAAGGTGCTTTGACTGCTATTAGACAAATAGCTGAAATGAAAGTTGATGTTCCAATGCTTGCAATGACACACTGTGATGCTGCAAAACTATCTAAACAACATGGTAAAAATTCTCAATATGCTTTATGTGCTTCTCAATGGCACAAGACTTTAACTTACAAAGATAAGTGGTTTAAAGATGGAATGACGTATGATGCAGATTTTACTAAAATGTTTGGATATGCGCCACCATATCAAGCTGCTGAATCTTCAGCTGCTTTATTGGTTTTTAAAGATGCTTTTGAAAGAGCAAATTCTTTCGATCAAAAGAAAGTAAGAGATGCTCTTGCTGCCACTGATATGCAAACTTTTTATGGAAACATAAAATTTGCTCCAGGCGGTCAAAACGTTTCTAAACCAATGGTATTATTTCAAGTTATTTGTGATAGCTCTGGAAAATGTGAAAACAAAGTTGTTGCTCCACTCAAGTGGGCTTCTGCTAAGTTAATTCACCCAGTACCTAAGTGGTCTGAAAGATAATAACTAATCTATAAATACCCCCTAAACTCTAGGGGGTATTTTTTTTCATGGGTAAATTATGGATTTTATGGTTTTTCAATATCCAATGATTAGCATTCAAGCTTGCTTGGACGGCATACTTCTTGGAATTTTATTTGCATTGATTGCTTATGGTATGGCTCTTCAATGGGGAGTGATGAATATCATAAACATTGCTCAAGGTGATTTAGTTATTTTAGGAGGATACATTGCATATTTTATGTACCTTTATGGAATTCATCCTGCTTGGGGAGTAATTATTTCGCCAATCATAATGTATTTTGTTGGTGTTGGACTTTATAAATTAGTAATCAATAAAGTTGTTGATAGAGATCTATTTATTTCAATTCTTGCTACATTTGGAATAAGCATTCTTTTTATGCAATTGATGAATTTTGCATTTGGTGCAGACGTGGTACTTGCTAATTCTGGTTATGGAACAACCTTTTTATTTGATGGCAATGTTGTTTTACCAAATTCAAAAATATTTGCTGCGTTTGTAAGTATTGTTTTTGCGATTTGTTTAGTGATTTACATGAAAAAATCAAAGCTTGGACGAGCGATTAGAGCTACAGCTCAAAATGCAAGAGCAGCAAAGATTTTAGGCGTTAATACTGAAAAAGTTTATGCTGCTACTTTTGGAATAAATGCAGCTTTATGTGGAGTGGCTGGTGCACTTATTTCAATTACTTTTACAATTCATCCTTATATGGGTTTACCTTACACAATCAGATCATTCATGATCGTAATTGTTGCAGGTTTAGGAAATTTACCAGGTGTTGCATTATCTGGCATGGGACTTGGTGTATTTGAAGAATTTGCCGACTATATTTTAGGAACAGAATTCAGAATAGGATCAGTTTTTTTATTATTAGTATTAATTCTTGTTTATAGAAGATTTAAGCTTTCAAGAAAAAGAGAGTATTTAAAATGATGTCTAATAAAAATCTATTTTTATATATTGGAATTTTAATTTTTGGAATAGCAGCCCCATTTATTTTTCCAGCTTTTAAAGTTCAGTTATCAATTCTATGTGTACTTATAGTTTTGGCAACTACATGGAATATTCAAGGTGGAGAGATGGGATATAATTCATTTGGTAACATTCTATTCTATGGTCTTGGAATGTATCTTTGTGCATCTGTTCAGGTTGGAATGTTTTTTCCACTAGCTGAATGGACAGAAAGTGGTGGTGAAAAAACATTTGTTCATACT
>CACIBQ010000044.1 GCA_902584915.1 uncultured Pelagibacteraceae bacterium
TTAGGTATTGTTTTTTTTTTAAAAAAGGTTTCTTAATAACCTTAAAGTTATATTTTTTTTTTGTACTATAGTCCAAAATTTCTGGCTCAACTCCAGGATCTGGGCATGAAAAATAAACTATTTCTTTAATATCTTTTTCATTAAATAACTTTATCCAATTTTTTGTGTAAAGATTTTTTCTAAACCAAAAAAAAATTTTTATTTTATTTTTTGTAGTTAAATTATTTTCTAATTTTATATCTTTAAGCGCGTATTTAAGACTTATATTTTTGCAACCATGTTTTAGACAAATTTCTTTAACTGGCTTCGAGAAAGATAAAACTTTGATATTTAAATATTTAATTTTTCTCCAATAAAAATCACTTAAATCAAGATTGTCATACATTGGAGCCCAAATTATATTCTTATCTCTTATTTTAATCATATCATCAAGTGTGTATCCATATGACCCTAAGCTCCATACTCCAAAATTAGAAATTATATAAAAAACTAAGGAGCCGCAAATAACTCCTGTAATTCTGAGATAAATATTTTTTTTAAATAAATATGAGGTTAAGCTGATTAAAATAACACTACCCCAAGTAAATAAAATTGTAGCATGAAAACCAATAAACAAATCTGTGATTATAAAACAAACTGCTAGAGCTGGAATAAATTTTTTTCCTAAAAATAATGGAACATAAAAACTTAAAGCAATTAAGCTCGTAAAATTTGGTGGATGTGGAATAAATCTACTAGCTGCAAGTGCTAATAATATTCCTATTGATATTTTTAAGTAGTTCATTAATTAATATTTTTAAATTAAATCAAATAAAATAACTAGTATAATTTTGTAAAGCCAATTCTAAATTGTCTTCCGTCTTGTCTATATGTGGCTGGTTTTTCATATCTTTCATTAAGTAAATTAGTAAATTTTATATAGAAGGTATTTCCAAGTATGGTTTTTGTTAAAGATAAATCTAAAATATCTGTACTTTTTTGTCTTGAATTTGCAGAACCATCCCAATCGATATATTTGCCAGTATGTTTATAATTTAAACCTAAATTTATAAGACCAATTGGACTTTGTAAGTTTTTTTTGGAAAAATTCATTCCATAAGACAAATCTGGCCTTCGAGATTGGGCCTGCCCATTTGTTTTTCTACTTTTTGAAAATATATTATATAAGGATAATATTTCATTATTTCGAGTAAAAACAATCTCACTTTCAATACCTTCTTGATTTATGTCTATTACTTCATTCTCATGCTTGCTATAAGCAGAATTGCTCTCGATTTGATTGTATACTTTAGATCTATAAGCGGTGGAATTAAAACTTAAATTATCAAAAATATTAAATAAAATTGAAAATTCATTTGTTTCACTTTTTTCAGGATCAAGGCCAACATTTCCTGTTATCCCATAATTATCAGAACCATACAATTCATATAAAGTTGGATTTCTTAAGCCTGTTGAATGTGATAAGTTAAACTCATACCGGTCAAATTGTTTTATAAAATTAATTTTATAAGTTTGATTTCCTCCGGTTGTATTATGGTCATCCGATCTTCCATAAATTGATAGAACTGAGTTTTCATTTAATTTATATCCAAGATTTCCAAAAATTCCTAAGTCTTTCATATGTCCTTTGGTGGATGCATTATAACTGCCTCTATTTTCAAAATATCCCCAATCATATTTATACTCAGCTCCATAAACATAAGAAATTTTATTTGAAATTTTATTTTTACTTTCACTTTTAATAACTAAAGACTCGCTATAATATTCATCTAAAAATCCAGAGTTCTCATACTGTCTATCGTAATTGTGGTAATGAAATTTAATATAATTTTCAGTATTTTTAGTTACATGTTCAAAACCAGTCTGTAGTGCATACATGCGGTTATCTGATACATATCCAGTTTCATCTGTTGCACTTCCGTCATAGTCAGCTACAGTTTTTCTAGAATACATAGTAGATCTAAATTTTAGATTATCATTTATCCATTTTTCACCATTAAGATTTAATTGAAAATTTTCTGATCCATCATGCTCAGATCCTCTAGCTATTGCGCTTCCAGTTTCACTTAAAGTTACTGAGCTTTTTAAATTTAAATGCCAATCGTTATTAGTGATTCTGGTATAATTAATTGCTGATGAATTATTTTTTCCACTAAAACCATTTATTGAATAACTATTTGCATAGTCTATAGAAGTTACAAAATTTATAGCCCCTGCTACAGCACTTGGTCCGAAATGAGCTCCGCTCGAACCTTTGTAAATTTCTATCTTTTGAATGCTTTGAATAAAATCCTGACCAAAATCGTGTAGTC
>CACIBQ010000045.1 GCA_902584915.1 uncultured Pelagibacteraceae bacterium
TCAATTTTAGGAGACCATTTAAAATTTTTAGTAATTCTAGAATTATCACTAATGAAAATTTTTTGATCTCCTTTTCTCTCTTTGTGATAACTGTATCTCAATTTCAATCTACGATCTTTTTTTAGAATTTTGAATAATTCTAACAAACTTAAAGAAAATTTACTTCCACCACCAACATTGAAAATTCTATTGCCTTTAATTTTTTTTTTATATGATGCAATTTTGAAATAAAGGTTATTTAAATCGTCAATATGAAGAATATCTCTTACTTGTTTACCATCTCCATAGACTTTAAATCTTTTATTCAATACAGACGCAATAATAAACCAAGAAACCCATCCTTGATCCTCGATACCAAATTGATTAGTTCCGTATATGCAACTTTGCCTTAAAACATATCCATCTATATTATAAATTCTCGAGTAATCATTAACATATTGATCGGCCGCACCTTTTGAACATCCATATGGAGAATGAAAATCTGTATTGAAGTTTTCATCTATACCTTTTTTTAAATTTTTAAAAAAATATCTTTCTTTATTTTTTCCCAATTTAATATAATTCAAGTTTCCATATACCTTATTGGTGGATGTATAAATAAGTTTACTTTTTAATTTATTAATTCTAATTACTTCTAATAAATTTAGTGTTCCTAAAACGTTATCATTAAAATCTTCACGAGGCGAAACTATTGACTTAGTTACTGCAACCTGTCCTGCCGAATGTATAATTACATCTGGTTTTATTCTTTTTAAGATATGATTTAATTTTTTAAAGTTCTTTATATCTTCTTTGGGATTAATGACAATTGCGCAGAGCTTAATAAACAATAATCACATTGTAAAAATTCATGACACAGCGCTCGAGGGTTGGAATAATAAAGTAAATTTAGATAATAATAAAGTCTTGATAGGTCAAACAGAAGAAGAAATAGAGAATGTTATCAAAGAATTTAATCCTGATATTGTGGGCATTTCAATTTTGTTTTCAAACCTAAACGAGTCGGGGCACACGATAGCAAAAATTGTAAAAAAAATAAATTCTAAAATATTTGTTTTAGTTGGTGGAAATCATATAACAAATTCTCTTATTGATTATCAACATAACATAACGCATCCTGGAGACGATATACCTTTAATAAAAGATTTGGAGGACGAAAATATAGATTGTGCACTAGTAGGAGAAAGTGATTTTAATATTATCGAACTTGTTAATAAAATTATTAATAATCAAGATATTTCAAATGTACCAGGGTTACTAAGACGTATTTCAAGAGGAAAATATAAAAATAATCCTTCTGACAGAATTACTGATCTAATTAACTTGCCTATTCCAGCAAGAAGTTTAGTAAACATGGAAGGATATTTTGATATTGGGGCATTTCATTCAGCAAAATCTAGATCAAATAGAGTTTTAAATATTATGTGTTCTAGAGGTTGTCCAGAAAAATGTACTTTTTGCACAACACCACAAATGTGGGGTCATGTAGTAAGATGGAGAAAGTTAGAAGATATAGAAAAAGAAATAAAATTAGGTGTAGAAGAGTTTAATATTGGTGAAATTCAATTTGAAGATGACACTATAACAGCAAGAAAAAAAAATTTAGTTGATTTATGTAATGTTTTAGAAAAAGTTGGACTACCTTGGTGCACTCCAAACGGTATTAAAACAAATTATCATCTTGCTACTCAACCAGATATGTTTAAGGCAATGAGTAATTCTGGTTGCTACCAAGTAACACTGGCTTGTGAAAGTGGTGTTCAAAGGGTGTTGGATAACATTATTAACAAAAGATTAAAAGTTGATCAGATCAAGCCAGCTATTGAAAATGCAAAAAAAGCCGGGTTACTTGTTCATACTTTTTGGATACTTGGCTACCCAGGGGAAACTTTCGAAGAGATGAATCAGACCATAGAATTTGCTCTAAGTACCGGAGCAGATAGTTTTTCATTTTCAATTTTAAGTCCCTTGCCCGGAACTCCAATTTATAGAAAGGTGGTAAAAGAAAACCTTTGGTGGGATGGTAAATCATTAAATGACTTAATGTTTAGATCTTCATTAGTAAAGGTGGATGGATTTGATGGACCTTATCAATTTGAAAAATTTGTCAATGAGGCAAACCTTAAAGCTAATTTACTTTTGAAAGAAAGAGATCCAAAGAGATTTGCATTCAAATATGGAAAGGATGCAAGTGAAAAATCGCTTATTAAACAAACTTAATTAAATTGAAGGGACTTAATTAAACTGTTATTTTTACTAAACTTTTTGTCATTATAATATTTCTTTCTTACATTCTTTATATTTTTAT
>CACIBQ010000046.1 GCA_902584915.1 uncultured Pelagibacteraceae bacterium
CTTCCTCCTTCTTCATCAATTAAAATAGGATAATTAGGATCATTAAATATTTTTTTTATTGATGAAGTAAGTTTTTTTGCTTGATCAATATTTTTAATATTTCTCTGGAAAAGTATAATTCCCCATGGTTTATGTTTTTTGATAAATAAATATTCTTTTCTTGACAATTTTAAACCTTTGACACCACATATGAATGATTTTCTTAAATTAATTTTCATTTTTTAATAAATCCCAAAAAGAATATTTTTTTTTGTTAGTGTTTTCATCGTTATTCAAATGTTTAACAATATTATCAGTATCATTTGATATAACTGGGAGTTTAGAATCATACATATTAATGCTCTTGTCAATTGAGCCCAGATTTCTATATGTTTTTTTTATATTTTCATTTGAAATGTAATATTTAATTGAAAATAATATAAAAAGGATAATAACTAAAAAAAAAATAAAGTATTTTATTTCTTTTAACATTACATTTTTTCTGGAGTAGATGCTCCAATTATATTCATACCTGATTTTATGGTATTAGAAATTGCTTTTAAAAAAATTAATTTGTCATCTGTAATTTTGTTCTTATCATTTATGAATCTTTTATCAGGATTTTCTTTACCTAAATTCCAGTATGAGTGAAATAAAGAAGCTAATTCATATAAATAAGTAGGTATTCTATGGGGCTCAAGTTTACTGCTAGACACATCTATACATTTTGGCCATTCAGATAGTTTTTTTAAAATATTTATTTCATCATCAGAATAATTAAAATCATATTTATCAATCTTAATATCAGAATTTAAATCTTTTTTGATATGTCTAAAAACAGAAGATATTCTTGCATAACAGTATTGTACATAGTAAAGCGGATTATCTTTAGATTTTTCAACAACACTATCAAAATCAAAATCAAGTTCTACATCACTACTTCTGCTAAGCATAATAAATCTTGTTGCATCTTTTCCAACTTCATTAATCAAATCATCTAAAGTTATATAATCTCCTTTTCTTTTAGACATTTTGAAAGGTTTTTTATCTTTTATTAGTTTAACTAATTGACTAACTTTACAAATTAATTTTTCCTTAGAATTAGATAAAGCTTCGACAGAAGATGAAATTCTTTTAATATATCCTGCATGATCGGCTCCCAAAATATTAATTAAATAATCAAATTTTCTATCTAATTTATTTTTATGATAAGCTACATCGCTTGCAAAATAAGTCCAGGCTCCATCTGATTTTTGTAATGATCTATCTTTATCATCACCAAAATCAGTTGATTTAAAAAGCAATTGTTCTCTTTCTACCCAATTATCATTATTTTCACCTGCTGGAGCTTTGATTTTACCTTTATATACAAACTTATTTTTTTTAAGATAATCAATAACTTTTTCAACTTCTTGATTTAAAATTAATTTTTTTTCACTAACAAAATTATCATGGTTTATGCCTAGACTATTAAGGTTTTTTTTAATCAACATTAATGCTTCATTGATAGATAATGCAGTTAATTTTTCAGAAATATTTTCAAAATTTTTAAAATCAATTTTTTCATTTGAATTGATAATATTTTTTGCAAAATCAATTAAATAATCACCAGGGTATAAATCTTCGTTATCACTGGGAAATGGTTCCTTGAATATAATTTCTCTAATTCTAAAATAAACTGATTTAGTAAAATTTATTATTTGGTTACCATAATCATTTACATAATATTCTCTAGTAACCTTATGATTATTGAATAATAAAACATTAGCAATAACATCACCTAAAATAGCACCTCTACAATGACCAACATGAAGTGGCCCTGTAGGATTGGCAGATACAAATTCTATTAAATAATTTTTCTTTTTTTCTTTATCGTTAATTCCAAAAGTTTTAGATTTTTGTGTAATTTCTTTAATAAAATTTGTCCAAAAAATTGGTTTAAACTTGATATTAATAAAACCAGGATTAACTACAGAAACATTTTCTATTAAATTGTCACTTTTTTTAATTACTTTAGCTAAAATTTCAGCCAAATCTGCTGGGGATATTTTATTTATTTTTGATAAAAACATTGCAACATTTGTTGAGATATCACTATTAAATTTTGCTGGAGGAATTTCTGTATTAATACCATCTAATTCATCTGGTAAAATTATTTTACCATTTTTAGACATATCTAATAATATTTTATTTATCTTATCCTTGTATAGTTCAAAAATATTCATTTTATATTATTGTAAAGGTTAATTGCGTATCGATCTGTCATTCCTGATATAAAGTCTGAAATTGCTCTATATTTATC